>VBDZ01000237.1 GCA_005881215.1 Chloroflexota bacterium | reverse complement strand
GCCGTCCCCACCAGACGTGCAGCGCCCACGAGGTGCGGCCGAGCTCTCGTTCGAGGAGCGCCATCGTCACGTTGTCCAGTCCGCCCCCGCCGTATTTCTCCGGGATGTTGGGCGCGTAGAAGCCCAACGCCTTCACCTTCCGCTGGATGTCGCGGCCCAACTCCTTCGGGACATGGCCGGTGCGCTCGACTTCCGGCTCGAGTGGGTAGAGCTCCTTCTCGACGAAGCCGCGTACCGTCTTGACCACCATCTCTTGCTCGGCGGTCAACCCAAAGTTCATGCCCCGGTCACCGACATGATGCGGATCAGCTGGTCATCCCGCCAGCGCTCCAGCTGCTTGATCGAGCGCCCATTGGCCTGCGCGGTGGTGCCTCTGACCATCCGGCGTGCCAGCTGCGGCGTCAGCTCGGGTGCACGCAGTTTCGTCCAGGGCAACTTGAGCGCGGGGCCGAACTGTTCGAGCATGTGCCGCATGCCGTCGTCGCCACCCGCCATGTGAAAGGCGAGGCAGGTCCCCATGAAGGCCCAGCGCAGTCCGGGCCCGTAGACGATGGCATCGTCGATTTCCTGGGTGGTGGCAACCCCATCCGCCACCAGGTGGAGGGCCTCGCGCCAGAGCGCCTCCTGCAACCGATCGGAGATGTAGCCGGGGACCTCCCGCTTGACATGCAGCGGGCGCATCCCCAGCTGCTGATAGAAGGCGCTCGCCTGCCTGACGGCTGGCGCTTTGGTGCGCGCGCCGGCGACCACCTCGACCAGCGGTAGCAGGTACACCGGGTTGAAAGGGTGGCCGATCAGCACCCGCTCGGGGTGGCGGCAGCGGGCCTGGATGCGCGTCGGCAACAACCCCGAGGAGCTTGAAGCGATGACGACCCCCGGATCGGCCGCCCGGTCGATGTGCGCCAGGAGCGACCGCTTGAGGCGTTCGTCTTCGGGGGCGTTTTCCTGCACGAAGTCGGCTCCGGCCACGGCGATTTCGAGGTCGCCGGCGAACGTCAGGCGGCGGCGCGACGCTCCCTGGCTCAGGCCAACCCGCTCGAGCGCTGGCCAGGCGTTGGCCACGGCGGCCCGCAGCCGGGCCTCGGCGCCGGGCGCGGGATCCCACGCGATCACGTCCAGCCCCTTCGCCAGCGCGCGGGCCGCCCATCCACTGCCAATCACGCCCGCGCCGATCACCGCCAGCCGGCGGGCGCGGGCCCGCCTGGCGTCGGTCACGAAACCGCGGCCGGTCGGGCGGTCTTGAGGCGGAGCCGGGTTCGGGCTTCGGCGGGCGTCAGCGCGCGGGCTCCAAGGAGGTCGATGATCTGAATCGCTTTTTCCACCAGCTGGCCATTGCTGGCGAAGACGCCTTTGCGCAAGTAGAGGTTGTCTTCCAGCCCGACGCGGACGTGGCCGCCGAGGATGACCGACTGCGCCACCATGGGCATCTGATGGCGGCCGATGCCAAAGGCGGCCCAGACCGCGCCCTCGGGCAGCTCGTCGCGCATCGCCATCATGGCGTTGGTGTCGGCAGGCGCGCCGTACGGAATCCCAAGGCAAAGCTGGAACAGCGGCGGATCATCAAGGAGGCCCTCCGCGTGCATCTGGCGCGCCAGCCAGACGTGACCAAGCTCGAAGCATTCAAGCTCCGGCTTGACGCCGAGTTCCTGGATGCGGCGTGCCGCCGTCCGCAGCATCGCCGGCGTGCTGATGTAGGTGAGGTTGCCGTCGCCATAGTTGAGCGTCCCACAGTCGAGGGTGCAAATCTCGGGGAGCAGCTCCTCGACGTGCGCCAGCCGTTCCAGCGCTCCGACCAGGTCGGTGCCTTCGCCGGGCTTGAGCGGATCCGGGTCGCCCACGACAAAGTCGCCGCCCATGCCGGCGCTGAGGTTGATGATGACGTCGACATCGCTGCTCCGGACCCGCTCGACCACCTCGCGGTACCAGTCGGGATGCCGGCCGCCCTTGCCGGTCTTCGGATCGCGGACGTGGATGTGGGTGACGGCGGCGCCGGCCCTGGCCGCCTCGATGACGGCGTCGGCGATCTGCCTGGGCGTGACCGGGATGGCCGGGTGCTTGCCGACCGTGTCGCCCGCGCCGGTGACCGCGCAGGTCACGATGACCTCCGTATTCAAACCGAGTTCACCTCCCCGCCTTCCGGGTTGTCAGGTTGTCGGACGATCCTTCAAAGCTTACGGCGTCCGGATCACCAATGCAACCGACCGAAAAGCACCCGCGCTTACGGGACGGCGGGGGTGGCGGGAGGCGGACCTCCCGCCACGAGGGGCCTCGGGTTTAGCTGCGCGTGACGCCGTTGCCAGAAGCTCAGCCGCCAGCGAAGCCGGCGCACATGCGCGTGAAGGAGGTCACGGTCGGAGTGCTCGGGGCCATCGCCTGCCACGGGTTGCGCGGCCAGGCGCCGTTCGATCACGTCCATCATCTCGAGGTTGAAGGTGAGCAGGTCGGTGTAGACGCGGACCCAGTGCTCCGCATCCTCGGAATAGACCGTTTGCGGCCGCTCGCCGGGGAGCAACCGGTTGCGGTCAGCCGCCCAGCGCAGGTTGGCCGCGTCGCGCTCCTGCACGCCCTCCACGACGTCCACGGGGAAAATGTAGATAATGCTGCCATTAATGTCAATAGTTCCCTAAATGCCATTTCCTGTGCTAGGCTGCGGGGAATGGGATCAAACAGGGGTTCGAAGGCCGCAGACCAGCTGCGTCGCGCCTGGCGGCCTTCGGAGCGGCGGGGGGCACCGAAGCCGCCGAGCGCCAAGGGGCGAGCCACCTTTCATCTACCCGCCGAGCTGCTCGACGAGATGCGCAACACTGTGGTGGCGCTGTCGGGTCCACCGCTCCGGCT
>VBDZ01000005.1 GCA_005881215.1 Chloroflexota bacterium | reverse complement strand
CGCTCGTCTTCTTGTCGAGGATGGCGTAGGTGGCGACCTGGGTCGGCGCCGGCGCGTCGATGATCAACACCGTGACCCCGTTGGCCGCCAGCACCTGGGCGACCTCGCGAGCGAAGAGATCGGAGGCGAAGCGGGTGTCGTAGCCGACGATCGCGGATGGGTTCGGCCGGCTGCTGAGGTACTGGGCGATCCCCTGGGTCGCGACCCGAACGGATTCGTAGGTGAAATCGTCGGCGATGATGCCACGCCACCCGTCGGTGCCGAACTTGATCTCGACGGTCACGGACCTAATCGTAGCCGGGGAGGTCTAGCTCGCTTTCGCGGACGGGGTGCGCAGGTGCGTGTCGGGTTTCAAGCCGGCGGCCGCGAGGTCCGACTCGAGCATCTCCCGAATCATCGCCTCGAAGGTGATCCGGGGCCGCCAGCCGAGCCTTAACCGCGCCTTGCTCGGATCGCCACGCAGGTCGGGAACTTCCGCCGGCCGGAAGTAAGCCCGATCCACCTCGACGTATTGCTGCCAGTCGAGACCGACCAGCCCGAAGGCGATCTCCGCCAGCTGGCGAATGCTCCATTGAATGCCGGTGGCAATCACGTAGTCGTCCGGCGCCTCCTGCTGCAGCATCAGCCACATCGCCTCGACGTAGTCGCGGGCATGCCCCCAGTCACGCTTGGCGTCGAGGTTGCCGAGCCGCAGCTTGCCGGCCCGCCCGGCCAGGATGGAAGCGATGCCGCGGGTGACCTTGCGGGTCACGAAGTTTTCGCCGCGTCGGGGCGACTCGTGGTTGAAGAGGATGCCGCTGCAGGCGAACATCTGGTACGCCTCGCGGTAGTTGACGGTCATCCAGTGCGCGTAGAGCTTGGCGACCCCGTAGGGACTGCGTGGATGAAACGGTGCCTGCTCGTTCTGCGGCGGCGGCGTCAAGCCGAACATTTCGGAGGTGGACGCCTGGTAGAACCGGGTGGGGCGGCCGGTAGCACGAATCGCCTCCAGCAACCGGGTGGTGCCCAGCCCGTCGGTGTTTCCGGTGTACTCCGGCTGGTCGAAGGAGATGTGGACCTGGCTCTGGGCCGCCAGGTTGTAGATCTCGTCCGGCTCGACGGTCATCACCAGCCGGTTGAGGCCGCCCGAGTCCGTCATGTCACCGTAGTGGAGCGTGAAGCGCACGCCTTCGAGGTGCGATGGATGGGCGTGCTCGAGGTGGTCGATGCGGCCGCGGTTCATGGTCGAGGAGCGGCGCACCACCCCGTGAACCTCGTAGCCCTTGTCCAGCAGCAGCTCCGCCAGGTAGGACCCGTCCTGGCCGGTGATCCCGGTGATCAGGGCGCGCTTTGCCACGGCCACAGTGTAACGACGGTCAGAGGTACTCGGTCTTGCCCAACTGCTTGAGCCGGTCGACGATCAGCTTCACGTCCTGGGAGCGAGCCTTGGGACAGATCAGGATGGCATCGTCGGTCTCGATCACCACCATGTCCTCCAGCCCCACCGCCGCCACCAGCTTGCTCGGCGAATGGATCATGCAGTTCCGGGAGTCGATCAAGACCGACTCACCCTCGACGAAATTCCCGGCCTGGTCCTGTTCCAGGATGTCGTGCAGGTCCGCCCAGGACCCCAGGTCGTGCCACTCGAAGGCGGCCTTGACGACCAGCAGGTTGCTGGTGCGCTCCATCACCGCGTAGTCGACGGCCTCGGTGGGCAGGGTCCTGTAGGCCGCATCGGCCTCGTCGGCGCGGCCCGCCCGCCGCGATGCCTTGACCACCTCCAGCCCCTTAAAGAGCGCCGGCGCATGGTGGGCCATCTCGTCGAAGAGGACGTCGATCGGCCAGGCAAACAGGCCGAGGTTCCAGAGAAAGTCACCGCTCTTCAGGTAGCGCTCCGCGGTCTGCAGGTCGGGTTTTTCGACGAAGGCCTTCACCTGATGCACCGCCGCGCCACCCTGGCCATCGAGCGCCGGGCCCACCTGGATGTATCCGAACGCGGTGGAGGCGTACGGTGGCGTGAGCCCAACCGTCACCAGCGAGCGCCTTGACTCGGCCCAGCGGGCCTCGGCCTCGAGCGTCTTGAGGTAGGCCTCCTCGTCCTGGCCCAGGTAGTGGTCAGCATGCACCGAGAGCATGGTCGCGCGCGGGTCGCGTTCGGCGATGGCGAGAGCCGCCAGGCCAAGAGCCGAGGCGGTGCCCCGCCGGGCCGGCTCGATGATGAAGCGTTCGGTGGTCAGCTCGGGGAGTTGCAGCCGGATGCTCTCCACCTGCGACTGCTCGGTGACGACGTAGACGTTCTCGGTCAGCCTCTGGACCCGCTGGAAGGTCGACTGCAACAGCGACTGGCGGCCATGCAGGGTCAGCAGATGTTTCGGCGACTTTTCCCGCGATCGCGGCCAGAGGCGGGTGCCGCTCCCGCCGGCCAGGATCACGATGTGGCGGGCCATCAGTCGCCGCTCCGCTCCCGGCGGCGCCAGTATTCGAGCGTGTCGCGCAGCATCCGTTCCAGCGAGATCCGCGGCCGCCAGCCGCTCAGCCGCTGGAAGCAGCGTGCGTTGCAAACGTAGACGTCCGCCTCCGCGGTGCGTTTGCGGGTGGCATCCACCTCCAGCGCGACCTTCGCGCGCGTCATCTTCAAGAGGATTGCGAGGAGCTCGCGGAGCCGGGGGGCTGACCCCGAGCCGATGTTGTAGACCTCACCGGGCTTGCCCTTCTCCACCGCCAGCAGGTAGGCGCGCGCGATGTCGCGCACGTCGGTGAAATCGCGGCGGGCCTCGAGGTTGCCGACTTTCAGGGTCGGCGGCTGCTTGTCGAGCTCGATCCGCGCGATCTGCTGGGCGAAGCTCGCCAGGGCGAAGTCCGAGGACTGGCGCGGCCCGGCATGGTTGAACGGGCGCACCCGGACGGCGGGGAGGTCACGGCTGAGGAAATACTGCAGCGCCATCAGGTCCTGGGTGACCTTGCTGACGCCGTAGGGGGTGATCGGTCGCAGCGGAGCCTCCTCGCTCAGCCGCCGGGCGCGCCCCTGCGGCCGGCCGTACTCATCACCCGAGCCGACCACCAGGACGCGGGGCATGGGGCGGAGGGACAGCAGTGCGCCGAGCAGGTTCGCCTGCATGCCGGCGTTGGTGGCGATGGTTCCGCCCGGATCGTCCCAGGATGCGGCCGGGCTGCTGAGCGCCGCCAGGTGGAAGACCCAGCGCGGCTGCACGGCTTGGACCAATCGCTCAACCTGGTCCTGGTGGAGCAGGTCGACCTGATGGGTGGTGACCGACGCCGACAATTCCGCGTGAGGATCCGGGCTCACGCGTCGGGTCGTCCCGTGGACGGTGTGGCGCCGGCGGGTCAGCAGGTCACTCAGGTGGCTCCCGGCGAAGCCGTCGATGCCGGTGACGAGGGTGATCAACGCCTCAAACGCTCGCCTGGCACGGAGCGCGCCGCTCGCGTGGGCCGGCGGGCCCGTTGTCCGCTAGCCGTCCTGCGACTCCACCACCTGCAAGCGTTGTACCCCGGCTTCCGCCGCGAGCAGATCGGCCTTGTCGGTTCGCTCCCAGGGAAGGTCGAGGTCGGAGCGTCCGAAGTGGCCGTAGGCAGCCGTCTGCTTGTAAATCGGCCGCCTGAGCTCCAGCTCCCGGATGATCTCGAGCGGGCTGAGGTCGAAGTGCTTGTTGACGAGTTGTTCGATGGTGGCGACCGGCACCCGCTCCGTGCCGAAGGTCTCGACGAAGATCGACACCGGCCGGCGCACCCCGATCGCGTACGCCACCTGGATCTCGCAGTGACTGGCGAGGCCGGCGGCGACGATGTTCTTGGCCACGTAGCGGGCCGCGTAAGCACCCGAGCGATCCACCTTGGACGGATCCTTGCCGGAAAAGCAGCCGCCGCCGTGGCGCGCATAGCCGCCGTAGCTGTCGACGATGATCTTGCGGCCGGTGACGCCGGCGTCGGCGCGGGGCCCGCCGAGCACGAAGCGGCCGGTGGGGTTGACGTGGATGGTCGAGCGCTGGTCGAGCATCTTGGCCGGCACCACCTGCTCCAGCACCAGCTCGCGCAGGTCGTCGCGGATCCGGTCCAGGCTGACGTCCTCGGTGTGCTGCGCGGAGAGCACCACGGTGTCGACCCGGCGCGGGCGGCCGTCGACGTACTCGATCGTCACCTGCGTCTTGCCGTCCGGGCCCAGGTAGGCGAGCGTCTTGTCCTTCCGCACCCGGGCCAGCTGGCGCGCCAGCTGATGGGCGAGCTGGATCGGCATCGGCATCAGCTCCGGCGTCTCATCGCAAGCAAAGCCGAACATCATCCCCTGGTCGCCCGCGCCGCCGGCATCGACTCCCTGGGCGATGTCGGGCGACTGTTTCTGGATCGACACGATCACGCCGCAGGTCTCCGCGTCGAAGCCGAAGCCCGGGTGGTCGTAGCCGGCCTGCTCGATGGTATCCCGGATGATGTCGCGCATCTCGACGTAGGTATCGGTCGTGATCTCGCCGATGACGAACGCCAGCCCGGTGGTGACCGCGGTCTCGCAGGCAACCCGGCCCAGGGGATCCTTCGCCATGATGGCGTCGAGGATCGCGTCGGAGATCTGGTCGGCGATCTTGTCGGGGTGGCCTTCGGTGACCGATTCGGAGGTAAACAGATGGTTGTGTTGCTTCACCGCGTGCCCGACTCCCAGCCGCTCAAGTACTCCTTCTGTTCCGTCGTCAGGGAGTCGATGGTGATGTGCATCGCGGCCAATTTTAGCCGAGCAATCTCGCGATCGATCTCGTCCGGAACCGGGTAGACCCGGGGCTGCAGCTCCCGTGCGTGCAAGACGAGATACTCGGCCGAGAGCGCCTGGTTCGCGAAGCTCATGTCCATCACGGCCGCCGGATGTCCCTCGGCAGCGGCGAGGTTGACCAGGCGACCCTCGCCAAGGACGAAGAGCTTGCGGCCGTCGCGCAGCCGGTATTCCTCGAGCGAAGGCCGAATGGTGCGGACGCTCTCCGCCATCCCGTCAAGGGCGCTCAGGTTGATCTCGTCGTTGAAGTGCCCGGAGTTGGCCAGGATGGCGCCGCTCTTCATCGCTTTCAGGTGCGCCTCGTCCACCACGTTGATGTCACCGGTCACGGTGACGAACAGGTCGCCCTCCCGGGCCGCCTGCGCGATCGGCATCACCCGATAGCCGTCCATCACTGCCTCGAGCGCCCGCACCGGGTCGACCTCGGTGACGATCACGTGGGCGCCCATCCCCCGAGCCCGCATCGACAAGCCGCGGCCGCACCATCCATAGCCGCAGACCACGAAGACCTTCCCCGCCAGCAACACGTTGGTCGCCCGGATGATGCCGTCGATCGTGCTCTGGCCAGTCCCGTACCGGTTGTCGAAGAAGTGCTTGGTCATCGCCTCGTTGACGGCCACGATCGGGTAGCGGAGGACCTTGTGCTCGGCCATGCTCCGCAGCCGGATGACGCCGGTGGTCGTCTCCTCCGTGCCCCCGATGACATCACCGATCAGCTCGGTGCGATCCTTGTGGAGGGCGGCGACCAGGTCGGCGCCGTCATCCATGGTCATGGTCGGCCGGTGCGTAAGCGCGGCGGCGATGTGCCGGTAATAGGTGTCGTTGTCCTCCCCCTTGATGGCGAAGACGCCGATGCCGTGATGCTGGACCAGCGAAGCCGCGGCGGCGTCGGTGGTCGACAGTGGGTTCGAGGCGCACAGCACCAGGTCGGCTCCGCCGGCTTTCAGGGTGATGGCGAGATTGGCCGTCTCGGTCGTCACATGCAGGCAGGCGGCCAGCCGCTGACCCTTGAGTGGCTGCTCGCGCTTGAAGCGCTCCCGGATCTGTTGCAGGACGGGCATTTCTTGCGCCGCCCACTCGATCATCCGCTGACCGTCGGCGGCGAGTTTCAGGTCCTTGACGTCGTAGCGTTGCGCCGGAATGGTTGCCATCTCAGGTAGCCCGCGCACCGTCGAGTGAAATCATGTCCACAAGCGTACTCAAGCGCTGCTCGACTTCGTCGCGGTCGGCCTCCATGATGCGCCGGGCGCTGAAATCCTCCACCGCCAGCGAACCGAGCACGCTCCCATACAGCATCCCGCGGCGGAGGACGTCTTCACCGTCGTGCCCGGCCTGCGCCACCGCGCCCAGCAGCCCGCCGGCAAAGGCATCCCCCGCCCCGGTCGGATCGCGAACCGTCTCGAGCGGATGAGCGGGCGCCAGGAAAACCCGGTCGGCGGTGAACAGCAGCGAGCCGTTCTCGCCCCGCTTGATGATCACCATTCGCGGACCATAAGAAAGGATGACCCGCGCCGCCGCCGGCAGGAACCGCTGCCCCGTGAACTGCACCGCCTCCTCGTCGTTCACCAGCACGCAATCGACTCGCTTGAAGACCTGCTCGAGACCCTTGCGCGCCGTGTCGAGCCAGAGCTTGATGGTGTCGCAGGCGACGAACGTCGCATGCTCGACCTGGTCGATCACCTCGAGCTGCAGCTCCGGCTGGATGTTGGAGAGGAAGACGACCCGTGAGCTGCGGTAGGGGGCCGGCAGGACCGGGTGGAAATCCGCAAAGACGTTGAGCTGGGTGTCGAGGGTCTCGCGCTCCTCGAGGCGAACGCCGGTGTAGCGGGCCGTCCAGCGGAAGGTCTTGCCCTGGCGAACCTCGAGGCCGGTCAGGTCGATGCCTCGCGACTCCAGCAGCGCGCGATGGGTGGCGGGGAAATCATCGCCGACCACCGCCACCAGCCGGATGGGGGCGAACATGGCGCCGGCGAGGCAAAAGTAGCTGGCCCCGCCGCCGAGAACGTCGGTCGCGATTTCGGCCGGCGTGTGCACCGTGTCGAGGGCGACCGAACCGACCACCAGGATTGGCTGCACGGTTTCGGACATCTAGAACTTCAGGTGGGAGACGACGTTGTACTCCGAGAGGTGGTTGGCCCCCTTGAGGAATTTCAGCTCGATCAAAAAGGAGATGCCGACGACCTTGCCGCCGAGCTGCTGCACCAGCCGGGCGGTGGTCCGCGCCGTCCCTCCGGTGGCCAGCAGATCATCGACGATGACCACCGGCTGACCCGGCTTGATCGCATCCTGGTGGATCTCGAGGACGGCGGACCCGTACTCGAGGGCATAAGATTCGGAAATCTTCTGGCCGGGGAGCTTGCCCTCCTTGCGGACCGGCACGAAGCCGGCGTTCAGCAGGTAGGCGAGCGCGCCACCGAAGATGAAGCCGCGTGACTCGACGCCGACCACCAGCTCCACCGCCTTGCCCTGGTAGGTTTCGGCCATGATGTCCACCGCCTGGCGGAAGGCACCGGCATCCTGGAGCAAGCTGGTGATGTCCTTGAAGAGGATGCCGTCCTTGGGGAAATTGGGCACATCGCGGATCTTGTCCTTGAGGGCTCGCAGGACGGCCCCATCGCTGGCAAGGGCGCCGCTCACCCGAGCAGTCTAGTCGAGCCTCAGCCGCGGGTTATCAACCCGGTGCGCACGATCGACCACTCCTCGGCGTCGAGCGCCCGCAGCAGGACCAGCGCCCCGAGGTAGACGGCAGCCCCAACCACGACCACCAGCGCCAGCGGCCACCACCGGACCAGGTAGACGACGGCGCCCATCAGGGCGGCGCTGGCCAGCACCCGGGCCACGCTGCCAAGCACGGCCAGCGGCATCGACTGCCGGCGTAACAGCCACCAGCCGCCCGCGAACAGCGCCAGCTCCGTCAGCGTCGACGCCGCCGCCGCCCCCAGGTAGCCATAGGGCGGGATGAGGAGGAGGTTGAGCACGACATTCACGGCGAGCGTCGCGAGGGAGAGGCGGGTGAAATCCAGCTGGCGATTCATGGCGGTCAGGGTGTAAATGAAAGCGTTATTGACGAAGAGCAGCGCGACCGACGGTGCCAGCAGGCGGAGGGCGAGGATCGACTGATCGAAGCCGCGCGGGGCGGCGAGGTGCACCAGCGAGTCGGCCGTGATCCCGATCCCGACCGCGAGCGGAAGCGCCAGCACGGCGAGCATCTTGTAGGACTTCTCGTAGGCGAAGGCCAGCCGGCGCCGGTCGCCGGCGGCCAGCATGCTCAGCGCGGGGAAGATCGCGCCCATCGCGGTCTGCGGAATCCAGGCGACCGCATCGATGAATCGATTGGCGGCCGAGTACCACCCCACCATCTGGAAGCCTTTGAAGAGCTGCAGCAGCACGACGTCGAGCTGGGCGTAGATGGTCGTGACCGTGAACCCGACGGCGAGCGGGAGACCGGCCACCAGCAGGCGTCGCACCAGCGCCGGCTCCAGCTGGACGTGGATCGCCTCGTGCCACCGCCAGCGAATGACGGCGAAGGCAAAGAGGCAGGTAAACAGGTAGCTCGCGGCATAGACCCAGATGAACACGTCCCAGCTCGCGTGCCTGAGGACCGCCAGGCTGGTCAGGCCCAGCAGCACCAAGGCCTCGACCACGATGGCCAGCGCTTCGTAGCCGAGCCGGCCTCGGATGTAGAACACCGCCCGCAGCAGGCTGGAGTAACTCGTCGTCAGTAGCAGGGCAAAGCCGGCGAAGGTGAAGGGAAAGAGGGCCGGGCTGAGCAGACGGAGCACCAGCGCGAGCAACACGAGCGCCACGACGGCGAGGATCAGCCGGGCGCTCAGCAGGTTCGACAGGTAGCGGCCGAGCAGGCGCCGGTCGCGCGAGACGTCGCGGATGAACACGGTCTGCAGGCCCAGGTCGGCGACGACGCCCAGCAAGGTGACGTAGACGACCATCGCCGCGAACCGGCCGTATGGCTCCGCGCCCAGGCTGCGTAAGAGGAGGACGACGACGACGAACACCGCCAGCTTGGCCAGCGCCCTCGCCCCTACCACCAGAACGCTGTTGCGCAGGGTGCGGGAGGCCAGGCGCTCACTCACGGGCGGGATTGTAGTTCAGGCTCGAATTGAGGCGGAACTTTCCACCGCCCTGCTCCGTCTCATTAACAGATGTTGAAGCGTGCTCTGTTCGTGTGCCTGCTGGCGATCGCCCTCGGCGGCTGCGCCGGCGGTCCGGCCCTCTTTGGCCCATCGACGGGCACGGTGACCGGTCACGTGACCATGCGGGCGTGCGGTGGCGCCTACCGCCCGGAGCAGCCCGGCTGTTCCGCCAGGGCGATGGCTGGCGCGATGGTCAGTTTTCGACTGGTGTCAGGTAACGGCACGCCAACAGCGCAGACCGCCGTGACCGACGGCAGCGGGGCCTACACCGTCAAGCTCGCACCCGGCACGTACGCCGTGTCGCTGGACTCAACCGGCTACGACGCTCAGGCGTCGCCCCACCCCACCGTCGTGCCCGGCATCGGCGTCGCGCCGCGCCAGGTCACAGTGGTCGCCGGTAAAACGGTGACCGCCGACTTCAGCTGGACCATTCACCTGATGTAGTCTCGGCCGCTCGACCTGTTCCTTAACATTCGTGGATGCAGTCGGCGACGACGAAGCTTCGAGTCTTTTCCGGCATCCAGCCCAGCGGTGGCTTACACCTGGGCAATTACCTGGGGGCGATCCGAAATTGGGTCCGCAACCAGGACAAGTACGACAACATTTTCTGCATCGTCGACCTGCACACCATCACGGTGCCGCAGGATCCGGCGGCGCTGCGGGAGAACACGCTCGACCTGGCCGCGGTCTACCTGGCGAGCGGGATCAAGCGTGAGCAGGCAATGTTCGTTCAATCGCACATCCCGGCGCATGCCGAGCTGGCCTGGATCCTCGAGTGCTTCATTCCGATGGGTTGGCTGGAACGGATGACCCAGTTCAAAGAGAAGAGCGGCCGGGAGCGGGAGCGATCGAGCGCCGGACTGTTTGCCTATCCGGCGCTGATGGCCGCCGACATCCTTCTCTACGACACGAACTATGTGCCGGTCGGCGAAGACCAGCGACAACATATCGAGCTGACCCGCGACGTGGCGCAGCGGATGAACCAGCGGTTCGGCCAGCTGTTCGTGCTGCCGGAGCCCATGATCCAGGCCGCGGGCGCCCGCATCATGGGACTCGATGATCCGCAGAAAAAGATGAGCAAGAGCCTGGCCGCCGATTCACCGGGTCACGCGATCTTCATCCTCGACGGCCCCGACCTGATCCGCAAGAAGCTCGCCCGGGCGCAAACCGACGCCCAGCCCGAGGTGCGCATTCCGGCGGGCCCGGGCGTGACGAACCTGCTCGAGATCTATCGGACCATCACAGACAAGGACTGGCCCGCGGTCGAGCAGGAATTCACCGGCAAGCCGTACAGCGTGCTCAAAGGGACCGTCGCCGACGCGGTGATCGAGGCGCTCACCCCGATCCAGCAGCGCTATCGCGAGATCCGGGCCGATGACGCGGCGCTGATGCGGCATCTGCACGGCGCGGCCGAGCGCCTGACCCCAATCGCGGAGACGACCCTGCACCGCGTCCAGCAAGCGGTCGGCCTACGGTAGCCCGGCTCCAGCAGCTGATCGGGCCGCGTGCCCTGGTCGGCGGGTGCCTGGCCGCCGTGGTGGCCCTGCTCCGAGTCGTCTACAGCTTCGCGACCATCGGCATGTCGGGCCAGCTCAACGACTTCTACGATTACTGGGCCGCCGGCGTGCTGCTGAATCGCGGTGAGAATCCCTACGACGTCGCCGCGCTGACGGCAGTGCAGCGGGCCGCCGGGGTGCACGTGGAGACGGGCAGCGGCTACTCGTATCCGCTCTTCTTCGCCCACCTGATACGCCCCCTCGCGCTCCTCCCGCCGGTGACCGCCGCCGCGATCTTCTCCATCCTGAGCCTGGTGGCGCTGGCGTTCGCGATCGCTATCCTGCTGCGGTCGCTGCCACAGCTGGGCTGGCCACTGGCGATCACGGGTGGCGTGGTGGCCGGTCTCTTTCCGCCGGTGATCGGCTCGCTCTACTTCGGTCAGGCGAACCTGATCGTCTTGCTCCTGCTGGCCGTCGCCTATCGCGCGGCCATCCCGGGCCTCATGCTCGGCATCGCCAGTGCGATCAAGCTCTACCCGGTGGGCGGGTTTCTGGCGGCGCTGACCGCGCGGCCGCCGCGCTGGCGGGTGCTCGCCACCGGGATCCCGCTGCTCGGCGGATTGCTGCTCTTCCAACTCGGTTCCGGTGGCGGCAGCTTCTCTGAACGGGGCGGATATTTCCTCGGGCCGGACACCTACTGGAGCAACGAATCGATCAATGGCTGGCTGAGCCGGCTGGGGATCGACTCCACCTGGACCCACGCCCCGCTTTCCGGTTTGCCGGTCGAAGCCGCCATGCTGACCCTCGTCCTCCTGCTCACCCTGGCAACCGTCGTCGTGCTGCTGGTAGCGCCGGGTCACCCGTGGGATGGCGCGTTCGCCTTGAGCCTCTGGCTGGGGGTCGTTTGTGCCCCGAAGAACTCGCTGTGGAATTTCACCCCGCTGCTGCTCGCCGTCGCGTTTGTCTACACCCGGCTTAATGGACGCTGGTGGTTGCTGGGCCTCGGGGTCGCCGGCTGGCTTTTGATCGAGCTGCAGGCGCAACTGGACGGGGCCCGTGCAACGGTCTATCAGGCCAGCCCGGGGCTGGCCTGGCTCTCGGCGGTTGGTCTCTACGGCGGGCTGATTCTCGGCGGCGTCACCGCCTACGTGCTGCTTCGACCGGGCTCATCTAATCGCCCAGCCGACGGTCACGCTGATCGTGAGCTGGACGTCGGGCAGTGAGACCTCCCCGGTTGGGAGCCGATCAGGCCGTTCCCTCGAGGGGACCTTCCGCCACCTTCTCCGTCACCTTGTACTCGAGATACATGCCGAGCATCAGCCGTGTCTGCGCCTCCAGCGCGGGCAGCACACTGAACAGGAGGCCCACGATGGGATAGAGGCCGAGCTGGACGTAGGCCCAGATCTGGTGGAAGAAGCCCCACTGGCGCGGCATCGGCGGGTTGATCCGGCGCTCGACCAGGATCAGGGCGGCGATGTTCAGAAAGGCGATGTTGATCAGGATGAAGGCGTAGAGCGCCAGCCGATCGGCGGCGGTCGTCAGGTTCCAGTCCTCCTGCAGCAGCCTCGGCAGGGCGGCACCGAACAGCAGCAGCACCGGCAGCGTGGTCCAGGTCAGATGGTTGAAGATCATGTAGCCGTAGCGGCGCGCCCGCAGCCAGAGGCCGATCTCCGGATGACGTAACAGACGCACCGTGACGAAGGGCACGTCGCTGACGCCCCAGGCCCAACGCTTGATCTGGTTGTATTGATTGGCGTGGGTCTTGACCCGCTCCCATGGCATCCCCCGGTCCGAGGCTTCGGGCGCGTCGCCGTAGATCGGGAGGAAGACGGGAACCATTCGCAGCCGTCCGCTGGTGGCGAAGAAGGACTTCCAGTAAAAACGCGAGTCCTCTGGAATCACATCGTCGTCCCAGTAGTCCACCTTGATCACCAGCTCCAGCGACATCGAGTAGCTGCTGAAGGCAACCAGCCGGTCTGGCCGCGAGGAGAGGAACATCTGCCACTGGGTGCAGGCGCTGGCCATGATCCGGACCGCGAACGGCACCCGCCAGAGATTGTTATGGAACATCGGGATCGGCTGGAAGATCGACTCCGGCCCTCGTTTGTCGGTGACGTAGTGATAGGTCACGTAGGCGAAGTACTGGCGGTGGACGCGAAAGTCCGAATCGAGGTCGGTGATGATCACCTCCCGGGGATCAAGCCCCATCGCCTCCAGCTCGCGGCGGAGAACTGGCCCGCCGTAGGCCATCGCGGCCGACTTCCCGACGACGATTCCCGGCAGCAGGGGATCTTTGATGTGAAAGAACGCCCGCACCCGTGAGCCGAACTCCTCCTGGAGCCGGCGAACGTTTTCCCAGCCGGGGCGGTCGGTCTCGCGGGTGATGATCGCCACCACCTTGTTCTCCGTCGGGTAGTCGGCGTCGGCGATCGCTCGAACGGTCTCGCGCAGGATGGCATACGGCTCGGTGTAGGTGGGGATCAGGACGGCGTGGACGATCCGGCGTGGGTCGCCCAAGCCCGGACCGACCCCGAGCGTAAGGCAACGCTGCCACCAGTCCTCGGCGGCGGTCCGCTTCATCGTCCGGTAGGTGCTGCGAATCCCAACCACCACCGTCCCGGTCCGGACGAACCAGTAGATGTCGACCAGGAAGATGGCGAGCGCGATATAGGGAGCAAACACGAAGGAGGCCACCACCGGGGCGATCAGAATGGTCCAGGTCAGGGCCCCCGGAGCCACCTCCAGGGCGCGCTGGATTCGCCGCTGGGCGGGGCTCAAGGTTGCCGGCTTTGCCACCGTTCCTAGGCTAGAGCAACCAACCCGGTGGCGTTGACCCCTATTTGGCGTTATACTGGGGGCCGGGTTAGACAGGTTCGATTGCTCGCGCCTGTCCGACGCTCCGCCGAAGGGGTGGCTAGCCGTCGGCCCACCTGTGAAAGCCAGGTCCAATCTTATGCGCTACAAGGAGCGCCCTTGACCTTACGGTTGCCGCCTGTTGCCGCGGGGTCGCCGTTCGCCCATCGGGCCCCCGACATCACCGCGGTCCGGCTGAAAGTCTGCGCCGCGCCGCAGAGCCAGGCCGAGACCCTGCTCGCCCACCTGGGGCAGGACGCCCTGATCGCGTTGCTCACCGAAGCCACCGAGGGTGACGGCTACGTGGACATCAAGAACGCCCCCGTCCGGTTCACCTTGAACCTGCAGAAACGGACCGAGACCAGCATCGAGCGGTTCGGCCTGGTGGGGCAGTTGTTCGGCCTGCCGGGCCGCGATATCGCCTTCCTCGTCGAGCGGGTCCAGCCCGACCCCGATCCCACCAAGGATGCGGGCGACGTGTTGACGATCGAGGTCGCTGAAGCGGAGCCCCAGGAAGCCACCTATGTCCCCGAGGAGGATTGGGTGCGGCGCCAGCTGACCGCCCTCGAGGAAGCGGCCCAGCTGCCCCTGGTGCTGGCCGGCCAGGCCTTCGCCAATCACGAGCGGCAGTGGCTCGCCTGGCAGGCCGAGCAAGACGCTCGGCCGTACGAGGTCGAAACCGAAGGCGTCATCTGCAGCAAGTGCGAGAACCTCCAGGTGAATGGTGCGAAGTGCGGCGTCTGCGGCGCTACCAATGGCGACCGAAACGCCGGCGCCTTGATCGTGCTCAGCCGGCGCGGCGGCTTCAAAGAAGGCGACCGGGTCATCATCCGCACCGCCCATGGCGCGGAGCGTGAGGGGACCCTGCTCCGCGGCGAGGGCGGCGGCCGGCGCTGGCTCGTCAAGTTACGCGAGGAGGGGGTGCTCGGCCCAGGAACCGTCCGGCCGCAGCCGATCACCGCCGTGGTCGAAGTCCAGCAGCGTACGTTGAACGGCTTCCCGGCGGGCGACATCAGCCTGCGGCGCGTCGCCGCCCTGCTGATCGCGCCCGACGAGGTGTTATCGCCGGGAACGGCGGATCTCCAGCCGTTCGATGATCGCTTGAATCCCAGCCAGCGGCAGGCGGTGACCAGCGCGGTCAACCTCTTCCCCGGCAGCATGCAGCTCGTCCAGGGACCGCCCGGGACCGGCAAGACCACCTCGATCGTGGAGACGGTTCGCCAGCTGGTGGCCCGCGATCCGAACGTCCGCATCCTGATGACCTCGCACGCCAACACCGCGGTCGACAATGCGCAGGAACGCCTGCAGGGCCTCGACGCCCTTCGAATGGTCCGCATCGCCGAGCCGGAGAAGGTCGATCCGAAGTTCCGGGCCAGCATCGTCGAGGCCGATGACCCACGGGTCCGCAACGCGCACGTGGTCTTCGGCACCGTGAACCGCATCGCGCTCGCCTGTAAAGAAGCTGAGATGTTCGACTGGCTGATCCTCGACGAGGCGAACAAGGTGCGCTTCACCGAGACCCTGCCCCTGCTGCGCCTGGCGCCGCGCTGGCTGCTGGTCGGCGATCACCGCCAGCTGCCGCCGGTGCTCGACGAAAGCGCCGCCGCGTTCCCGGTCGACGATGACGAGGCGAAATCCATGGTGCGCGATGCCAGCTTCTTCGAGTTGAGCTGGGCAGTCGTTCCTGAAACCAACCTGGTGATGCTCGACGAGCAGTACCGGATGGCGGCGCCCATCGGGAGCTATGTCTCGGTCGCCTCCTACGACGGCCGGCTGCGCAACTCGCCCGAGATGGCGGCACTGCGCTCGCCGCTGCCCTGGCCGTTCAATCGCAACCTCACCTGGCTCACGATCCGCGGCCGGGAAAAGAAGGGCGGCTCGGGAAGCATCTCGAACCGCGCCGAGATCGAGGCGGTGGGCCGGGTGGTGCGCCACCTGCAGCGGCTCGGGCTCGAGCAGCTTCGGGTGGCCGTGATCGCCATGTACCAGGACCAGGTCACCCAACTGCGCCGGGAATTGCGCATGGTCGCGCTCCCGGGACTGGCCGTCGATACCGTCGATGCCTTCGAGGGCGAGGAGGCCGACGTCGTGATCCTCAGCCTGGTGCGGAGCAACGAGGCGGAGCGGATCGGCTTCCTGAAGAAGGCGCAGCGGTTGAACGTCGCGATCTCCCGGGCAAAGCAACTGCTGGTGGTAGTCGGCGACATCGAGACGATGACCGGCCGCGAAGGACAGGATCTCTACCGGCCGCTGCTCGAGCACATCGAGCGAGAAGGCCGGGTCGCCGGGATCGGCGCGCTGCACGCCATGGATGCGGCGGTCGGCGGGCGGCGGCGCGGCGATCGCCGCCGGCAACGACCGGCGGGCGCACCGCTGGGTCGACCGCGCCGGCGGCGGCGCGGGTTTGGCCCCCGACCGGTCGTGACGGGCACACCGGGCACCCCGGTCGCGAGCAACGGCGCTGAGTCGCCGGACGTGGTGGCTCCAACCGAAAACGGAGCGGCTCCGCCGCGGAAATTCCGGCGCCGGCGCGGTCGGCGGCGCGGAAACTTCCCGGCGACGAACGGCGCGGCCCAGGGTGGCGCGAGCGCCGGCGACGGGACGGCGGCGGCGCCCGCTCCCGAACCCCTGCCGACGGCCCAACCGGTCGAGCGCGGCAGCTGACCGACACGCAAACCTATCTCGACCTGGTCGACTGGCGACGGCGGGTCGGCGACCTCTATCGACTGACCGGTCCGGATGCGCTCCACCGGTTCCGGCAGGGTCGCGACGAGTTGTTTCGAACGCACCCGCAATCGCCGCTATCGGTGGAAGCGCGGCCGAGCTTTCGGGGTCTTCGCTACTTCGAGCCGGAGCGGGACCTCAAATTGCGTTGTCGACTCGAGGCGATGGAGGCCGGTGACCCGATCGAGATCGACACCGGCGGCGAGGACGGGGTGATCACCTATCGGAGGGCAGGCCGGCTGCGATTTCGGATTGCCGGCCAGGGGTGCCAGCTCACGGTCTTCAGCCTGGTGGGTTACGGCGGCGGGTTGTTCCTCCCCTTCCGCGACGGCACGTCGGGGAAGGAGACGTATGGTGGCGGCCGCTACCTCTTCGACACCGTGAAGCACACCGATGGCCTCGCGCTCGAAACCCGGGCGGGGTCGCCCGAGGTCGGGATCGACTTCAACTTCGCCTACAACCCCTCGTGCGCGTATGACGCGCGCTGGGCGTGTCCACTGGCGCCGCGCGAGAACTGGTTACCGGTCCCGATCCGCGCCGGGGAGCAAAGCTTTGTGGAGGAGCCGTCGGCATGAGTAAGACCGCGCTGATCACCGGTGCCTCTGGCGGCATCGGCTACGAGCTGGCGCTGCTGTTTGCGCGCGACCGGTACGACTGCGTGCTGGTAGCCCGCAGCCGCGACAAACTGGACGAGCTCGCCGCCCGACTGGAGAGCGAGTTTCGGGTCAAGACGCTGGTGCTGGCCAAGGATTTGTCGAACCCATCCACGGTCGATGAGATCTACGAAGAGGTCACGGCCGCATCGCTGAAGGTCGATGCGCTCGTCAATAACGCGGGCTTCCCGGTGTACGGTCGCTTCGTGGAGACCGACTTGCAGGCGGAGCTCGAGATGCTGCAGGTCAACGTGGTGGCGCTGACCGCGCTCACCAAGCTCTTCCTCAGGGGCATGGTCGAACGTGGGGCGGGGCACGTCCTCAACCTGGCCTCGACCGCCGCCTTCGTGCCCGGACCGTTGATGGCGGTCTACTACGCGAGCAAGGCCTATGTCCTGTCATTCTCCGAGGCCCTGGCCAACGAGTTGAAGGGCACCGGCGTAGCGGTCACGGCGTTGGCTCCCGGGCCGACGCGGTCGGGATTCCAGGAGCGAGGCAAGCTGGAGGATGCCCGACTCGTCAGGGGGTCGCTGGCTGACGCCGCCTCGGTCGCGCTGGCCGGGTATCGCGGACTGATGGCGGGGAAATCGCTCGTCATTCCTGGCCTGGGCAACCGACTCCTGCCGGTTGTGGTGCGGCTGTCGCCGCGGCGAGTCATCACGCGGGTATCGCGACGACTGCTCGAGCAGAGCCCCCACTGATCGCTTCAGTCGACGCGGCTGAAGCTCGCCACAAGGTGACGGGCGAGGGGAACGCCTTCCAACGCCATCTTCAGCTCGTAACGCAGGGTATCGCCGTCGAGCCAGAGTGATCGGCTGATCGAGGTGACCGGCTTTGCCGTCGGCGTGCGGGCGACGCTGGTGCATTCGACATCGATCCGGTGGCCGTCGACCCGGCCGAGGGAAATCTCCGCGTAGCCGATCGGCTGCGCGATCACGAACTCGACGCGACCGTCGCCCACCAGCCGCAGGTAGCCGGCTTCGCGGTGCATCGGCTGGCCCGTCTCGATCGCCTCGGTGCGCTGGGCATAGATCAGAAACGGCTTGCCATTGTGCGAGAAGCGGATCTCCTCCCGGTAGCGGAAGGGCCGGATGGTTGGATACTGGCCTTCACCCTCGCCGCGCCAGGTGCCAAGGAGGAACTCGGCCGGCTTGAGCGCGGGATTGATGTCGGTCGCGATCATGCGCCCATCTTAGGAGGCAATTGCCCTCGGCAGGACTCGAACCTGCGACGCCCTCCTTAGGACGGAGGCGCTCTGATCCCCTGAGCTACGAGGGCCTGAGGCCGCGGCGCGCAAAAGAGAGGGTATCATTGGCAATTGCTGATCGGGGCGTAGCTCAGCCAGGTTAGAGTGCACGGTTCGGGACCGTGAGGTCGGTGGTTCAAATCCACTCGCCCCGACTCCTTTCCGAATACGAATTCCGGCTGCTCTTCCCTGCCTAACGATCGAGCAGGATATGACGGCTCGTGTGGGTTCAGTCAGGTAGGAGGGGCTCAGACATGACTGGCCGGCCAATCTTCTCCATGCTGATCTTCGTCGGCATCA
This sequence comes from Chloroflexota bacterium, assembly GCA_005881215.1. Lineage (GTDB taxonomy): Bacteria > Chloroflexota > Dormibacteria > CF-121 > CF-121 > CF-13. The sequence goes on along the minus strand of VBDZ01000005.1, from coordinate 20,056 downwards.
TCGTGGCGGCGATGTGGTTCTTCGTCCTGCCGGCGCTGACCACCTTCAGGCCGGCACTGCCCTGATCAGGCGATCGTCAGCAGGGCGATCCCCCCTACGATAGCGACGGCGCCGGCTATCCGGATCCAGGCGCCGCGCCGCTCCCCCAGCCGCCAGATTCCCCAGGCCGTGACCAGCACGATCGCCGATTCGCGAAGCGGGGCCACGATGGCCAGCGGCGCGATGCTCAGCGCGAACAGGATCATGAAGTAGGCACCCGTCATCAAGACTCCGACCGCCAGTGACGTGCCCAGCTCGTCGGTCAACCGTCGTTCCGTCACGCGGCGGGTCCGCGTAAAGACCAGGAGGAAGATCGCCGCGAACAACCAGAGCAGCCACCCGTACAGCCAGGGCGGCCCCAACCGGACACCGACCCGGTCGAGCGAGGTGTACGCGGCGATCAGAATGCCCGTCATCACGGCGGGCCCGAGTGCCGCCCCGGCGCTGGTAGGCCGCCGCACAGCCCAGATGCCGCCCAGCAATAAGAGGATGCCGGCGACGGCAACCAGGTGAAGCCGCTCACCGAGAATCACCACCCCCACGGCCACCGCCAGCAGCGGCGCGGTCCCGCGGGCGATCGGATAGACCACGGACAGCTCGCCGCGCCGGTAGGCGGTTGACAGCGTGATGAAGTAGGTCAGTTCGAGCATGGCCGATCCGAGGGCAAGCAACCAGCCTGCGAACGGCAAGCCCGGGCGCCCCTGGATCAGCCACAGGGTCGCGACCGGCGGAAGCGAGACAACGGTGCCGAGCGTCATCGCCCTTGCTGCCAGGGACAGCGGGTTTTCCGACGCTTTCATCAGTGCGTTCCAGGCGGCGTGGCAGACGGCCGCCACAAGGACCAGGGGAAATACGGCCAGCGGCACCACCGGAGTGTAGCCACCACGGAGGGCGCCGGCGGAGCGAACGCCATGGTGATACCCTTGATGTCAGGTATGGCGCAAAGGACGGCGCGCAAACCAGCGAGAGCGGCGGAAGGGACACGGAGGGCGCCGCGGGCGATCTGGAGGGGCACGATCTCGTTCGGGATGGTCAGCATCCCGGTCAGCCTCCATACCGCGACCGAATCGCACGATGTGCGGTTCCACCTGCTCCACAAAAAGGACGGCGTGCGTCTGAAGAACGTTCGCTGGTGCCCCAAAGACGAAAAGGCCGTGCCCTGGGAGGAAGTCGTGCGCGGATTCGAGTATGCCAAGGGGCGCTATGTCCCGCTCACCGATGAGGAGCTCGATCACCTTCCCGTGAAGACGGTCCACACCGTCGACATTTCGGACTTCGTCAAGCTCGAAGAGGTCGACCCGATCTACTTCGACAAGGCGTATTACCTCGCCCCGGACGAGGCTGGCATCAAGGCCTTTTCACTGCTGAGGCAGGCGCTCCAGCAGACCGGGCGCGCCGCGGTTGCCAAAGTGGCCATCCGCGACAAGGAGAACCTATGCCTGGTCCGTCCCTACCAGGACGTGTTGTCGATGGAGACAATGTTCTATGCGAACGAGATCCGATCGACCGACGCCATTGCCGCCGAGGGCGCGAAAGTCTCACCGAAAGAATTGCAGATGGCTGTCTCGTTGATCGAAAACCTCAGCGATAGCTTCGACGCCGAGCGGTACGAAGACGCGTACCAGACCGCGCTCAAGCAGGTGATCGACGCTAAAGTCCAAGGCGCACCACTGCCCGAAGCGCCGGCCGAGCCCGGCGAGAAAGTCGTGGACCTGATGGAGGCGCTGCGGGCGAGCGTTGAGGCAACCCGGAAGAAAGGCGGCGCAACGCAACGCAACGCATCAAATGCCGGTCGGCGCACCTCACAGAAGCGGCGGAAGACGGCGTAAGGTTTCCGGTTCAACGCCTGGCCGTCTTGGAGCTTACGGCCAGAACAGGTGGCCGAGGAGCATGCCGATCACAACCGCGACGACATAACTGAAGCGAGGGTAGGCGCGCATCACGGATCGGATGAGGTTGGTCATCGGATCCCGGCCCTTGCCCAGCGCAATCGTTTCGCTGAGCATCACGATGAAGAGGACGCCGACAAAGATCGTGACCAGCAGAGAGAGAATCGCGCCGGGATTAAGCTGCAGGGTTTCGATTCCTCAGCTGACTCAGCCGGCGGGGCGCTGGCGCCAGGCGGCCGGTGGCCGGGCCCCAGAGAAAATGCCCGAGCGTGATTCCCGCCAGGACGGCGATGACGAACGCCCAACCCGGAAACGCGTGCACGGCCTCGCGGAAATAGTCGCTGATCGTCTTGTTACCGGTGAACAGCGCCCAGGTTTCGAAGACCATCAGCAGGAAGATCGCGCCGACGAAGGCCGTCACCAGGAACGAGAACAGGTTTCCCCGATTCAGGATCACCGGCGTGCGCCCTCGACTTCCGCCGGCACGCGCTGGATCGCCGCCACGAACGATTCCGGGGTGAGCACGCCGCGAAAGCGGGACCCGTCCACAACCGCAACCCAGATCGCCTGATGGATCAGCATTTGCGAGAACGCATCGTATAACGTCCGGTCCGCCGAAATCGTGGCATCGAGCGGCTGGGCACGGTCACCGGCGCGCCCGTCGCCGTCGGCCCGGTCCCGATCGAGTTCGGCGACCGGCCGGTCGTCGCGATCGAGGACGATGGCGCGCCGCCAGCGCCCGTCGAGCTGCCGGCGGGCCTCGACGAGAGCGTCATCCAGGTGGACGACGGGCGGCTGCTCCAGCGCCCCCAGGTCGATAGGCGTAACCGACAACCGCTTCAAGCCGCGGTCGGGGCCGAGCAGGTCGATGACGAGATCCGTGGCCGGCCTGGCCAGGATCGCCGCCGGAGTGTCGTACTGGACGAGCTGGCCCAGATTCATGATGGCGATCCGGTCGCCGAGCTTGATCGCCTCGTCGATGTCATGGGTGACGAAGATCACGGTCTTGCGAACCTCACGCTGGATTCGAAGGAACTCATTCTGGAGCCGCTCGCGTGCGATCCGGTCGATGGCGCCGAACGGCTCGTCCATGAGCAGGACAGGTGGGTCGGCGCCGAGCGCGCGGGCCACCCCCACCCGCTGCCGCTGCCCGCCGGACAGCTGGTGCGGGTAGCGCCGCGAGAACTGTCGCGGATCCAGGCCAACGAGCTCGAGCAGCTCGGTGACGCGCTGCTGCGTGCGGCTCTTGTCCCAGCCCAGCAGGCGAGGCACCGTGCCGACGTTGTCGGCGATGTTCATGTGGGGAAAGAGCCCAACGTTTTGAATGACGTAACCCATCCGCAGCCGGAGCGCGATGGGGTCGATATGGGTCACGTCCTGGTCGTCGTGAAAGATCCGGCCGCTGGTGGGCTCGATCAGCCGGTTGATCATCTTCAGGGTCGTGGTCTTGCCACATCCGGAAGGACCGACCAGCATGGTCAGCTGGCCGGTTGGGAACTCGATCGAGAGCTCGCGGACGGCCGCCTGACCGCCCGGGTAGTGCTTGGTCACCCGTTCCAGGCGAATCATTAGAAAGTTCTACTGTAAATTGCGGGCCGTCGAGGCGGCTGATAGCATCGTGCCCATGCTCGCCACCGGGTTTGTGGGAGCCGCCGATGACCCCTGGATCCGGTGGGACTGGGTATCTCGCCATCTGGACGTCATCGGGGCCGCACTCAGCCAGCACATCGAGCTGACCATCATCGCTGTCGGCCTCGGCGTCCTGATCGCCGTCCCACTCGGGTTGCTGGCGTGGCGCGAGCGGCTGCTCCGAGGACCCATCTTCTCGCTGACGGGCATCCTCTACACGATTCCCTCCCTCGCGCTGTTCTCGTTCTTGATTCCCTTTACCGGGCTCACGATTCTCACCGCCGAGATCGGTCTGGTGAGCTACACGCTGCTGATCTTGATTCGCAATATCGTGATCGGCCTGGATTCCGTTCCCGGGGACGTGCGCGAGGCGGCGGTCGGGATGGGGTACCGGCCGCTTAAGCAACTCGTACAGGTGGACTTTCCGCTTGCCGTCCCGGCCATCATCGCCGGGATCCGGATCGCGACCGTGACCACCATCGGACTGGTGACGGTGACAGCGCTGATTGGCGAGGGTGGGCTGGGCAGCTTGATCCTCGACGGCCTGATCCGCGATTTCAAGACGCCGCTGGTGATTGGCACGCTGCTCTCGGTCGCGCTGGCGATCGTCGCCGACGTGAGCCTCGCCGGTGTCCAGCGGGTCGTTACCCCCTGGGCGAGGAGTCGAGCCGTCGCATGAACTTCATCGGCCAGGTTGCCCGCTGGTTCCTCGACGGGGCCCACTGGCAGGGCGACGGCGGGATCCCCCACCGGCTGACCGAGCATGTCGCAATGTCGGGCGCCTCGCTGTTGGTGGCAGCCGCGATCGCGCTACCGATTGGGGTCGTCCTGGGCCACTTCGGCCGCGGGGGCAACCTGGCCATCAACATTTCGAACGTCGGCCGGGCCATCCCATCGTTTGCCTTGCTCGTGATCGCCGTTGAGCTGGTCGGCATTGGAGCCGTGCCCGCATTCGTTGCCCTGGTAGCACTGGGGATTCCACCCATCGTCACCAACAGCTATATCGGCATGCGCGAGGTGGATGCCGACGTCCGGGAGGCCGCACGCGGGATGGGCATGCGCGGCCGCATGGTTCTCTGGCGTGTGGAGCTGCCGATTGCTCTGCCGTTCATCATGGCGGGTCTCCGTACGTCGGCCGTCAACATCGTCGCCACCGCGACGCTTGCGGCGTTGGTGGCCTGGGGCGGACTCGGCCGTTTCATCGTCGATGGCCTCGGCCAGCAGAACTATCCGATGCTGTATGCGGGCGCCATCCTCGTAGGCTTGCTCTCGCTGATCGTGGAGTTTTCCCTGGCCGGCTTGCAGCGGCTGGCCACCCCTGCGGGCCTGCGGACATCCAAAATCATCCGTGATCCAGATTCAAAAACTGCTACGAACCTGGCGGCGGCGTAATTTTCGACTAATTACCTAGGGAGGTGCGAGGCAAATGCGTTTGAAGCGAATCTACGTCCTGGGGGCCAGCATGGTCGCCCTGGCGCTGATCACGACCGCGTGCGGATCCACAGGTGGACCGGCCAGCACGAAGGCGACCATCACGATCGCGTCGTTCAACTTCTCGGAGAGCATTATCCTGGCCCACATCTACGGCGACGCTCTCAAAAACAAGGGCTACACCATCAACTACAAGGACAAGCTCGGTAACCGCGAGATCGTCGAGCCCGCCTTGGAAAGCGGCCAGATCGACCTCTACGCCGGCTACGCGGCGACCGACCTGACATTCGTCGAAGGAAAACAAGGCGTCACGCCGGATGCCGGCACTGATGGCCAAGCCAATGTTCAGAAGCTGAACGCCCATCTCAACTCCAAGGGCATCAAGGCGCTGGACCCCTCGCCGGCAGTCGACCAGAATGCCTTTGCGGTCACGAAGGCCGAGGCCGACCAAAACCATCTGACCAAGCTCTCCGACGTGTCGTCGGTGGCAAGCAATTGGACGCTGGGCGGACCGCCGGAATGTCCGACGCGGCCGTTCTGCCAGCCCGGCCTTGCGCAAACCTACGGGCTGCACTTCAAGGCATTCAAGTCGCTCGACGCCGGCGGCCCGTTGACCTACGCGGCATTTAAGAGCGGCGCCATCAACATTGGCCTGGTGTTCTCCAGCGACGGTGGCATCTCGGCCAACGACCTGGTCGTGCTCGATGACGATAAGCATCTGCAGCAGGCGGACAACATCGTGCCCCTGATCCGGAGTAGCGTTGCCAACACCGAGGTGACGTCGCTGTTGAACAGCATCGACGCGAAGCTCAACACCAAAGACCTGACCGCGCTCAACAAGAGCGCCGACGTCGACAAGCAGGATCCCACCGATCTTGCCGCTACCTGGGTAAAGGATCACGGCTTTTAGCCGCTGAGCCTCGGAGTCGGGTAGCCTCGCCAGCCGGGCGGGGCTACCCCGGCTCGATTTTCGACGGCATAGAATCGGCCACGTGCCCGAGACCTACCACTTCGTCACGGATTGGCGCTTCAGGTCGCCGGTTCAACGCGTTTGGGACGTCGTCCTGAACATTCAGCGCTACCCTGACTGGTGGAAGAATTTCCGCCGGGTGACGATCACCCGAGGGGACGGACGATCGATCGGCTCCGTCATCGAATGCGAGGTGCGCGGCTCCCTTCCGTACAGCCTCAGGTACGCCCTCGAGGTGGTCGAAGCCGAGGAATACCGGCACATTCTGCTACGGTCGACCGGAGATCTCGTCGGTACGGGTAAGTGGGCATTCACGGAAGTTGAAGCAGTGACCTCCGCCGTCTATTACTGGGACGTCGCCACCACCAACCCGATCCTCAACCTGGTGGCACCCCTGGCGAAAGGCGCGCTGGCGCGGAACCACGAGCGGGTGATGGCGAATGGCTATGCGGCGCTACGCCCCCACGTGGAGGCGCTGACGACTTAGCCGGTCTTCGGGCGCCCGCGGCGGGCCGCCTCGAAGGCGTCGAGCCGCTCCTTGACCATCTTCTCGTAGCCCCGGTCCGACGGATGGTAATAGGTCCGGTCCTTGATGGCGTCGGGCAGGTGCTGCTGCTCCACCTGTGCCTCCTCGTAGTCGTGCGCATACCGGTAGCCCTTGCCGTAGCCAAGCTTGCGCATCAGGGGAGTCGGGGCGTTGCGAAGATGGAGCGGCACCGGGTCGGCTCGCGTCCGTTCGACGTCCTCCTGCACGTTGGTGTAGGCGGCGTACAGCGCATTGCTCTTGGGCGCGGTGGCGAGGTACACCACCGCCTGCGCCAGCGCCAGGTTGGCCTCGGGCATACCGATGAAATGGGCAGCCTGCTGGGCGGCAACTGCCTGGGTGAGCGCCTGCGGGTCGGCCAGCCCGATGTCCTCCGAGGCGAAGCGAATCAGCCGCCGCGCGACGTAGAGCGGGTCTTCGCCAGCCTCCAGCATCCGGCCCAGCCAGTAGAGCGAGGCGTCGGGGTCGCTGTCGCGCAGACTCTTGTGTAGCGCCGAAATGATGTTGTAGTGCTCCTCGCCGGCGCGGTCGTAGAGGAGATTGCGCCGCTGCACGGCCTCTTCCACCAGTGCGGCCGTGACCGGTCGCCGCCCTTGCCTCGGCTTGGCCAGCGCGGCGGCTGCCTCCAGGCCATTCAGCGCCACCCGGGCATCGCCGTTGGCCAGGCGGATCAGCGCTTTCCTCGCTTCCGCGTCCAGATCGACATGCCGCGCCCCGAGCCCGCGTTCTGGATTGGTGGCGGCCCGATCGATGATCTCGCCGACCTGCACGTCGTCCAGGGCGCCAAGGACGAACACCCGGGTCCGCGACAGCAGCGCGGCGTTCACTTCGAACGATGGGTTTTCGGTAGTCGCGCCGATCAGGGTGATGACCCCTTCCTCCACGAAGGGCAGCACGGCATCCTGCTGACCCTTGTTGAAGCGATGGATCTCGTCGATGAACAGAATGGTTCGCTTCCCCGACTGTGCTCGACGCAGTCGCGCCTCCTCGATGTTTCGCCGCAGGTCCGCCACTCCGGCGCTGACCGCGCTCAGCGGGACAAAGTGCGACGAGGTGACGCGGGCAATCAGCCGGGCCAGCGTCGTTTTGCCGCTGCCGGGCGGACCCCAGAGGATCATCGACCCGACGCGATCTTCCTCGATGGCGCGACGCAGCTCGTGCTCGGGTCCAACCAGATGCTCCTGACCGACGAACTCATCCAAACTGCGCGGACGCATCCGCGCCGCCAGCGGCTGGTCCCTCGCGGCGGCCGCCTCTTCCGGAGCTGGAAACAGCGTCTCCTGCGCCATCACCTGACTATAGGGACTCGCCGATCGAATCCCTCGAGGCGCTGCCGGGGATGCCGGCCGGCGGGCCGCTCTCGGAGGAAAGGCGCACCCGGCCGAAGAGCAAGAGAAACGTCAGGCCGGCAAGCAGGTAGAAGACGGCACTCACCGAGAAGGCCAGCTGGTAGCCACCGCGCACCTGGAGAAAGCCGCTGACCAGGGGGCCGATCCCACCCAGCCCGATGCCCACAACCACCGTCTGCGCGGTCGCCAGTCGCGCCCGCTGACCGGGCTCCACATATTCCATGCCGAAGACCTGGCCAAGCGGCGCCTGGAGGTTGAGCGCGATCTGCCGCACGTAGAGGATCAGCACCGCAATCGGCAGAACCGTCAGGAACGCGAGGGCGAGAACCAGCGGCGAGCCCGCGACTTGAAGCAGGCCGATGGTGCGGGCCACGCCGAGCCGACGCGAGATTCTGGGCGCCCCCAGCGTGGTCAACGCGGTCGCCGCCGCCCCGACGGCGAAAATGGCGCCAATGGGTCCGGGAGTCAGGCCAAAACGCTGTAACAGATAGAGCTGGATGAAGTTCAGGTACATGCCCGCGCCGATCCCGAGGATCAGGCCAGGCAGCAGGAAGCGCGCGAAGCGGACCGTGTCCACTCTCAACAGATCGCGAACCGGAAACACTCTGGTGGGCTTCAGCCCGGCCGCGCCGGCCAGGCGCACCAGAAACGGCATGCTGGCGACCGTCAGCAGCGTCATCGCCACGAAGGCCGATCGAATCGAGCCAGCCGAAGCACTGGACGAGTGCGCCACTCGCGCCGCGGCTTCGGGAATCGCTCCACCCAGCAGATCGCCAAGCAGCGTGGCGATCCACGCCAGCGACTGGTTGACCGCAAAGAGGGCGACCCGCTCCGCCTCCCGGGTGACCTGGGCCAGCACCGGTGCCCCGAGTACCTCCAGGATGGTCAGTGCCAGGGCGAAGCTGCCGGCTGCCAGCACGGCGAGGAGGCGCACGCCCGCAAGGGCCAGGATCAGCGAGGCCACCACCGCCAGCGCCCCGCTGCCGATCAGGAACACGCGATAGCCGATCCGGTCCGCCAGGGCCGCAAAGGGTAGGCCGACGCCAAGCAACGCGAGTGCGGGGAGCGAATTGAAGATGCCGATGACCGCATTGGAAAAACCGAGGGCGCTCATGTAGAGGTTGAAAACGAGGTTGAAGATGCCGGAGGCGATCGAGATCAGCAGGGAGAAGGCGAGGAACTGTCGAGCAGCGGGACTGAGCGATGCAAAGCCAGACAGCGCTCGGCGGAAGGGTGCTCGGGCTCGCATCAGCCGAGCCGTCTAGGTCCCGGCCGCCTTCCTCGGGGGACCTGTCGACGTTGGCTCGGTCGGCGACTGGATCGCCTGATAGATCTGGCGCCCAACGGACGCCTGGACCACCAGCGGGTCGTTGCGGCGGTAGTCGAGCCAGTAACGGACTTCAAGCGTTAGCCCACCATCGAGACTCGGTTGCAGGCTGACATGTGGCGGCGGGTCTTTGACGATATCGGGTCGGCTTTTGAGCTGCTCCTCCAGTCGTTCGGCCAGGCCATCCAGCGCGGCGCCCGCCGGCACTTTGGCCGTCAGCGTAAACAGCCGCGTCGGATACCTGGTGCGGTTGATGATCGTCCCGGTGTAGACGAGCGAGTTGGGTGTGATCACCTGCTCGCCGTCGCTCGTTCGCAGCGTTGTCGCCCGCATCTCGATGTTTTCGACGATGCCGGTGTGGTTGTCCACGGTGATCTCATCACCGAGGCGAAACGGCCGCTCCAGCAACATGAAGATGCCGGCGATGAAGTTCTTCAGGATGTCCTGAAAAGCCAGGCTGAGGGCCAGCGCCAGGAAACCGAAGCCGCCGAACACCAGCGCCGGACTACCGAAGAGCACGGTGAAGCCGGCGATGAAGCCGATGAGGAGGCCGGCGAGGAATGTGATGCGGCTGACGAGCAGGATGACCTGCGGATCGGCCTTGACCCTGACGAGCTCCTTACGCGCCAGCGACCGAGTCAGCCGGGCCGCGAGGTAGAAGACGATGACGATGAGAACGGCGACGGCGAACTTCAGCAGGTCATCGCGAGTGGGCAGGTAGCTCTGCCCGAGGAGATGATCAACATCTGGCGTAGCCGCCGGGGTTGCGGCCAATCGAACGACGCCTAATACGACCGTCAGCATGGCGCCCATTGTAGGGGCGCTCTGGCTTTAGCTCTCGGGCGGCGCTTCGCCCTCGGTGCCACCCTCGGCGGGCGCCTCGGTCTCGCCAACCGTCGGCACCTCGACTGTCGCCGGCGCCGGTGCCGCCTCCTCCACCTCTTCGCGGTGGGCAGCGACCTTGACGATCAGGTCATCGGGCTCGTCGAGGATCTCGCAGCCGGCCGGTGTCTTCAAGTCCTTCACCCGAATCTCGTCGTCGATTTCCTTGAGAGCGGAAACGTCGACCGTGATCACCGGCGGCAGGTCGGTCGGGAGGCACTCGACTTTCAGGACGTGCAGGCCGCGCTGCAGGTCGGCTTCACCCTTGGAGACCAGCTCGACCTCGCCCTCGATCTCGATCGGCACTTCGGACTCGATCTTCTCGGTGAGGTTGACCTGGTAGAAGTCGACGTGGAGCAGGTCGCCATCGCGCGGGCTCCGTTGCACCTCGCGGACCAGCGCCTTGCGGACCGGCTCATCGGCGACCTGGAGGTCCACGAGCTGGTTGCGCCCCACCTTCTGGAAGGCTTTGACGAACTCGCGCCCGTCCACCATGACGGTCACGGCATCGACGTTGTGGCCGTAGATCACGCCGGGCAGCCTGCCCTGCCGGCGGAGCGCCTGGAGGTGCCGGCCGCGGTCGGCGCGAAGCTCGAGTTTTAACGTTACGGGGGCGGCGGTAGCCAGGGCGTTTCTCCTTCAGCCCGAATTGGGCGGCGCCCATCTTAACACAGCGTTTGCCGCCTCCTGAACGGCCCTTCACCGGAACTTTTGCGCCGTTTGGCCGTTACCCCATGTGCAAGATGCCCGTAAAATGCGGTGACAACGGTGCTGGCAGGTACTCTTAGATTCCTTCGTCGCAACGCCACCAGGATCGTGGTGGTGCTTGGGACCTTCGTCCTGGTCGCCGGATTCATCTTCGGGCAGCAGATGCGCGAAGCGTTCGCGGAGCAGGACTTCCAGGCGGCGCGAAGCCAGGTGCTGGCAGCGCAGGCGCACGCCAGTGACCTGGGGCTTAGTGCGGCGGAGTATTCCGATCTCCAACGCCAGGAACTGACGACCGCCAGCGAAGCCCCGCCACCGGCCTCGGCCCCCTTCAATGAGTCGCGGATCTCGTTTTTCAACCGGGCCGCCGGCCAGGAGACCCAGATCAAAGAGCAGCTGGACCTCCGGGTCCAGAAGCTGATGGCGCAGACGCACGACACCGCCCGGTCGGAGGTCGCCCAACTCACGGCCAACCTGCAGAAAGCCAAGCAGATCGGTGTCGACGACCAGCTCCTGGTCGAATTCGCCGGACTGCCGAACAAGGCCCAGATCGAGATCGATGTCGCGACAACGGTGAGCGGCTATCGGGCGGTCAGCACCGAGCTCAAGGCGCCGTTCTCGAAGCTCTCGCTGCTGGTAGCGGACCAGGAAACCACCAACAAGCTGATCGGGCAGTACGCCGCGCAGGCCGCCGCCCAGGACCACGGGGACGCCGGGGTGGCGCGAGCCGGCGCCAGTGCCGCTCTATCCCGGGTCCAGGCGGACATGTCGACCGCCCGCATCTTCCAGATGGACGTCTCCATCGTCGACGCCCATGTGCAGAAGCTGGCGGCACAGCTCGGTCGGGTGACGGCCACGACCGATCTCGAGCAGGTCAACGGCGGCCTCGCGGTCCAGGACAAGGTGCTCCAGGATGCGATGGCGCAAAACCTGCCGGAGAAGGCGCTCACGATCTCCCTCAAGGAGCAGGTGATCCGGGCCTACTCGCACGGTCAGCAGGTGTTCTGGAGCTACGTCACGACCGGGCGGCCCGGCCTGGAGACCGACCCTGGCAACTTCAAGGTTTACTGGAAGGTCTCCCCCTGGACGATGCACTCGCCGTGGCCCAAGGGATCCCCGTACTGGTACCCGGACTCCAAGGTCAAGATGGTGATGTGGTTCAACGGCGGCGCCGGCATCCATGATGCCTACTGGCGGGCCTATTACGGACCGGGCACCGAGTACCCGCACTACGACCCCTACGGGGAGAACAACGGCACCCACGGCTGTGTCAACGTTCCCTACAGCAACATGGTCTGGCTGTGGAACTGGACGCCGACCGGCACGCCGGTGACCGTCTACTAAACCCTCCGGCCAGACGCTACGGCGTTTGCGGTAGCAGGCAGGTCCGAACGGCGCAGCCCGTTTTGGCGGCGGCGGCGTTAGACAAGGTAGGAGCGTTTATGGCCATTGCCCACGCCAGCATGCAGCAGGTCGCGCCGCACACCTGGACCTTCCAGGCCCCCGCGGTGCCCGTGGCGCCGATGAAAGCCAACTGTCGGGCCTGCCGGCAGTCGGTCGCGATTCTGCGCCCCTCTGCCATGGACCTCAAAACCGGCAACTACGTCGTTCGTGGCGAGTGCGAGCGCTGTGGTGCCGAAGTCCTGCTGATCGTCAGCTGACCGGTTCGAACCCCTCGCCGGTCCAGTAGCCGAGCATCTGCTCGGTCTCGTGGTAGAACCAGATGAGATAGCGTTCGCGGGCAGCCTCCCGCAGGAAGGCGGCCTTGCGCTCCATGGCCTCCAGCGGGAAGAGATCGAGTGCGCTGACCCAGTTGATCTTGAGGAAGGCGCGCATGAAGAGAAAGTCGCCGGTAAACACCACAGTTTGCTCCTGGTCCTGGACGTACACCGCCTGGTGGCCGGCGGTGTGGCCACCGGTAACCCGCACCCGGACCCCCGGCGCGAGCTGCGCGTCGCCATCGACCACCAGCAGCCGGCCCTCCTCCTCGAGCAGGGCCAGGTTCTCGGGCTTGTAGGATGGCCGGCTCCGCGGATCGGGATGACGCCAGGCCTCGAGCTCACCGGCCTGCACCACGTGCTTCGCCCTCGGAAAGAGCGGGGTGAGCTCGCCGTCCCGGCCGGGCGCGACCAGGGCGCCGACATGGTCGAAGTGGAGATGGCTGAGCACCACCAGGTCGATATCCTGCGGCTTGAGTCCAGCCCCGGCCAGGGCGTCCGGCAGCCCGGGATCGCGGTCGTAGGCGTAGATGTCGCGCTCCTTCTCCGACAGCTTGGGTCCGATCCCGGCCTCGATCAGCACGTTGGCGTCTGGCGTCCGGACCAGCAGGCAGTTGGTCGCCATCAGGATGCGATTACGCGGGTCCGGAGCTTTGAGCTTTTCCCACATCACCTTCGGAACCACCCCGAAGACGGAACCCCCATCCATCCGCCACTGTCCGTCGCTGAGGCAGTGCAGCTCGAACCGCCCCAGCTTGCGAGGCGCAGCCGCGATCACGCCGCCTTGAATCCGTGGTTCACGAAATCGATGATGGCTTGCAGTGAGGTGCCGGGTCCGAAGATCTCGACCACGCCCATCTTCTTCAGGGCATCGGCGTCATCCTGGGGGATGATGCCGCCGCCAAACACCACGATGTCGGAGGCGTTGCGCTCTTTGAGCAGCTCCAGGATGCGCGGGATCAGCGTCATGTGCGCGCCGCTATGCAGGCTGACGCCGATCGCATCCACGTCCTCCTGGATCGCCGCCTCGACTACCATCTCGGGCGTCTGCCGCAGCCCGGCATAGATCACCTCCACGCCGGCGTCTCGGAGCGCTCGGGAGACCACCTTCACGCCGCGGTCGTGCCCGTCCAAGCCGACCTTGGCGGTCAGCACCCGCCATCGCTTCGCGGTCTCGGGAGCCTGCTTCCTGGTCGACGCCTGCGCGGGCACGATCAGTGCCTCAGCAGGTAGAAGGCCACGACCGCCAACGGCAGCACGACGGCCAGCACCCGCCCGATGACTGAGAAGCGCAGCCGGATCATCTAAAACAGAATCGGTTCCCGGTAGACGCCGAAAACCTCCTTGAGCGCTGCCATGATCTCGCCCTCGGTCACGTACGCCTTGACGCAATTCAGGAGCGGAGGCATCAGGTTGTCGCGGCCGCGCGCGGCCCGCTTGAGATCCTCGAGCCGGTTGCGGGCGCTGGTGTTGTCGCGACGCGCTTTCAGCGCCGCGAGCCGCGCCACCTGCCCACGCTCGGTTTCCGGCCCAATCTTGAGCGTCGGGACCGGCGCGCCCTCGCCCTCCTTGTAGGCGTTGACCCCGACGATGATTCGCTCGTTGGCTTCCAGCTTGCGCTCGAACTCGAACGCGGCATCGGCGATCTCCCGCTGGAAGAACCCGCTCTCGATGCAGCGCAAGACGCCGCCCTGCTGATCGATCCGATCGAAGTACTGCTGAGCGCCGCGCTCCATCTCGTCGGTCAGCTGCTCCAGGAAATAGGATCCGGCCAGCGGGTCGATGGTGTTGGTGACGCCGGTCTCATGCGCCAGCACCTGTTGGGTGCGCAGCGCAATCTGGGCCGCCCGCTCGGTGGGTAGTGCCAGTACCTCGTCCATCGAGTTCGTGTGCAACGAATTGGTGCCACCCAGCACCGCGGCCATCGCCTCGTAGGCGGTGCGGCTGATGTTGTTTTCCACCTGCTGCCGGGTGAGCGAGACGCCGGCGGTCTGGGTGTGGAAGCGCAGCATCCACGATTTCGGATCGCGGGCACCGTATTTGTCCCGCATGATGCGCGCCCACAGGCGTCGGGCGGCGCGGAACTTGGCGATCTCCTCGAAGAAATCGATGTGCGAGTCGAAGAAGAAGGAGAGCCGCGGGGCGAACTCGTCGACCGGCAGCCCAGCCTCGATCGACGCCTCGACGTAGGCCATGCCATCGGCCAGGGTGAAGGCGAGCTCCTGGACGGCGGTGGAGCCGGCCTCCCGGATGTGATACCCGGAGATCGACACCGCATTCCAGCGCGGCATGTTCCGCGCCGCGAACACGATGGTGTCCACCACCAGCCGCATCGACGGTTCCGGCGGGAAGATGTATTCCTTTTGCGCGATGTACTCCTTGAGAATGTCGTTCTGCAGGGTGCCACCCAACTGCGCGGGTGATAGACCTTCCTTCTCTCCGACGGCGATGTACATCGCGTAGAGAATCGCCGCCGGCGAGTTGATCGTCATCGAGGTGGTGATCTGGTCCAGCCGGATGCCGTCGAACAGCGTCTCCATGTCTTCGAGCGAATCGATGGCCACGCCGCAGTGACCCACCTCACCGGCGCTGATCGGGTCATCGGAGTCGTACCCCATCAGCGTGGGCATGTCGAAGGCGACCGACAGGCCCGCCTGCCCCTGGGAGAGGAGGAACTTGTAGCGACGGTTCGTTTCCTCGGCGGTGCCGTAACCGGCGAACTGCCGGATGGTCCACAACTGGCCGCGGTACATCGAGGGGTAGACGCCCCGGGTGTACGGAAACTCGCCAGGATAACCGAGTTTCTCGTCGTAGCTCCATCCCGCCAGGTCCTGGGGTGTATACAGGGGCTGCAACGGCACGCCGGAGATGGTGGTGGCGCCTTCCTTTGGCGGCCGCTTGCCGCCACCGTAGCGGGCGGCCCACTCCTCGTGGGCGGTCTTACGGCGTACCGCCATCAATTGCCTCCTTGTGGCCGTCGCTGTCCGAGAACCTCCTCGGCGAGGGCGTACGGGTTGAGTTTCCCATTCCGATTCTCTCGCAGCCGCCGTCCCACCGCAGTGTCGCCGTCGAGCATCCGCCGAGCCTCGTCGCGGGCTCGCTCGGCGACCAGCGCGACGACCTCCTGCTTGAGCCGCTGCTGGCGGCGGGCGGCCAGCGCGCCGCTCTCCGTCAGATACGCCTGGTGCGCGAGGACCGCGTCCCAGACCGGCTCGATCCCCTCTTCCTTTGCGGCCGACGCCAGCACGATCGGCGGCCGCCACGCCTGCTTGGGCCCGAGCGCGATCGCGTCCTGGATCAAGCGCCGGGTCTTTTCCGCCCCACCCAGATCGACCTTGTTGATGACGAAGACATCGGCGATCTCGAGGATGCCGGCCTTGATCGTCTGGACCGCATCGCCGGACTCGGGCATCAGGACGAGCACCACGGTGTCGCAGATGGTGGAAATCTCCAGCTCCGATTGACCGACGCCGACCGTCTCGACCAGGATGACGTCCCGGCCGTAGGCGTCGAGCAGGTGGATCGCCTCGCGGGTGGCGGCGGCCAACCCGCCCAGGTGACCCCGAGCCCCCATGCTCCGGATGAACACACCCTTGTCGAGGGTGTGGCGCGACATGCGGATCCGGTCGCCCAGGACGGCGCCGCCGGTGAAGGGGCTGCTGGGATCGACCGCGATCACGCCCACCGTCTGCTTGCGGTCGCGGATCACCTTGACCAGGGCATCAGCCAGCGTGCTCTTCCCGGTTCCGGGAGAACCGGTCAGTCCGACCAGGAAGGCCTTACCCGTCTGCGGTTGAAGCTCGGCGACCAGCTCGGTGGCCTGCGGGTCCCGGTCCTCCGCCAGGCTGATGGCCCTCGCCAGCGCCCGGACATCGCCGGAAAGCAAGGCGCCGGCCAGACTCATTTCGAGGTCATCCTATCAGCGGCGGTTCGCCGCACTGAACCTACGAGGTGGTGGGCGCCGGGAAGGTCTTCAGGGTGAAATCCGAACCGAGCACCACGGTCACCGAGGGGCCGCCGGCCGGCGCCGGAACGAGGGTGATCACGCCGCCAAAGTAGCTCTGCAGCCAGGCCACGGTCGCCACCGCCCGGCCTCCCGAGCCGTCCAGAATCTGCGTTTGCGCCACCCGCTGGGCGGCCGGCGCTGGCGCAAGGGTCGCCTGCCATCCCTCGGCCTGCAGCAGCGTCGTCATGACGCTGGCCGGGGTGCCGACGCCGTACGGCAGCCAGTAGCGCCGGCTTCCGTCCTGTACCGAAAAGGGCGTCTGCCTGGTGAGCGTCGAACGATCGGGAAGGGCCATCGCGATGTACCGGTGCAGCGCCCCGTAGCTCGGGTCCAACGGTTCGAGAACGTATTGCCCATTGCTGCTATAGCCGCTGCGGAGCAGGTTCGAGGTATCGATCGAGACCCGCCGGATGTCCTGATCTTTGATCTGACCGGCCAGCTCGACAAGCGGCCGCAGGTCGGCGGGGCGCAGGCTGGTACGCACGTTGTCCTGCAACGCTCCGAGCAGCGATAGCATCCGCGGCACGGCGTTCAAGGAAAAGACCCGCTGCCTCACGGCCAGCATGATCAATTGCTGCCGGCGGGACCGGTCGAAGTCGGAGGTGGTCTCCCGTGAGCGGGCATACTCCAGCGCCCGCTCGCCATCGAACGGCTGCCAGCCGGCATCGATATGGACATGCATCATGCCGGTCGTCTCGCCCCGGGGAAAGTAGGGATCATCCAGGCTGGTCGGGACATCGACGCGGACGCCGCCGAGTGCATCGACGACATCGCGAAATGCCTTGAAGTCGACGCCAACCCAGTAGTCGATCGGCTGGCCCGTGATCTGCGAAACGGTGGCGGCGACCAGGTCGCCCCCGCCGGTGGCGGTCTTCCAATCGCTGCGGACGTTCGGATAGTCGGCGTGATCCATCCCGATCGCGTAGGCGCTGTTGAGCTTGCCGAGCATGAAGCGGTTCTTGGGCAGGGCGGGGATCTTGACCCAAAGGTCGCGAGGTAGCGAGATCATGATCGCCTGGTGGGAGCTGGGGCGGATCGATACCAGCATGATCGAGTCGGTGAGGTACGGCCCATCGTGTCCCGGTCCGCCGTAGCCGAGCAGCAGGATGTTGATCCGCTGATCGTGTTTCACCTTCCAGCCAACGGAGCCGGGCTCGTCGCTCTGCGCATGCACCAGCGTGACCAGGTCGGCCGGCTGGGCACGCGGCGAGATGGCGTGGATCACCGACCACACGCGGAAGACCAGCAGGCCTGCCAGGAGCAGTGCCATTCCAGCGATGACGGCCACCGTGGCGCGGGCGTAGTACCACCCGCGCATGGGGCCGAGCGCGGCGGACGCACGCCGCCGGCGCGGTTGAGCACCCAAATTTGCAGCAGACAGTCTACCGAATGAGCCTGCCGGGGTCGGCCCGTAAGATGTGAGCGATGCGGGCGAGGGGAATGGTTCGACGGGCACAGGGCCCGTTCCTCGTTCCCGCCCGGGTGGTCCTTCTCGTTGCCGGGGTGATCGCCGTCGGCCTGGGCACCTTCATCGTGCTCCACGAATATCACGCCGGACAGGTGGATCGGCTGTACACGATCATCGCGCTGATCGTCGCCCTGTTCTGGCTGGCGTGCATTGGACTGGGGTTCCAGGGCTATCGGATCGGCCTTTTCGGTGCCGGTGCCATCGCCTTCGTGCAGTTCGGCGTGCTCGCGGCGAACCACTTCGTCTCAGGTCCGGCGGCGCTTGGCACCTTCGTCAAGCACGAAGGTTTGCCGGTGGCGACCGCCGCCATGGCCCTCGTGCCGGCTTGCGCCCTGATCGTGATCAGCGTGGGCGTGTGCTGGACCAATCCGAAAGCCCGGAACCCACGGTTGGAAACCATCGCGCTGCTGGTGGCGTCGCTCGCCGGGGCCGCGTTGGTGATCCTGCAGGCTACCGACGGGGTCCATCGAATCGACTTTGGAACGGCGAACACCGAAGACGGCGCCTTCGCCGCCGCGATCGTCGCCTCCATCTGGCTGGCCGGCGGGCTGTGGGTGGCGCGCGTGCGTCGAACGGGAGCCCTGCTGATCGCCGTGGCGACCTTCATCGTCTGCTACTCATTTGTCACCCTGCACCTGGTCAACGGCGGGACCAGCATGAGTGAGATCGCCGCTAAAAGCGGCGTCATCTGGGTCTTGATTTCGGCTGCCGTGACCGTGCTGGCCGCAGCCTGCTTCGTGGTCGCACTGACTTTCCTGGCCCGCAGCGTGCTGCGGCCCCGCCGCGAAAAGCCGCTGGCCTAAGGGGAGGAGTTAGTCCGGCACCCGGCTGCCATCGGGACCGTAGCGATAGAAGCCACGACCCGACTTCCGGCCGAAGTGTCCGGCGTCCACCAGCTGCTGCAGGAGCGGCGGCGCCGCGAACTGCGGGTCGTGCAGGCCTTCGTACAGCACGCCGCAAATGTAGAGATGCGTGTCGAGGCCGACGAAGTCGGCGAGCTCGAGCGGGCCCATCGGATGGTGCAGCCCCAGCTTCGCGCCCTGGTCGATGTCTTCGCGCGTCCCCAATCCCTGCATCAGGGCCCGGATCGCCTCGTTGATGAAGGGGACGAGCATCCGGTTGACGATGAAGCCGGGGTAATCGAGCGACGTGATCGGTGTCTTCCCCATGGTTTTCGATAGTTCGAGCGTGATCGCCACGGTCGAATCCGAGGTGTCTCGGCCTTTGGTGATTTCGACTAGCGGCATCACGGGCACCGGGTTGAAGAAGTGCATGCCGATGAAGCGGTCGGGGCGCTGGGTCACCGCGGCCATTTTCGTGATCGGGATCGATGAGGTATTGCTCGCCAGGATGGCCTCCGGCCGGCAAATACCATCGAGCCGCTTAAAGAGCTCCCGTTTCGCCTCGAAGCTCTCGGTGATCGCCTCGATCACGAAGTCGGCGCGGCCGGCGGCCTCCAGCGAGGTCGTCGGACGCAAGCGAGCCAGTGCGGCGTCACGCTGGGCCGCCTCGAGCTTGCCCTTCTGCACCAGGCTGTCGAGCCGCTTCTTGATGCTCTCGACGCCGCGGCTGACGACGGCATCGTCGACCTCCCTCAGGGTGACGTCGTAACCGGAGGTGATGGCGGTCTGGGTGATGCCGGCCCCCATCAGGCCCGCACCGGCGACGTACAGCTGCTTGATCGTCACCCCTTCTCCTTGAGCACTTCTCGGGCAATCACGAATCGCTGGATCTCGTTCGTTCCTTCGTAGATCTGAGTGATTTTCGCGTCGCGCATCATTCGTTCCGCTGGGAAATCCCGCAGGTAGCCGTAGCCGCCAAGGATCTGCACCGCGTCGGTGGTGACTCGCATCGCGGTGTCAGAGGCGAACAGCTTCGCCATCGACGAGCTGACGCTGATCTCCGGAAGCTGGCGGTCCAGGGCATCGCCCGAGGCGTAGGTCAGGGCCCGCGCCGCCTCGATCTGGGTGGCCATATCCGCCAGCATGAACTGGATCCCCTGGAACTCCGCGATCGGCTTGCCAAACTGTCGCCGGTCGCGGGCATACCGGCGGGCCAGGTCGAAGGCGCCTTCGGCGAGCCCCAACGCCTGGGCGGCG
>VBDZ01000220.1 GCA_005881215.1 Chloroflexota bacterium | reverse complement strand
TTCAACCAGCGGCGCGCTGCCCTCCGCACCGCGCTTCAGCCTTACCACGACCTGGTCGCGAAGATTCGCTCGTCATTTTCCGGCGCCCCGGTGGGCGCCACCGAAAGCATCTTCGTCTATATGGCCCAGGCGCTCGGACTGAACCTGGTCTCCCCACCCGAATTCATGCAGGCGGTGGCCGAAGGCAATGATCCGCCGGCCCAAACCGTCGCCCAGTTCCATGACCTGGTCGCCGGCAAGAAGATCAAGCTGCTCGTCTATAACGTCCAGGCTTCGACCAACATCACCGAGGACCTGAAACGGCTGGCCGCCAACAACGCCATCCCCGTGGTCGGCATCTCGGAAACACTGCAGCCGGTCGACGCGACCTTCCAGGAGTGGCAGGACGCCCAGCTGCTGACGCTGCAGAATGCGCTGAACGCGCAAGCCCTGACACACTAGACGCTGGCCATGGCGCCCTCTGCCGCGACCGAGCCCGTGATCATTGCGGACCAGCTGGCCGCCGCGTATGGCACCGGTCTGATCTGGAAAGACGCCACCTTTAGGATCGACGCCGGCGAATTCGTCGCCGTGCTGGGCCCGAATGGGAGCGGGAAATCGACCCTGCTGCGGCTGCTGCTCGGGCTTCTGCCTCCCGCGGCAGGCAGCCTGCTGGTGCTCGGCAAGCGTCCGCATCGAGGGAACCCCGATATCGGCTACGTGCCCCAGCGTCGCAACATCGACCGCGACCTACCGGTCCGAGGCCGGGACTTCGTGCACCTGGGCATCGACGGCAATCGATGGGGGGTTGCGCTCGGCAATGCCACGGGTGATCGCCGGCGGGTCGACGAGGCGATCGGCTCGGTGGAGGCGCTCAGCTATGCGGATCGCCAGATCGGGCGGCTCTCCGGTGGCGAGCAACAGCGCCTGCTGCTCGCCCAGGCGCTCGCCGGCCGGCCAAAGATGCTGCTGCTCGACGAGCCACTGGCCAGCCTCGACCTGCGCAACCAGATCGTCATCGCCGAATTGGTGGCGGACCTGGCGCGAGCGAACCGGCTGACGGTGCTGCTGATCGCGCACGACATCAACCCGCTGCTGCCCATCGTCGACCGGGTGCTCTACGTCGCCCACGGCGGCGTCGCCATCGGCAAGCCCGCCGACGTGATCACGACCGAACAGCTGAGCCGGCTCTACGATTCGCCGGTCGAGGTGCTGCATGACAGCCACGGCCACATGTTCGTGGTGGGGCTGGAAGCGGAGAGCGCGCACCATGATGCCTGATTTGTCACTGGCGGCGGGGCCGTACTTCGGCTGGGACCTCCTGCGCGTGGTCGAGGAGCTCTTTCACTACACCTTCATGCAGCATGCCTTCGAAGCCGGCACGATCGTCGCCATTTCCGCCGGCGTGATCGGGTATTTCGTGGTCTTGCGCGGCCTCTCCTTCGCGGCTCACGCGCTTTCCCACATCGGCTTCGCCGGCGCCACCGGCGGCGTGCTGCTCGCTGGAACGGCGCTGGTGCTGCCGGGGCTTTTGGTGTTCACCATGTCAGCCGGTGCCGTTATGGGCGCCCTCGGCCAGCGGCTGCGCGGCCGCGACGTGACGATCGGCCTGGTGATGGCCTGGTCGCTGGGCCTGGGGCTGCTGTTCACCTATCTCTACCAGGGGTCCGCCAACCTGGCCATCGGCATCCTCTTCGGTCAGATTTTCGGCATCACCACTCGGGACATCGCGGTGACCTTCGTGGCGGGATCCGTGACCATTCTCCTGGTGGTCGCGGTCTACCGCCCGCTGCTGTTTGCCACCCTCGACGAGGAGGTCGCCGAGGCCAAGGGGGTGCCGGTGCGCGGCCTGTCGATCGCGTTCATGGTGATCCTGGCAGTCGCGGTCTCAGAGGCGGTCCAGGTGGTCGGCGTGCTGTTGATCTTTGCCTTGATCGTCGCGCCCGCCGCCATCGCCGAGCGCTTCACCACCCGGCCCAGCCGTGGCCTGCTGCTTTCCGCGGTGCTCGCGGTGCTCTTTACCTGGGCCGGCCTGACCGTCGCTTACTACGTCCCCTACCCGGTCGGGTTCTTCATCACGACGATTGCCTTTGCGAGCTACATCCTGGCGCGGGCGGCGGCCCCCACCCTGACCCTACCCCGCGCGCGGGGAAGGGAACTCCGCGAGCGCGAGGAACAGCTGCGGCATTCGCCGTAGAAGTCGAGCGTGGCGTGGTCGACGCGGAAGCCCCGCTGGCGCGAGATGGTCTCGACCAATGGCGCGACCGACTCCTCCCCCAGGTCCTCGACGGTCCGGCAGGTGGTACAGATCAGGTGGTGATGATGGCCGGGCTCGCACCAGACGTAGGCCGAGACGTGCCCCGGTCGCTCCAGGCGCTGGGCCAGGCCGGCGCTGACCAGCCGGTCGAGTGACCGGAAGACGGTGGCCCGCCCGATGTAGGCGTGCTTCTTGCGCACCCGGTCGTAGAGTTCCTGGGCCGAGGTTTCCTTGCCGGTTTGGGCTAGCACCGCCGCGATCGCCAGCCGCTGGGGCGTGAGCCGAACCCCGGTCTGCTGGAGCGCCGCCTGCGCCGTAGTCTCAACCACAGCCAAATGATACTCGGCCTTGAGTTCGTTCCAGGCGTGGGGTTTCGACCGGCCCGACGTTGCACCCCCATGGCCTCGACGGTCGCGGTACGCCCGCGCTCTTCACCGGCCATTCCGGCGGCCGCGCTCGGCTCCTTGCTATTTCCGGCAGGGATCTTCGCCTGGCTGCTGACCCACCCGCAGGTGGATCCCAGCCTGGTGGTCCCCCGTCAGCATTTCTTCATCGTTTCCGCGGTGTCGTTGCTGGCCTTCGGCCTCGCCGCACTGCTGGCGATTGCTTCTGTCCAGATCGCGCAGTATCGCGTCCTGTTTCTTTGCCTCGGGTTCATGGCCATGGGCGGAATTTTCACCGTCCACGGCATCGACACGCCGGGCATTCTCGTCGTCGGTGAGACCGCCAGTTACGCCGGCGCGGTGGTCGGCGTCTCCGCCTATCTCAGCCTATTCGTCCCGGCCCTCTTTTTTGCCGCCTCGTACACGCCGCTGACGGCCGCCTTCGAGCGGCGTCTCCCCTTCTCGCCGGCGGGCTGGCTGATCGTGCTCCTCGCCACCGCCTTGCTCATCTACGGTGGGCTCGCGGTCGCCAGCACGGAGCTGATCGCGAACCT
>VBDZ01000219.1 GCA_005881215.1 Chloroflexota bacterium | reverse complement strand
CACCCACGGCGATGGTCGTCGAGGCCGGCGTCAACACGAAGTGGTCGATGATGTAGTCACTCCCGGCGCCGATGAGGGCAACGGTGTGCGGACTCCCCGGCGCGTTGTCGTTGATCGTCAGGGTTCCGTTGCGCTGGCCGTAGGCGGTGGGCGCAAAGGTCACGTTGAATCCACACTGCTGTGAGTTCGCCAGCGAAGTGCAGCCGTTGCTGTTGACCGAGTAATCGCCGGTCGCGGTCGCGCTCGAGACCGTGACCCCACCGGCAAAGTTGTCGGTGATCCCCACCGCAACGGTCGTCGAGCTACCGACCTGCTTGACGCCAAAGTTGTAGCTGCCGGGCGAGACCTGCAGGGCGCTGCTGAAGAGGGTCAGCGTGTTCCCTGCGGGAACCCCCAGAAATCCGTAGCCGGCGCTCAGGCCCGTCAGCGGCTGCGAGGCGTTCTGCTCGTCGGGAGCGTTGATCGGCGAGCTGAGGTGCACCGACCAGGTTTGCGCACCGGTCCCGGCGTCGACGGCGTAGGTGTTGCCGGAGCTCGCCCCCATGTAGACATTGCCGTTGACGACGATCGGGGCGGTGGTCAGCGTGCCGTCGCCACTGAAGCTCCAGAGGACCGCGTTGGTCGAGAGGTTGACCGCCTGCAGCGTCGACCCGTTGAGGAAGAATCCGGTCGAACCACTGAAGGCCGGAGCCGCCGTCGCGCTGAAGCTGCCGAGCGTGGCGCCCGACGCGGCGTCCAGGATGGTGTTGCCAACCAGGGCGTCGCGGACGTAGAGCTTGCCGTTGTAGAGCGCCGCCGTCTTGCCGCCGCCACCCTCGCAGCCGGTGGCGTGGTGCCAGAGGAGCGCGCCGTGCAGCGGCTCGAAGTCATAGGTCTGGGCGCAGGCATAGGAGACATAGACGCCGGCGGTGGTCACGACCGGGACGCTGTGGTCGCCGTTCATCACCGGCGCCTGCCAGGCAATCGCGCCACTGCTGGCGTGCACCGCATAAAGCGTGCCGCCCGACCCGGCGCCGCTGGTGTAGATGAGGTCACCGCCCGAGCCGAAGACCGAGCTGGCCGGCGGCGAGGTGAACATCGACTGGCCGGGCAGTTGGGTGGTCCACTGGACCGCCCCGGTCTGCTCGTCGAATGCTTGCATCTGGCCGTTCACGTTGATGGTGAAGACGAGACCGTTGTCGTAGGAGGCGTTGGCCCACCAGGAACCACCCAGGTCGATCGGTCCCCAGGCGACGGCGCCGGTCCGGTAATTGATCGCGTAGAGATTCGGATGGGTGGTGGTCGGGTTGGTCACGGTGACGTAGATGTAGGACGGGCCCATCACCGGGTAGGAGACCGGCCCACCGAGATCGATGGTCCAGCTCGGCTGCAACGGCAGGGTGAGCGTCTCCGGTCCAGGCGATCCGCTATGGCTCGGGTTTATCTGGTAGGTCATCGCCTGGTCGCTGCTGAAGGTCTGCGGGTACGAGTTCCAGGCCGCCGCGGCTGGAAGAGGGGAAAGGCTCGAGACGGCGATCGCCATCGATCCGACCGCGCCGGCCATGGCAAACATGGCCCGGCGGAGGAAAGTCACGCCCCCCAGTCAATCAGCGAACTGTTGCGGAAACCCTAACGGCCGATCTCGGAAAACGGGTCTAACGCGTCAGCGCCGGGCGGTCTTTTGGGCAGCCGAGGGTTCGCGCCAGAGCTCGGCGATGGCGGCGATGTCTTGCTCGCCGTGGTCGCCGGCGACTCGTTCGAAGAGCTCGCGAGTCGTCTCAGTCAGCGGTGCGTCGGCGCCGGCCTGACCGTAGAGATCGTGTGCGAGCCTGAGGTCTTTGACCAGGTCCGCCACCCGGAACATCGCCGGTTCGACCTTGCCGTCGAGGTAGCCGGCCCGCCTTGCATCGAGGTAGGGCACGAAGCGGGTGAGGATCTCCCAGACCCGCTGCCGGTCGAGACCTGCCCGCAGTCCGGCGTTGTAGAGCTCGCCCGCCGCGGCGCTGGTGATGCCGAGCATGCTGTTGGCCACCAGCTTGAGCCGGGCGGCATGGCCGAGCGGACCGACGTGGCGAACTTCGCCCAGCACTTCGAGCACCCGGTGAATGCGCTCGAGCGTGATCTGGTCGCCGCCGACCAGGATCAGAAGCTTCCCCGACTCGACCGCCGGAACGCTGCCAACCACGGGCGCCTCCAGAAACGATGCGCCGTGCTGGGCCAGCGCCCTGGCGAGTTGTTCGTGCGTCCCCGGATCGACGGTGCTGCTGTCGACGTAGATCGGTGCGCCGGTCGCCTGCGCCGCTCCGTTCTCGCCCAGGTAGGCCTCGCGGACCGCGGCCGAATCGGTCAGCATGCTGATCACCAGGTCGGCGCCTGCCACGGCGCGCCCGGGCGTGTCGAAGACCTCGCCAATCCCCAGCCGTTCGGCTTTGGAGCGTGTCCGGTTCCACAGGCGCACTTCAAATCCGTGCTGATGTAGCCGCCGCGCCATCGCGGCGCCCATCTTCCCGGTGCCGAGAATCGCGACCTTCATGGATCTCCCTTTTTCAGCTTAGGCGCTGGCGTCGGTAAGCTGGGGGCAGGATGCGAGCTGCGGTCATCGAGCGCTTCGGGGAGCTGCCGGTCGTTCGAGAGCGAGACGAACCAAAGGCCGACAGTGCGAACGTGATCGAGGTGACGGCGGCGCCACTGAACCCGGTCGACCTGTCGATCGCGACCGGAAAGTTCTACGCCGGAAAGCCGCCACTGCCGTATGTTCCCGGCGGTGAGGGGATCGGCCATCCGATGTCCGGGGTGCCGGCCGACCGAGTCTACTTTCGAGCGGCACCGCCGAACGGCGCCCTGGCCGAACGGGCCGTGGCCAATGGTCAGACCGTCCCACTCCCGGAGCAGGTCTCCGATGGCGTGGCGGCCGCCCTCGGCACACCGGG
>VBDZ01000224.1 GCA_005881215.1 Chloroflexota bacterium | reverse complement strand
CGCCCGTCTATTCGACACGATAAGCGCTGGCCTCGATCTCCACCAGCCATTTGGGGTCGAGCAGGCCGCGCACCCCGACCAGCGAGCTGACCGGCTTGATCGCGCCGAAGACCTCGCCATGGGCCCGACCGATCTCGCGCCATCGTCGCGGGGCGGTGGTGAAGATCCGGGTCCTGGTGACGTCGTCGAAGCCGGCCCCGACGCCGGCGAGCGCCTCCCCGATCACGCGCAAGCACTGCCGCGTCTGCTCGTAGATGTTGCCCTCCCCAACCGTCGATCCGTCATCGGCGGTCGGCGCACAGCCCGAGATCTCGATGGTCGGGCCCACTCGCACCGCGCGCGCATAGCCAACCATCCGTTCCCATTTGCGCCCGGTCGTATAGACGCGCCGCGGTTCCACGCGGCTCATGCTACTTGGCATCGTTCGGAAAGTACCTGACCTGCACCACACGTCAGACGGCGACCGCGATCCGGCCGAGGCGCTCGATCTCGCCCAGCACGTCGACCAGCCGTTCTTTCCATTGCGCGCCGGCCTGGGTGAGCGAGATCCGCACCTTGCCAAAGCGCACGTAGAGAATCGAGCGGAACTGCGCCTCGAGCCGCCGCTCGTCGCCATTCCACCCGGTCGGCAGGCGCATCACCAGCCAGTCGCCATCGGTCTCGATCGCCGCCAGGCCGGCCGCGCGCGCCAGCAACTTCACCCGCAACGCATAAAGAAGGTTGCGCACCGGCGCGGGCGGCTTGCCGAACCGATCCGCCAGGTTGCGTTCGGCCGCCTCCAGGCTCTGCTCGTCCTCGACGGCAGCCAGGTCGTGATAGACCTGCAGCCGCAGCTTTTCGTCGGGCACATACTCGCGCGGCAGGAAGTGCTCGATCGGCAGATCGAGGGTCAGGCCCACCGGCATCTCGACCGGCGTTCCAGTTTTCTGCGATTCCACCGCCTCGCGGAGCATGGTGTTGTACAGCTCCAGGCCGACGGCCGCGATTGCCCCGTGCTGCTCAGTGCCGAGCAGATTGCCAGCCCCGCGGATCTCGAGGTCCTTCAGCGCCAGCTTGAATCCCGACCCCAGGTCGTGCAGCTCGGAGATGACATCCAGCCGCTTGTCGGCGTTCTCCGAGTGCGACTTCAGGGGGTTGTAGAGGAAGTAGGAGTAGGCGCGCTGCCCGGCGCGCCCGACTCGCCCACGCAACTGATACAGCTGGGCCAGGCCCATGCGATGCGAGTCGACCACCACGATGGTGTTGGCATTCGGGATGTCCAATCCCGATTCGATGATCGTGGAGCACACCAGGACGTCCGCCTCGCCCTTGACGAACTTCGTCATCACCTCGGCCAGCGTCGTCTCCGGCATTTGCCCGTGCCCCACCAGGACGCGCGCCTGGGGCACCAGCTTCTTCACTCGCTCTTCGGCCTTCTTGATCGTCTGCACCCGGTTGTACACGTAAAAGACCTGCCCACCCCGCTGCAGCTCGCGCTGGATGACCTCCCGAATCAGGTCGTCATCGTCGGCGGTGACGAAGGTCTTGATCGGGAGCCGCTCCTCGGGCGGCGTCTGGATCACCGAGAGATCGCGGATCCCGGCCAATGACATGTGCAGCGTGCGCGGGATTGGCGTAGCCGACAGTGACAACACGTCGACGGACGCGCGCAGTTGCTTCAATTTTTCCTTCTGCATCACCCCGAAACGCTGCTCCTCATCGAGGATCACCAGCCCGAGGTCTTTGAAGCGGACGTCTTTCTGCAGCAGGCGATGCGTCCCGATCACAACGTCGATCTCGCCCAGCTGGAGCCGGCGCAGGATGTCGGTCGCCTCGGCGTCCGAGCGGAATCGCGATAGCATCTCCACCTTCACCGGGTACGGCTGGAAGCGATCCTGGAAGGTGAGGAAGTGCTGTTGCGCGAGGACGGTGGTCGGCACCAGGATCGCGACCTGCTTGCCGTCCATCACCGCCTTGAAGGCGCCCCGCACCGCCAGCTCCGTCTTGCCAAAGCCCACGTCACCGCAGACCAGCCGGTCCATCGGGCGCGAGTCTTCCATGTCGGTTTTGATCTCTTCCATCACGCGGATCTGGTCGGGCGTCTCGTCGTACGGGAACGATTGCTCGAGCTCGTGCTGCCAGGGGCCGTCCTCGGAGAAGGCGTGGCCTTCGACGAGCTGGCGTTTCGAATAGAGATCCAGCAGATCGCGCGCCACCTCCTCGACCGACTCGCGGACTTTGCGCTTGGCTCGATCCCATTCGCCCGACCCCAGTCGCTGCAGCCTGGGCGCGGCGTCACCGCCACCCACGTACTTCTGCACCCGCTCAAGGTGTTCGACCGGCACATAGAGCTTGTCGCCCTCCGCGTACTCGAGCTGCATGTACTCGCGCTCCTGGCCGTTCTCCCCCATCAGGCGCATGCCCACGAACCGGCCGATGCCATGGTCGACATGCACGATCAGGTCACCGGGCTCGAACTCCAGTTGAAAGCTCGCGGTCCGCGCCCGCACCACGCCGCGGCGCACCCGCTGGCGCAGCCCGCCAAAGAGGTCGGTGTCGCCATACACCTCGAGTCGCTGCGACGGCAGCCGGAATCCCTGCGCCACCGGTTGGTTGCCGAGCACGACGAGCCCCGGAACCAGCGGCGTCTGCGACCAGACGAAGACGCCGCCGGCCGGATAGACGTCCCGGTCCTCGAGCAGCTCGCGCAGCCGAGGCTCCTGCTGCGTCACGATCAGCACCCGCGCCTTCTCCCGGGCGTCGGTCCGAACCCGATCGGAAAAGGCGTCGATCCGGCCGGCGTAGGCGTCGACCGCCTCGAAGCCCAGGTCGATCGCGCCCTGGTCCCCACCGCCTCGGGCGACGTCGACGGTGCGCCAGGCCTCTGCCGCCTGGCGCAAGGTCGATATCGATACCAGTCCAGCCCGCAACCCGAGCGGCAACTCACCGCGTTCCACCTCGACCGCCACCAGGTCGCGTAGTTCCTCCTCGCGCTGCTGGGCCTGTTGCAGCGAGCGTCGCCCGTCGACCGACAGGATCAACGCGTCGGCCGGCAGATGGCTGAGCACGGTCGGCTGCGTCGGATCCAGGTAGGCCTGGAAGCCCTCGATCCCATCGAAGTAGGCGCCCGATCGCATTCGCTCGATGTCGCCCAGCCACTGGTCGCGGACCTCGGGCAGGGTGGCGCTGAAGTCGAGCTCCCGCAGCGCGGCGTCAGCCGCGGCGATCGATTCACCGGTCAGGATCAGCTCGGCGGCCGGCAGGATGCGCGCCTCCATGACGCTTCCCACCGAGCCCTGACCCTCGACGTCGAATTCGC
>VBDZ01000227.1:2083-3533 GCA_005881215.1 Chloroflexota bacterium | reverse complement strand
CCGCCGTGAGCGAGAGCAAGGGCTGCGGGCCTCGCTGCAACGGCTGGCGGCTGAGGCTCGGGACGCCGGACTCAGCGAGCTCTACATCGAGAATCTCGCCGCGGCGCGCGAGCCGTCAACCATGGACGGGATCGCCCGGTTGCTGACCAGTGGCGACGCGTCACACGTGCCGATCAAGCTGTGCCTCGACGTGGGTCATCAGTGCGTCCCGGGTACGACCGGCGCCGAGCGCGACCCCTACGCCTGGCTCGAACGCCTGGGATCGAAATCGCCGGTCGTACAGCTGCAGCAATCGGACGCGGAGGGCGATCACCACTGGCCGTTCACCGCGGCCGCGAATGCTCGGGGACGGATCGATGCCGACAAGGTGCTCGCCGCGCTGGATCGGTCAGGCGCCGAGGAAGTGGCGTTGATCCTTGAAGTCATCCCGCCCTTCGAGCAAGACGATGACCAGGTGCTCGACGACATGGTCGCCAGCGCCAGGTACTGGCGGGACGCGCTCGCGCGACACGGCCGCTAGACCCGCGCTCAGGCCGTAATCGCTCGGGCGGCCGTTTCCGCGATCTCCTGGTCCTGCGGGCTGCTTCCACCGGATACCGCGACGGCGCCGACAAGAGCGCCTTTCAGGCGGATCGGTACGCCGCCCTCGATCGCGATGATTCCGTCGATCCCGATCATCCCGTGAAAGAGCTCGGGCTCTTCGGACATTTCCGACTTGAGGATGGAACCGAACTCCTTGGTCGACCTCCCGGTCATCGCGACGGTGTAGACCTTGCGCCGGGCGGTCTCGCCGGAGAGCATCGATGCGCCGTCCATTCGAGCGAACGCCTTGAGGTCACCGGCCCGGCCGGCCACGGCGACCGAGACCTGAATGTCCATTTTCTCCGCCAGCGCGAGCGCTGCCGCCAGCACGCGTTGCGCGCCGGCCAGGCTGATGCTCCGTTCGTCGAGTACGTCAGCCATGCACGGCGATCCTCTGCGAGGCCAGCGGCGACCCGGTCCGACGGACGAAACGGCCGACGCCGGGGTGGCCGACGGGCTTGCCGTCCTGTGCAACCGTCATCCCCCGAAGGATCGTCCGCACCACCCGGCCGCGGAGTCGCATTCCCTGATATGGCGTCCAATCGGCGGATCCGACCATCTGCGCTGCATCGACAAGGGTGACCGCGCCAGGGTCGACCAGGGTCACGTCGCCATCGGCGCCCGGCCTCAAGGAACCTTTGCGCGTCGCCAGCCCGAACAAGCGGGCTGGGTTCTCGCAGACCAGGGCGACCAGCCGCTCGATGGTCAGCACGCCCTGCGCGACCAGGTCCACCAGCAAAGGGAGCATCGTTTCGTTTCCCGGCAGACCGTGGACGGTCGAGAAGGCGGCGCGATCCGCTACCGGGGCGGTGCAATGATCCGATCCGACCACGCTGATCGCGGACGGCAGCTGTTGCCGCAGGCCGTC
>VBDZ01000227.1:0-2015 GCA_005881215.1 Chloroflexota bacterium | reverse complement strand
CCCCAGCGGCGTGGGCAGCGGCGATCTCGGCGACGGCCTCAGGCAGGCTGACGTGCGCGAAGTACACGCGGGCGCCCGTCTCATCGGCGAGCCCGAGGATTCCATCCACGGACGCGGCCTCGGCCGCCGGGCTTCGCCACTCGAAGAATGCGGCGA
Organism: Chloroflexota bacterium; assembly: GCA_005881215.1. Lineage (GTDB taxonomy): Bacteria > Chloroflexota > Dormibacteria > CF-121 > CF-121 > CF-13. Next base: position 1,859 of record VBDZ01000227.1, on the reverse strand, counting down.
GGTCACGACGTCCGTTCGACTCGAGCCGGTGGCGGTTGCGCTCGAGGATCGCCCGGTCCTCGGCATGCACCAGGGCGATGGCATCGAGCGATCGGATCCGCCGGAGCAGCTCGAGCTGATCGCGCCGATCCGTGAATGACTGAAGGGCGGTACCGCTATCGCAGGTGAAGAACTTGAAGCCGGCGGCGCCAGAGGCCCAGAGCTCACCCATCGCGTCCAGCCGCCCCGGGGTCACGCCAGCGTAGAGCCCGAAGTCGAGGAACGACGAACGCTCACCAAGCTCGACTTTTTCTATGAAGACCCTGGCATCGAGCACCTCGGGACGCGTCAAGGGGTGGTCGATGATGGTCGTTATCCCACCAACTGCCGCCGAGGCCGTGACATCGCTGAAGTCTGGCGGGCTGGTGAAGCCCGGCTCCCATTGGTGAGTGTGCGCGTCGATCACGCCAGGTAGGACCAGCAGGCCGTTCGCATCGATGAGCTCCTCGCCATCCGGCGCGAGGTGCGCACCCAGCTCGGCCACGGACCCCGCTCGGATCCGGACGTCGGCGTCGACGACGCCGGCGCTGTTGACCACCTGGCCACCGCGGATGAGCATGGAGCCCCTCATCGCAACACTCGGACCAGCACGTCGGTCGGGTTGCCGCCGCACGTCAGCGTGATGTCCTGCGGACAGGCCGAGATCGCGATGACGGCTGGCATCTCGGCTCGAAGCAGGACGTAATCGCCCGCCTTGCTCTCCGGGGCGCGGATTTCGAAACTGCCGTCCGGATTGAGGTGGAAGTTCGTCCAGATGTTGAACGGCTGCGGAGTCCCGACCGCGCCATAGCCGGCCCGCTTCATGGCGAGCTCGAGGTTCTCCTGGCACGAGGCGTGCCAGCCCTTGTGGCCGAGTTCTTCATATCGCCACGGATCGCAGGCCGCTGAAAGAAAATCGTGCACCCCAACCGGATCTTCGACCACCCGAATGATCGGGCGTCGATGGTTGCTCAAGAACGCCTCGCCCGGAGCCGGGAACAAGTGCATCAGCCCGATCCGCGTATGCGGCGCAGACAGGTACTCGCCGAGGTCATTCTCGTGGAACGCCCAGAAGTCGGCGGCCTGCTGGCCCTCGACGTCGACCACCTCGATGTAATCGCCGGCGTCGACGCGGAAGGCAACCCCGGTCCGGGCCGGAATCAGCTGCTCAACTGTTGGGCGCAGCCGGTCGCGGATGGTGGCGGAGGTTGCCATCATCCGGCCACCAGCTGGTAGCCTTTCAGTCCTTTCTGCTCCGAGATGGTGACGATCGCGCCTCGCAGCACGCCTTCGCTGTACTCGCTTCCCGGGTTGATCGAGAGGGTTCGACCAATGCGCGCCTCGCCGCGCGACTCGTGGATGTGGCCGTGCAGCGCCAGCATCGGCTGATAGCGTTCGAGACTCGCCCGCACCGCACTCGAGCCGACACCGGTGATGGCGGGCGCGCCGTTCTTGATGACGGGACGCAGCTGTTTGTCCACCAGCACCGCCTGGTCGATCGGCGTGTCCTTTGGTGGGACGTGCAGGTTGAAGATCGCCCGGGCTGGGTCGGGCAGCTTGGCCGCTTCGCGATCGATCGTCGCCAGCAGCTGGTCCTCGGGGAGCTCGCGCGGCGAGTCCCAGGGGGTGGGATTCGAGTAGCCCACGCTGATCATGGGAAAGCCTCCGGGCAACTCGACCACGGCTCCCTCGGGGTTGATCACGCGGGACGAGGTGCGAAGCAGGTCGTCGACGAACGGCGGGTCGTCGTTTCCGGGCGCCATGTAGCAAACGACGTCGCTGCCATCGAGTCGATCCTCGGCCAGCGTGAGCCAGCCCTCGACGGTCTCCTTGATGCGTCG
>VBDZ01000140.1 GCA_005881215.1 Chloroflexota bacterium | reverse complement strand
CTCGCGCACCAGCTCCTCGGGGTAGTAGCGCGGGGACCAACCCGAGAGCTCGATATGGATGTTCGTCTTGTGCAACGCCATCGCGATCAGCTCCAGGTGCCAGGGCCAACCGAAATGTGCAGCGATAATCTGCAGCTGCGGAAAGCGCGCCGCCACCACGTCCAGATGAATCGGCCGGGCCGGGTCGAGCTTGATCCCCTGCCCGCCCGGTTGTCCGGCTCCGATGCCGCTGGTACCGGTGTGAAACAGGCAAGGGATCTTCAGCTCCATCGCCTTTTCCCAGAGCCGGAAATGCCGCTCGTCGCTCGGATAGAAATCCTGGAGCGAGGGGTGGAACTTGGCGCCTTTGGCTCCGAGTTCGGCGACGGCGCGCTCCAACTGCTGCACCGCATCCGCTTTCCATGGGTCGACCGAGGCGAAGAAGGCGAAGCGCTTCGGATGCCGCTTGACAATGGCGGCGACGAAATCGTTGGTGAGTGGCGGCCGGTGGGTCGCGGTCTCCGCATCCCAGGCGAGCAGGATGCCGAAGATCTGCTCCTGGGCGAAGTCCACTGCCAGTTCATCGGCGGTCCGCTCGTGCACCTCGCTGCGGAAGTAGCGGGCCGCCCCCTCCCGATAAGGGCCCATGCTGCCATCGAGCCACTCCTTGAGAGGCAGGTGGACGTGCAGGTCGACCGCGCGGATCAAGCTATGAGGCGAGCGGCTCGGCTTCTTCGATGGTGATGGGATCGCCGACGTGGATGGATCCGCCCTGGACCACTCGCGAGACCATGCCGCGCCGGCCTTCGAGCTCCTGCTTCAACCCGTCACGGATCTCGTCCATTCGGAAGCAGGGCTCACAGATTTTGGTGATCTCCAGCACCGCGCTCGCCCCGAGGTGCAGCCGGCTGCCAACCGGAAGCTCCATCACGTTGAGCCCCTCGACCGTGAGGTTCTCCTTGATGGTGCCCGGTTCGACGCCGACCGCGTCCAGCGCCTCTTTGTCCGCCAGCAATACCTGCCGGTCGGAGACGGCGACCGCGTGCTTGTCGCCCTCGAGCCCTACACCGGTGATCAGCGTCGCGGCCGGCACCAGTCGCATCGGCTCGCGGTGCCCCGGGCACAGCTGGATCGACACGATGCGCGGAGGCACGGTAAAAGATTACGGGATGGGGCGCGCGACCGCCTGCCGGCAGTCGCCAGGCCGTTGCGCCGGACCCTGTACGATGACCGCGCATGGCCGAGGAGGGCACGCGCGTGGAGCGCGACTCCATGGGCGAGGTTAAGGTTCCCGCAGGCGCGTACTACGGCGCCAGCACCGAGCGCGCCCGCCAGAACTTCCCGATCAGCAAGCTGCGTCTGCCGCGGCGCTTCATCCGGGCGCTGGCGCAGATCAAGGGGGTGGCCGCCCTTGTCAACGCCGAGTTGGGGCTGCTCGAAACACGCCTCGCCAACCCGATCCAGCAAGCCGCCGAGGAGGTCGAGGAAGGAAAGTTCGACAAGGACTTCGTGGTCGACGTCTTCCAGACCGGATCCGGGACATCGACGAACACTAATGCCAACGAGGTGATCGCGAACCGCGCCAACGAGGTCCTCGGCCATCCGCTGGGCTCGAGCCGGCCGGTGCATCCCAACGACCACGTCAACCGCTGCCAGTCGAGCAACGACGTCATCCCCTCGGCGATGCAGCTGTCGGCGACGGTTGCCATCCACGAAGAACTGGTGCCGGCGCTCACCTATCTCAAGGATGTCCTCGACGGAAAGGCCAAAGAATTCATGCCCGTGATCAAGACCGGTCGCACCCATCTGCAGGACGCGACGCCGATCCGGCTGGGCCAGGAATTCCTCGGCTACAGCGGCCAGGTCGAGCGCTCGATCGAGCGCGTCCGCGCGGCCGCCGAAGAGCTGGCCGAATTACCTCTGGGCGGCACCGCGGTCGGCACCGGGCTCAACGCGCATCCCGAATTCGCCCAACGGGTCTGCGCCCATCTGAGCCGGCGCACCGGGGTCGCGCTGCGGGAAACCGACAACCACTTCCAGGCGCAGGCGACGCTCGACGCCGTGCTCTCCGCCGCCGGGGCGCTGCGGATCGTCGCTGTCGGCCTCTGGAAGATCGGAAACGATCTTCGCTGGTTCGCCTCCGGGCCGCGGGCCGGCCTGGGCGAGATCACGCTGCCGGAGGTCCAACCAGGGAGCTCCATCATGCCGGGGAAGATCAACCCGGTGATCATCGAGTCGATGACGATGGTGGTCGCGAAGGTGCTGGGCAACGACGAAACGATTGCGGTCGCGGCGCAGTCGGGGAGCATCTTCGAGCTCAACCTGATGATGCCGGTCGCGGCCTTCTGCCTGCTCGAGACGATCGCGCTGCTCGCTGCCTCGACCCAGAATCTGGCGAAGCAATGCATCGCTGGCATCAAGGCGACTGACCGGGGACCGCAGATGGTCGAGCAGGGACTGATGCTGGCTACCGCGCTGGCTCCCGCCATCGGCTACGACGCCGCGGCCAGGATCGCGAAGGAAGCGCTGACCACCGGTAAAACCATTCGAGAGGTCGCCCGGGAGCGGACCAAGCTTGCGCCGCAAGAGCTCGATCGTTTGCTCGATCCCGCCCGGATGACGCAACCCGGCGTCGAGACCGGAGCAGCCAGCGGCTAATCCGGCGCTTTCGCCGGCGCGGACGCTCCGGCTTCGGGCGGAGGCGCAGCGGCTGACTGAGGAGACCGCGCTGAGATCGACACCGGCAACCGTGCTCCACGATGTGTGCGGACTGCAGGCGCAACTGCTGACCGCAGCGAGCCTTGGCCTGCGAGCCCGGACCACCGGCATCCTGAGCGCGGATGTCACGCGGACCCTCAACGAGGAACGGTCGATCGTGCGAACCTGGTTGATGCGCGGCACCCTTCACCTGGTCGCCGCGGAGGATCTCGGCCTGCTGCTGGGAGTACTCGGCCCCCTGTTCGCCGCAGGCAACAAGGCACGGCACGCGCAGCTGGGCCTCGATCAAGAGGTGAAGCGCCGCGGCGTGACCGCGATCCGCCGCATTCTCTTAAGCGCGGGGCCCCTCACCCGCTCCGAGATCGTCCACCGGCTGCGGCGTCACGGCGTGAACCTCGATCGCAAGACGCAGGCGCCCATCCATCTCATCCGGCTCGCCGCGCTGGAGGGCGTACTCTGCCTTGGGCCCGAACGCGAAAACGGGGAAGCGACCTACGTGCTGATCGATGACTGGCTCGAGCGTCCGCGATCCCGGTCGAGCGATTCGGCGCTTGGCGAGCTGGCTCGACGCTATTTCGCCGCCTACGGTCCGGCGGCGCCCGAGGATCTGCTCGCCTGGTCCGGCCTGCCGGTTTCCCAGGCGCGATCAGCCATCACGATGGCCGCGCCGTCGCTGGCCGAGGTCAGGGTCGGCGGCCGCGCCTGCCTGATGTTGAAGCAACGGATCAAACGTGGCAACGAGCACCCGGCCGGGTCGCCGACGGTACGGCTGCTGCCCGCCTTCGACACCTACCTGCTCGGCTACCGCAGCCGAGACCTGGCGGTCCCGGCCGTGCTGGAGCGGCGGCTGCAACGCGGTGGCGGTTGGCGACACCCAGCCGTGGTCGTCGATGGTCGGGCGATCGGCGCCTGGGCCATCCGCAAGAACGGCCCGCGAGGTCAGGTCGTGGTCGAGACCGTCGAAACAGTGACTCCCTCCATTCGCCAGGGGATCGCGGCCGAGGTCTCCGACATCGGGCACTTCTTCGGCCTGGAGCTGACCGTTAGCGAGACGCGCTTGCGCGCTTAGCTGTCGGCCTCGATCAGACCCTTTCGAATCGCATATTTCACCAGCTCGGTGCGATCGTGCATCCGCAGCTTTTTCATGATGTGGTCGCGATGCGTCTGGACGGTCTTGATGCTGAGGAAGAGCGTATCGGCGATCTGGCGATTCGTCTTGCCCTCAGCCACCAGGCGCAAGACTTCGCGCTCGCGATCACTCAGTGGCTCGAAGGTCTCGCGCTCGGGCGCCCGTTGGAGGTAGTCCGACACCAGCAGGCGCGCCACCGACGGGTAGAGGTACGGTTCGCCCTTACTGGCGGCTTCGATGGCGGCAATCAGGTCGGAGGCAGCTGCCTTCTTCAGCACGTAGCCCACCGCGCCGGCCTTGAGCGTCTGGAAAAAGTACTCCTCGTTGTCGTGGGCAGTGAGGATCAGCACCTGGGTCTGCGGGCAGAGGCGACGAATGTCGCGGGTGACCTCGATCCCCGACATGCCCGGCATGGCGACGTCGACCACCGCCACGTCGGGGCAGTTAGCCCGCGCCAGCCGGATCGCCTCCCGTCCTTCGGTCGCCTCCGCGATCACCTGGATGTCACTCTGCCCGTCGATCACGGCGCGGATTCCGGCGCGGACCAGGTTGTGGTCCTCGACCAGCATCACCTTGATCTGCCGGCGCTCAACCTGCATGGCGTTCTTCCAGTGGCAATTGCGCGATGACCTCGGTTCCTTTCAGCGGGGCCGAATGGATCTCCAGCGTGCCCCGCAGCAACGTGGCGCGCTCGCGCATCCCAAAGATGCCAAGGCCGGCGCGCCCGGGCTCTTCCTTCTCCGGGATGCTGTCTGGATCGAAGCCGACGCCATCGTCACGGACTCGCAGCCGGACGTGGCCATCCAGGCAGCGTAAGTCGATGTTGACCTGCGATGCCCTGGCGTACTTGTTCGCGTTGGTCAGCGCTTCCTGTGCGATTCGGTAGAGCGCGGTCTCGATCGGCGCCGACAGGCGGTCCCGCAGCCCGTCGACGTGCAGCGAAACCTCGGATCCGGACGGCTGCTTCGCCAGGGTGCGAAGCGCGGGTACCAGGCCGAGGTCGTCAAGCACCGACGGCCGAAGGTCCTGGGACATCCGATGGACCTCCTCGAGCGTCTCCTCCAGGGTGCGCTTCACGGCTTCGAGCTGCTGGCGGGCCTTGGCGTCCATCGTCCGCTCCAGCAGGAGATCGAGACTGATGATCTCGTGGGTCAGAGCCTGCCCGGTCTGGTCGTGCAGCTCGCGGGCGACCCGCTGCCGCTCGCGCTCCTGCGCCTGCAGCACCCGCTGCGCGCTCACATGGCGCTCGTGCTCCAGCCGGTCGAGCATGGAGTTGAAGACGGTGGCGATCCGCCGCAGGTCAGGGTCGGAGAAGTTGGCGTGGACTCGCAGCTCCTCCAGTCCTGGCTGGACGGCGCCCATCGTGGACTCCAGCTCGCGCATCGGTTTGAAGGCGAGCCGCAGGATCAGGAAGTTAGCCACCAGGATGGCGATCAATCCGATTGCCAGCAGGCCGAGCAGGAATGGCAGCCGGGTCCGACCCGAAAAATTGAGTGTGATCAGCGGGCCGCTGACCGCGCCGGCGGCGATGATGGCGCTGTTCGCTACCACGACCTTCTGAAACGTGGTGAGGTTCCGGTGCCACCACCGAGGGTCCAACGACGTTCTCACACCTCATTCTAGGCGCTGGTTTCCGGGTGATTTTCGCGGCCGGATCGAATCGGTTGGCGCCGGGCTCCATTCAGGTGCGCACCCGATGTCGGTGGGCCTTCAGCCGGCCGCAAACTGGGTACAAATAGCTACGGACAAGGGTTCCCTCCCCCTCCATTCGCGGGCCACTTCCCCAGTGGCCCGCTTTCTTTTCTTGCCGGAGGGTCGTGAAGGACTGCCGCACAATAAAGCTCATGGCATCGGCGAGCTTCGACTTCGAGCAGGTCACCCGCGTCACCGCGGGAGCGATCGGCGACCCGGGCAAGCGCGCCTTCTACCTGCAGCTGCGCACCGCCGGCGAGTTGATCAGCCTGGCCCTCGAGAAAGACCAGCTGCGGACCCTGACGGAGCGGCTGCAGGAAGTCTTCAGTCGGGTGTCGGTCCCGCCCGCCGACCGCCTCCCCGAGATGGCGCTCGAGGAACCGATCAACCCGGTCTGGCGGGTCGGCTTCATGACGCTCACCTACAGCCAGGAGGAAAAGCTGTTCGAGGTCTCCCTGGTGGAACTGGTGGAGGAAGGCGATGAACCGGCCACCGGTCACTTCCGGGCGAGCCTGGCCCAGATGCAGGCGCTCGCCGCCCACGCAGCCAGCGTGGTCAGCGCCGGGCGTCCACCCTGCCCGATGTGCGGCGGCCCAATCGACCACGACGGCGGCGTTTGCCCCCGGCTGAACGGGCATCATTGAGCGATGGCGCAGGCGGCTCGACAGCTTACGGGTGAGGCGCAGCGACGCCTCTTGCGCGATGGGCGGATCAAGCCGCGCGGGCTGATGCCCGACTGTTCCAACTACACCTACCTGGCCCAGGTGAGCGGCCTGAATGGCGCCCAGACGCTCGCCGTCTACAAACCGGCGCAGGGCGAGACCCCGCTCGACGATTTCCCCGATGGCACGCTCGGCAAGCGCGAGGTGGCGGCCTACCTGGTGAGCGCCGCCCTCGGCTGGAACGTCGTCCCCCTCACGGTCTACCGCGATGATGGCCCGCACGGCCCCGGCTCGCTGCAGCAATTCATCGTCGCTGACCTCCGCGAGCACTATTTTTCCTTGATGCCGGCGCGGGCGTCGACGTTTCGCGCCATGGCCGCCTTCGATGTCATCGTCAACAATGCCGACCGCAAGAGCGGTCACTGCCTGCTCGATGCCGAGGGGCAGATCTGGGGTGTGGACAACGGGCTCACCTTTCATCCCCTGCCCAAGCTGCGCACCGTGATCTGGGAATTCGGTGGCGAAGAGATCGCGGCAAACCTGCGGCAGGACGCGGAGCGACTGGCCGGCGAGCTGCTGGCTGCGCGGGGCTGGGTGAAGGATCTCAGAGCCTTGATCACGGGCCCGGAAATCCGGGCGCTGGCACAGCGCGCCCGCCGCGTCGCCGAAACCGGCCGTTATCCGGAGCCCAGCTCGCGCTGGGCGTATCCCTGGCCGCTGATTTGAGAGCCTGCGTCTACTTGAAGTAGTTCAGCTGGCCGGTGGCGCCCAGGTAGGCGCCGAGGGCTGCGTTGGCCGTGGTGGCAACCAGGCCGATGATGCAGAGCACGACCCCGGCGGTGGCCATCCCCTTGCGCGGCCCGCCCAGGCTCTTGATCCCCAGCACCAGCCCGGTGATGGTGGTGGGAAACCCGATGATCGGCAGGAACCAGGCGATCAGGCCGAACAGGCCAAGGCATAAGGAGGCGATCGCCTTGCCGCCCCCCGGCGTGGGGATGGCGGACTCGGGCGGCCCGGGGAACGGCGCAGACGGCTGGATCACGGTGCCGGTACAACGCGGCCGGCCGGCGGCTACGACGAGGGACGCTGTAACAGTGTCGGTACGGGGAGTCGCGGCCGGCCGGCCTCGGCGGGCAGCTCCCCGTCCAGCCGCTCCAGCCATGCCGGCGCACCCGGTGGCAGGTCAGCAGGCTGTCCCTCCCGGTCGTCATGCTCGGGCGGCTCCGGCTGCGGGGTCAGCATTCGCCACAGAATGACGAAGGTTCCGAAGACCAGCGCGAACTTCGCCGTGCCGAAGAGCATCAAGCCCGCCAGCTGCTGATCCTCGATCGATCGATAGGCCTGGTAGAACAGGTGATGGGAAAGGGCGAGCGTGATGCCGGGAATCGTCGGTGGCACGCCCGCCACCATCAAGTACCCGATCTTCGCGATCGGGCTCAGCCCGCCCGGACGGACGATCGGCCACCAGAACAAAAAGGCCCCGCCGATGAACGCGACCAGCGTCGCCTGCTGGACGAGCAGGTTCTTCGAGGCCAGGTCCATGACGGTGGGAAGCTGCGAGCCGAAGAGCACGACGTTGAGAGCCACGATCCCGATGACCGGGTGGACCCGGGCGGCAAGCGGGACCCGCCGCAGTGCCCCGGCGCCGTAGGCGAAGAGCGGAACGACCAGCGCCAGGAGCAGCATCTCGAGCAGCATGTGGAGACTCAGCCGCCGGTCAGCCAGCGCAGCGACCGGGGGCAGCACCGCGCCCGCCGACAGCAGCGATCCGGCGATGAGGGCTGCGCGATGACGCCCCGCCATGTCCCTATTTTGGCGCAGGAACCGGGGAGGCCGCGTAGCGAGCGAAAACCGCGTCGATGTAGGCGACGAAGCGATCGGCCAGCGGCGCGCTGTCGAGCTCCAGCAGATTTTCCGCGTTGTCCTCACCGGCATGCGACAGGTTGTAGCTGCCGGTGAACACCGTGTTGTCGACCACGGTGATCTTGGCATGCATGAAGTCGTGGACGCTGCTTGGCGTGTAGGGGGTGGTGACCTTGGAGGCGAACGGGAGCGCGGCGCTCACCGCCTGGAACGCCGGTCCCTTCCAGGTGGCATGCGGGTCGACCCGCCACTGGCCGAGTACCTCGGCCATCTGCGTGCGGTCATAGACACCCTTGAACTCGGGATGCGTTCGGTGGGCCAGGTCGCCCAGGGTCCCCAGGATCACTCCGGCGGTGATCACCGGCGAACACACCCGGATGCGGCGCCTCGCATGCGTGATCCGGTCGGCGATCGCATGCGCCATCTGGCGCCCGCGCCCGGGGGCGAAGAAGGCGTGGACCTTCACCGGATTGTCCTGGCCGGCAACCGGGACGCCGGCGAGGTCGTACTTCCCGCTACCCTCCACCCGGCCGGTTTCCCACAGCTCCCCGAAATTCTTCGCGTACTCCGCGGCCAGTGCCGTCGACGGGATCCTGACAATGACATTCTCTTCTTTAGTCCAGGAATCGTTCGTCCAGTTCGTGGAGCCGGTCCAGATCGCGGCCGCATCTGTCGAGGCATCACGCACGATGTACTTGTGATGCATCAGGTCCGGTACGCCTGACACCGGCTTGGTCGGGACACCGAGGCTGGCGATGAAGGCCGTGTCGGCCTGCGAGGGCGGCGGCACCGGGATCGGGTTCGGGAAGTCGACGTTGTAGAGCAAGCGGACGGCCACCCGGCGGCCGGCGGCGGCCCTGACCGCGGCCCGCACCTGCTCAGCTGGCCCGTCGGTCAGGTTCAGGTCGTAGATGGCGATATCGAGGCTGCGCTGCGCCGCCCCGATGAACTCGGCGAGTTGTCCGGCGACCGCTTCCGCGGGCTGCGCTCCGTCCTGGAGAAACGTCAGCTCGACCGATGCCGTCACTGCGCGTCGCTCTTTTTCGGCGCTGCGCGCTCCTTCGGTTGGGCCTCCAACACCTTGCGCTGGTAGTACTGCTGCACGATGTCGGAGGCTTGCTGGATGTCGTCGGTGACGACCATCAGGTCCAGGTCCTCGGGCGAGATCTTGCCCTCGGCCAGCACCCGGTCCCGGATCCATTGCCGCAGCCCGCTCCAGTAGGCGGAGCCGAACATGATCACGGGGAAGTGCACGATCTTCCCGGTTTGAATCAGGGTCAACGCCTCGAACAGCTCGTCCATGGTGCCGAAGCCGCCCGGGAAGATGACGAAGGCCTCCGCGTACTTGACGAACATCGTCTTGCGCACGAAGAAGTAGTGGAACTCGATGCCCAGGTTGACGTACTCGTTGAGCCCCTGTTCGAAGGGCAGCTCGATGTTCAGCCCGACCGAGAGCCCGCGGCCTTCACGCGCGCCCATGTTGGCCGCTTCCATCGTGCCCGGCCCGCCGCCGGTGATGATGGCGAAGCCGCGGCGCGACAGCTCGGCCGCCAGGGCGCGCGCGGCCCCGTACATCGGGTCGGGCGGCCGGACCCGAGCTGAGCCGAAGAAGGTCACGGCCGGACCGAGCGTGGCCAGCGCGTCGAAGCCCGCCACGAATTCGGCCTGGATCCGCAGCACCCGCCAGGGGTCGCTCTCGAGGAACTCCGGGGCGCCCTCCGGACGCTCCAGCAGTTTGCGGTCATCGATCTGCCGCTCAACCCCACGCCGGACGATCCCTCCAGTCCGCCGTTCGGTGGAATCTTCCCCCATCGCCCCGCTAACTCTAACCGCTACCTGCCGGCGAGCACGTAGAAGCTGGGAGCCGTTTCGAGCTCGGCGCCGGGTCGACCGAACATCCGCCCCAGTTTCAATCCGGCGCCGCGCGCCAACCAGGTCTCGACATCGTCGGGCCAGACCAGGGGAATCTCGGCCTCCTGGGTGATGATGCGGCCGTCACCAAGCTGGTAGTCGACCTGAAAACGCGCGCCGTTGCTGTCGAATGCCTGCACCCGAACCCCCGAGCTCGCCCCGGCTTGCAGCCAGTATGGATTGGTCAGCTCAAAAGCAATCGTGCCGTCCGCAGCCAGGTGGCTCGCGGCGGCGCGAAGGCGTTCGATGAAACAGAGAATGTTCGAGGGCACCATGATGAGATCGAACTGGCGGCCGAGGTTCATCGTTTCGATCCGCGACTGAACCAGCTCGGTGTCCGGAAGCCGCGGCTTGAGCCGCTCGAGCATGCCGGGGTGGCTGTCCACGCCAACCAGTTGGATGCCGGCCGCGTGCAGCGGGACTGCCAGCCGGCCGGTCCCGATGCCGAGATACAGAACCGGCGGCCTCGCCTGCTGCGCCAGGTCTTTCCACGGCCAGAGATCGGTGGCATCGGGCAGGCTCGCATACAATTCGGCAAACTCCGGATCCGGCGCGAACGGATCGTCCCGAACGATCGTCATGCTGCCCGGCCGCCGGCAAACGCGCTAGTCGACGGCCTGATCGGCGATATCGAGCGCCTTGTCGATGATGGCGAAGCCTTCGGCGAGCTCCTCTTCGTTGATGCACAGCGGCGGATTCGTCATGATGGTGTGCCAGCGAACGAAGGTGTAGAGGCCGTGGTCGCGCAGGTACTTGGCGACGGCCTTCATTGCATCCGAGGTGCCGTTGAAGGGCGCGAGCGGCTCCAGCGTCTTGGGACTCCGGACCAGCTCGAGGATGCCGAAGAGCCCGATCGACCGGGTCAGCCCGACGCTCGGGTGGCGGCGCTTGAGCGTCTCGTGGTGACGCTTCATCACCTCACCCATGCGCCGCGCGTTGCCGATCATGTCGTCTTCTTCGTAAGCCTGGATCGTTCCCAGCGCCGCGGCGCACGCCAGCGGGTGACTGTTGTAGGTCAGCCCGCCGTAGAAGACGTTCTTCTCGAAGTGCTCCGCCACCTGGGGCCGCATCCCGACGGCGCCCAGCGGGACGTAGCTGCTGGTCAGTCCCTTCGCCAGGGTGATGATGTCGGGAACCACGTTCCAATGGTTGACGGCAAACCACTCGCCGGTCCGGCCGAAACCGGACATCACCTCGTCGCAGATCATCAGGATGCCGTAGCGGTCGCAGAGCTCACGGACGCCTTGCAGGTATCCGTCCGGCGGAATCAGGATCCCGTTCGTCCCGGTGACCGGCTCCAGGATGAAGCCCGCAATGGTCGCGGGGCCCTCGAGCTGAATCGTCTCTTCCAGGTAGCGCAGCGACTCCTCGGCGCTGTCCACATCCCGCTGCGGGCCGTGATAGGGGTCGAGGACATGCACCACGCCGGAATCGCCGATGTCGTTGGCCCAGCGCCGTGGGTCGCCGGTCAAGGCGATGGCCCCCGCGGTCGCGCCGTGGTAGGAGCGGTAGCGCGAAACGATCTTGTGCCGGCCGGTGACCCAGCGCGCCATCTTGACCGCATACTCGTTTGCCTCGGCGCCGCCAAGGGTGAAGAAGACTTTGTTGATGTCGCCGGGCAGTAACTCGGCCAGCTTCTTACCCAGCCTGGCTCGAGGCTCGTGGGCCATGAATGGGTTGATGAATGCCAATTTCTCGGCCTGCCGCTTGATGGCGTCGATGATGCGTGGGTCACCATGGCCAGCATTGACGCT
>VBDZ01000226.1 GCA_005881215.1 Chloroflexota bacterium | reverse complement strand
CGGTCCTGATCACCACCTTCCTGGCCTCGGCGGTGGAGGCCACCGAGATGGTCACGATCGTTGTTGGGGTGGGCGCGACGCGAGGCTGGCGTTCAACGATCATCGGGGCGGTCTCGGGCTTCGGGGTGCTCGCCGTGACCGTAGTGGTGCTCGGTGCCGCGCTCAGTCGGATTCCGATTGGGCCCCTGCGGCTGATCGTCGGCTTTCTGCTGCTCGTGTTCGGGCTGCAGTGGTTCCGCAAAGGCATCACCCGGGTCGCCGCCCGCGGCCTTGCCGGAATGGCCGGCGAGGACCCGCACGATGGGGCGGAGCAATGGACGGGTCCCGGCATCGATTGGACCGCCTGGCTGCTGGCGTTCAAGGGCGTCGTGCTCGAAGGATTGGAGGTGGCGTTCATCGTCGTCTCGTTCGGCGCCGCCGCTAACAACTACGGCGTGGCGATCATCGGCGGAGCCTCGGCCATCGTGATCTTCCTGGGCATCGGGTTCATCGTCCACCGGTCCGTTCGCCGGATCCCGCGCAGCTTCTTGCAGCTGATCGTCGGGACGCTGCTGACCTCGTTCGGTACCTTCTGGGCGGTCGAAGGGCTCGGCGTCGACTGGCCCGCCAGCGACGCCACCATTGTGGGGCTCTTGATCCTGTACGTGGCGACGGCCCTGACCTACATCACGGTCCTTCGGCGCCGAGCGCCGCGAATGCGGGTAGCGGCTTGATGGCGCGCATCTGGTCATGGATCGTCGCCTTCGCTCGATTCTGGTACAGCTTCATCGTCGGCGATGATTGGACCGTGGCGCTGGCCGTCTTGATCGGGCTGGTCGTGACCGGCATCCTCAACGCCAACCACATCGTTGGCTGGTGGCTGATGCCAATCGTCGTCGTCGTCATGACCGGCATCAGCGTGCAACGAAGCAGCGCCCGGCGATGAGCGCGATCGCCGTCGTTGGGCTGGCCACCATGGGCATGAACCTGGCCCGCAATCTCGCCCGAAATGGGTTTGGCGTGTCGGTCTATAACCGCACCACGTCGCGGGTCGACGACTTCATGAAGCAGTTCGGGGCGGAGGGCGCCTTCACGCCGGCGCGATCGCCCCAGGAGCTGGTGGCGCAATTAGACCGGCCGCGCCGGATCCTGATGATGGTGAAGGCCGGGCCGCCGGTCGACGAGACCATCGACCACCTGGCGCCCCACCTCGAGGCCGGCGACATCCTGATCGACGGTGGCAACTCCTACTTCCTCGACACGGTGCGGCGGGGTAAAGCGCTGGAAGCCCGCGGCCTTCGCTTCATCGGTACAGGCGTGTCCGGCGGCGAGGAAGGTGCGCTGCTCGGGCCCAGCATCATGCCGGGCGGCGCCCGCGACGCCTATCAGCAGGTCGAGCCCATGCTGACAAAAATCAGCGCCCACGTGGATGGCGACCCGTGCTGCACCTACATCGGACCCGGCGGCGCCGGCCATTACGTGAAGATGGTCCACAACGGCATCGAGTACGCGGACATCCAGCTGATCGCCGAAGCCTACGACCTGCTGACTCACGCGCTCAACCTGGGCGCCGCGGATCTCTCGGACATCTTCAAGCAGTGGAACCAGGGCGACCTCGAGTCCTACCTGATCCAGATCACCTCCGAAGTGCTGGCCAAGCGTGATCGCGCCACCGGCCGGCCGCTCGTCGATGTCATCCTTGACGAGGCGGCCCAGAAAGGCACTGGCAAGTGGGCCTCGCAGTCGGCGCTCGACCTGGGGATCCCGGTGACCGCCATTACCGAAGCCGTCTTTGCGCGATTCCTGTCGGCGCTCAAGGCGGATCGCCAGCTGGCCTCGCAGACGCTCACGGGTCCCGACGGGGCGATGCGGGCCGCCGCGCCCCGGTCGTTGGTGGACGATGTGCGGAGCGCGCTCTACGCCTCGAAGATGGTGGCCTATGCCCAGGGATTCGAGCAGATGCAGGCGGCCTCGGACGAATACTCGTGGGACCTGCAGCTCGGGTCGATCGCCCGGATCTGGCGCGGCGGATGCATCATCCGGGCCCGCTTCCTCAACCGCATCACCGATGCCTACGCGAATGATCCCGGACTGAAAAACCTGTTGCTGGCGCCCTACTTCCGAGACGCGATGGCGTCGGCCCAGGACGCCTGGCGGCGCGTGATCGCGGTGGCGGTCGACCGCGGCATCCCGGCTCCCGCCTTCAGCTCATCGCTGGCCTATTACGATGCCTACCGGAGCGAGCGGCTCCCCGCCAACCTGGTGCAGGGCTTGCGTGATTATTTTGGCGCGCACAGCTACAAGCGGACCGACAAGGAAGGCTCCTTCCACACTCGCTGGGCTCAGGACGGGGAGGAAGTGCCGGTCCGCTAACCGGTGTCTCTAAGCTGGCTCAGCAGCGGAGAGCCGATCAGGGCGTCGGCGGATGCACTATTCGTGGCCAGTGGGATGTTGCGGACGTTGCAGATCCGCAGCAGCGTCTGGATGTCCGGGTCGTGAGGATGCTGTCCGAGCGGATCGACCATGAAGATGACGGCGTCAACGTCGCCCTCCACCACACGATTCGCCATCTGGACATCTCCTCCGACCGGGCCTGACTCGAGACACTCGACCTCGAGCCCGACTTTGTCAGCCAGCAACTTGCCGGTCGAGCTGGTGGCAACCAGCTGGAACTCTGCCAGCCGCTCGCGATTGAACGCAGCGAAGGCAACCAGGTCGGCTTTCTTCCCGTCGTGGGCGATGATCGCCAGTCGAGACCTTTGTGACATGGGCGTGCAGTCTACCGCGACGGCGTTAAACGCGGGTTAAAGAATCAGACGGTCGCCAGCTCTGCCATGCCACACTAGATTTGTGGGTGACGGGGCTCCGGCGATGTTGTTCGACCTCGACGG
>VBDZ01000225.1 GCA_005881215.1 Chloroflexota bacterium | reverse complement strand
TGCCCTGGGCGATCGCCACCAGCGGCAGCCCGGCGACCGCCGGACCGGCAATCGCGATGCTGGGCGTCGACCCGCCGGCGGTGATCACGCGCGAGGACGTGGCCCGTGCCAAGCCTGATCCCGACCTGTTCCTGGCGGCGGCCGATCGGCTCGGGGTCGACATCCTGCAGTCGATCGTGGTCGGCGACAGCGTCTGGGACCTGCTCGCCGCGCAACGGGCGCGATCGCTCGGCGTGGGCGTGCTTTCCGGCGGGT
>VBDZ01000004.1 GCA_005881215.1 Chloroflexota bacterium | reverse complement strand
ATTCCGCCAGATTTTCGAGCGGGCCTGCAAAGAATTCGAGATCGTCTTCAACGAGGTGGGCTACAACTACGTCCTCGATCGGTATTACAAGCCGTTCAAGCGGCCGTTCCGTGGCTGCCAGCCGCGCGATATCCTGAACCAGCTTGATGAGGTGGCGTACTTCCTCGGCCGGCCGCCACGGCTGGAGCCGGACTTGATCGATCTGGCCTGCCGATCGTACTTCGTGCAGGCGTAATTTGCGGCTGGCCCAGCGGTTACGAACGAAGCAGGCAACCGGTCATCGCCGAGTCGACCGCTAGCCACAAGCTTCGGGACGCATTGCTCAGCCTGGTCGGGGTAAGGTCCGGCCATTTTCGGCTGGAATCCGGCCATCACGCTCGAGCCTGGATGGAGCTGAACCAGCTCTTCACGCGTCCGGCGAGGCTGCAGCCGTTCGTCACGGCGCTCGCTGACAAGATCGTCAGGCATCGTGTCGATACCGTCTACGGCCCGCTCACGGGTGGCGCCTTTCTGGCTCAGGCGATCGCCCAGCGACTAGGCGTCGACTTCGGGTTCTTCGAGCGGATTCCGACCGAACGGCCCGGGCTCTTTTCAATTGATTACCGGCTGGCGCCGGCGCTGCGCGGTGCCGCGAAGGGCAAGCGAGTAGCGGTCGTCGATGACGCGATCAGCGCCGGCTCGGCAGTGCAGGCAAGCCTTGCCGATCTGGAATCAACCGGCGCGGTCCCCTTGGTGCTGGGCGCGCTGATCGTGATCGGCCCGCGGGCCGCGGCGCTCGCTGCCGAGCGGCACCTCGCCCTCGAGTGGCTGGTCGACGTTCCGAACCCGATTTACGTGCCGAGCGATTGCCCGATGTGCGCGCTGGGCGCGCCACTGACGAGTCCCTAGCCGCGGATCTGGTTGTAGAACTCGATCTGCCAGCGCCACTCCTTTCGGTCGTCGGCGTTCCACCAGGCTTTGAGGATGCCGGCCTCGCCGCCGGGAAGGATCACGAGCCGGCCGATATCGCCGTCGGTTGGCCAGCCGTCCTCCAGCGCGATGGTCGCGCCCCGCCGGACGAGGTAGCTCATCGGCCCCGGTTGGTGGCGCTCCAGGCCCTCGCCCTTCGCGACCACATTGCCGGTGGCGTCCCGAACCGTGACATTCAGTTTTTGCGGGGCGGCGTGAACGAGCACCCGGTCCTGGCCATCCCTGGCGTTGACGCGGGAGCGCGCAAATGGGAGGCCGGTCGCGCCTGGCCCCGGGAGCCAGAGGTCCCAGGTCTCGAGCTGCTCGGCCATGGAAGTATTTACCCCCTCCTCGACCATCCCCGCAAGCCCCAGACGCAATGACACCCGGGATGACTCCCGGGCGTCACTGCAGGAGGCGAGGCGTTCGAGGTTAGGAGCGCGTCAGGTGCGGACCTGCTTGATCAAGCGGTCCTGCGCCTCGAAGATGATGTCCTGGATATCGAGAGCACTGGGACCCGACTGGTCCATGCGATAGGCGAGCTGGGGATCGACCGCTTCGACGATCTGACGCAGGCGAGCCTGCATTTCGAGCGGGACTTCCATCATGTCGCTTTCCAGCAGTCGTTCCACCTGTTCGAGCGCCTGGTAGAGCGAGTACCGAAGCGTGCGGCGAGCCGACTCTTCGCGCCGCAACTGGTTGAACCACTGATCCTGCTGGTTGATCATCCGCAGCGTATTCCTGAGCATGGTCTCCCCCTAGCTCACTCCGAGCGCCGGCACACTGCATGCCGTCCGGCGTCTGCCGCCGCCGGTAGTTCTTCGTTTCCGCGTGTGCCTTGGTTCGCCTACCTCCCCCTAAATATGGGGTCTAGTGGTCGGTTCCAGTACCAGATATAGGTTTCGCCGATTCTACCGCCGGGATTGAAAGGCTGTCAAGGGCAGAGACAGGCAAACGCCTGGAGTTATCCACAACATCTCCCCGTTTTTCTCTGCAACCCTCCGACCCCTCTCCCCGAAGGAAGCTCTGCTCAGTCGAGCAAGGGACTAAAAATACGACCAGACGTTGAAGCCGTCCAGACGGAACATTTGTTGCGGCCCTTTTTCCACTGCGCACTAACAGACGGTGCAAAAACGCCTGTGGAAAAGCGGTGCAGGATCTCAACGCTCGGATCGTCGCGTGTATTTATCGAGCGTCGCGTTGAGGGCGCTGGCCAGGTCGATGCCCAGGTAATTCGCGAGGAGGATGACGATGAAGAAGACGTCACCGAGCTCATCCATAACCGAACCCGATGCATCCTTTGCGGTCCGCGGCTTGTCGCCGAAACGAAAGTTCAGCTCCCGGCCCAGCTCACCCACTTCCTCGGCCAGGCGGGCGTATTGCGACAGCGGCGACCAGTAGCCGGCTCGTTGCTTGATCCAGCTGTCGACGAAGGCCTGTATCGCCGGAAGGTCTGCGGGGAGCGGCGGGCCGTCGGCCACCGTCAGATCGCTGGCAAGCGTTGGTGCAACGTCAGCGCGTCGTGGAAGAGATCGCCCACTTCCTGCAACCGATCGCCCACGGTTTTGATCGTCCACCGGTCGGGGCGAAGCCGGGGATCGTCGAGCTCCTTCCAGGCGATGGGGACCGAGACCGGCGCCCGGATCGCCGGCCTGACCGAGTAGGGACCGGCCAGCGTCTTGTTGATCACGTTCTGGGTGTAGTCGATACGGATCTTGCCGGTGCGGCGCTTGACCTCCCAGACCTCCGTCACCCGGTCGGGCATCAACTCCGCAATCATGTGGGCCAGCTTGGCGACGAAGCCGCGGCTTTCCTCCAGGGTGTAGCGGCGCTCGATCGGAATGTAGACGTGGAGCCCGCTCTGCCCGGTCGTTTTCAAGACGGCTTTCAGCTTGAGGTGGTCGAGGGCGCTCTTGATTACCTTGGCGACGGCGATCACGTCGTCGAAAGTCGCCCCTTCCGCCGGATCGAGGTCCACCACCGACCAATCGGGGTACTCGGGCTTGTCAACGCGCGAGTACCACGGGTGCATGTCGATCACGGCGTGGTTCGCCAGCCAGGCCAGGGTCGCGACTTCCTCGATCAGGATCCAATCTTTGAGACTCTTTTGGTCGCGGTAGCGGAAGGTGGGGATCCAGTCCGGGGCGTAATCCGGCTTGTCCTTGACCCAGTAACTCTTGCCGTGGATGCCGTCCGGATGCGGGTTCATCGATAGCGGCCGCCGGCTGTAGTAGGGAATCATGATCGGCGCCACCTGGACGTAGTAGCGGATCAGGTCACGCTTCGAGTAACGATCTTCAGGGAAGAGCACCTTGTCGAGGTTGGTGAGGTGCACGGTGCGGCCGCCGATTTGCCAGTTGCCCTCCTTCGGGATGGCCTCCAGCGCCTCCAGCTCGGCGGCGCTGGCGCCTCGGACTTTGGTTCCCAGCTGTTTGGCGATCCGCGCCGCGGCCTTGCTGAGCGGGGTGTTCGGCAGCTCCGCGGCGGACTGGGCCGGCGCCCGAGTTGCGCTGCGGGTTCGCGTCGGCGTGCTGGTGCGCTTCGCTACTTTTACTTTTGGCGTGGCCCTCGCACGGGCGGACTTCGCCGCCGGCTTTTTCGCCGCGGGCTTCGGCGCGGACTTAGCCCGGGCACGTTCACGGTCGGCCTTTCCGGGCAGCTCGCGGTGGACGTCGCGCGGCTTGACGTCATCGCGCAGGCCGAGGAAGACCGGCTGCCGCATCACCCCGTCGCGCGTCCACTCGGCGAACTTCACTTCTGCCACCAGCTCCGGCTTTACCCAGGTCGGCTTTTCGTTGGCGTGCGGCGGCGGTCCGCTGAACGGCGGGTCCTTGATGATGAGCGGCTTCATCAGCTTGTCGAGCTGGGCGAGGGTCCGTTCGTCGAACCCGCCGCCGGTGTGGCCGGTATAGACCAGCTTGCCGTCGTCGTAGACCCCCACGATCAGGGCCCCGAAGTATTTGCGACTGGCGCGCGGCGCCGTGAAGCCGCCGATAACAACCTCCTGCTGGAGGACGGCTTTGACCTTCAGCCAGGCACTGCTCCGGACTCCGGGCTGATACGGGCTGTCCCGTCGCTTGGCCACGATCCCCTCGAGCCGTTTCTGCTGCGCCGCCTTGAAAAAGGCCTTTCCCTGGCCGAGGACATGGTCCGAATACTTGAGCAGGGCTGAGTCGCGTACCACGTCACGCAGCAGGCGCTTGCGATCCTCGAGCGGGACCTTGAACAACCGCTGGCCGTCGAAATAGACGATGTCGAACACGACGTACTGCATTGGCCGCGGCTCGGTGCCGCGGTTCTGCAGCAGCTGGAACGACGGCCGGCCCTCATCGTCGACCACGACCACCTCGCCGTCGAGCACCGCCTGGCGGGCGTTCACCAGGCGGCTGATGGCTTGCAGTTGGGGGTACTCGGCGTCGACGATGCGGCCGGCGCGCGTCTGCAAGGACACCTTGCCCTCGTCGATGAAGCTCACCAGCCGGATCCCATCCCACTTGACCTCGAACAGCCAGCGGTCGTCGTCGAACGCCTCGCCAACCAGCTGGGCTTTCATCGGGTCCAGGGTCCGGGGCATCGCACCCTTCTCGGCATTGGCCAGGTTGATCAACCCGCCACCGCCTTCATCCCTCCGGCTTGACCAGACGGCGTCCTTCCCCTGCTCGATCTCTTCCTTCGTTCGTCCGGTCTTGACCGAGGTATCGAATTTCTCGATGGCGAAGCTCGGGTCGGCCGCCTCGTCCTTCTTCTTGATCAGCAACCAATCCTTGTCGGACCGGGTCCGGACGAGGGCGTAACGGCCGCTGAGCCTGGCGCCGTGGAGCCGGAATTTGACCTCGCCGCGTTTCAGCGACTCGGCCGGGGTCGCCTCCTCCAGCTCGTAGGTGCCCCAGTCCCAGACCATCACCGTCCCGCCGCCGTATTCCCCTTTGGGGATGGTGCCCTCGAAGTCGTAGTAGCTGACCGGATGGTCTTCGACGTGGGCCGCCAGGCGGCGCTCGGCGGGATTGAGGGTCGGCCCTTTGGGAATCGCCCAGCTGACCAGCACCCCCTCCATCTCCAGGCGGAAGTCGTAGTGGAGTCGGGTGGCCCAGTGTTTTTGCACCACGAACCGGTTACCGGCGCTCGGGTCGGGCGCGCCCTTCGGTTCGGGCGTCTTGCTGAAATCGCGTTTTCGCTGGTACTCGGCGAGTGAACGCGGCATTCAACCCAGTTTGCCAGAATGATCCGATGCCATCTGAGCTCCGCCACCCCGCGGCTGAGGTCGATGCCGCGACGGCCGAGCACCTGCTCACGCATCGGCGCGAGCTCCATGCGGCGCCGGAGTTGTCCTTCAAAGAACTCGAGACCGCCCATTACATCGCGGAGCGGCTCGAGGCGCTGGCGCCGGATCGCCTGGAGGCGGCCGTCGGTGGCACCGGCGTGGTCGCCGATATCCGGGGCGCGCGCCCGGGCCGGTCGGTGCTGGTCCGGGCCGACATGGACGGGCTGCCGATCCAGGAGGCGTCGGACCTCCCCTTCAGGTCGGGCCGCCGCGGTGTGATGCATGCCTGCGGCCACGACGTCCATATGGCGATCGCCCTGGAAGTCGCGCGGGCCATGAGCGAACAGCGCGCCGGGTTCAGCGGGCTGGTCCGGTTCGCGTTCCAACCCGCCGAAGAAACCGCCGGCGGCGCCAAGCTCATGATCGACGCCGGCGTACTGGACGGCGTCGATCGCCTCATCGGTCTCCACGTCTGGTCACAGCTTCCGGTCGGCCAGGTGTGCGTCCGCCCGGGCGCGATCATGGCCAGTGCCGACTGGTTCACGCTGACGGTGCGCGGCAAGGGCGGGCACGGAGCCATCCCGGAGGTCACGGTGGACGCCGTGGTGATCGCCGCCCAGGTGGTAACGGCCCTGCAAACCCTCGTCAGCCGGGAGACCTCGCCACGGTCGCCGGTGGTGGTCACGCTCGGCAGCATCCACGGTGGGACCGCCTTCAACGTCATCGCCGGTGAGGTCGTGATCGAAGGCACGCTGCGAACCTTCGACGCCCAGCTCCGTGACCGGCTCTTGCAGCGTATGGCTGAGCTCGGTGATGGGATCGCGCGCGCCATGCGTGGCGCGTGCGAGTTTCAGCTCAGGTCGGCGTCACCGCCGGTGGTCAACGATGCCTCGATCGCGAGCCTGGTCGCCGGCACGGCGGGTGCCATCCTGGGTGAGGACGCGGTGGTGCCGTTCGAGCCACTGATGGTCGGCGAGGACTTCTCCTATTTCCTCCAGGCCCGGCCCGGCTGTTTCTTTCTGCTGGGTGGGGCGCCGGAGGGGCCGCCGGTCGGGCATCACACCGCCGAGTTTCGGATCGACGAACGCTGCCTGCCGATCGGCTTCCGGGTGATGACCGCGGCGGTGCTGCGGCTGCTCGAGCCTGATTAGAATTTCGGCTTGCGCAGGCTGGGCCGGACGCTGAACCCGATCAGCACCAGGCTGACCAGCAAGGCGGCCAGCATGCTGAGCCAGTTAAGTGGAAGGCCGGCGACCGCGGCCAGCAGTCCGAGCGACGACGCCAGCAGGGTCACCATGCCGAGCACCCGGATGAACCGATTGAATCCGCTGCGATAGGGAATGTGGATTCTTGCGCGGAAGCCGCCCAGGTTACGGGGCAGGTCCAGGTCGGTGCTCGACGTCTGGGCGAGGTTCTCGGCCAACTCCGACTGATATAACGAGCGCGGGCTGCGGAAGCCGTCACGCCATCGTTACAGTCGGCTGCCGGGAGCATGACGGGGCGAGGCCGGGATTGCGCGGGTCGCTTCTATAATCTCGACGATGCCTGTTGCGGTTCGCGACTCGCGCACGGTCGAACAGGCGATGTCCGGCCAGTTCGCCTTCTGTTTCCCGAGCACGAGCCTCGCCCAGGCGGCCCGGATGATGGCCCAGAACCGGGTCACCGAGCTGCCGGTGATCGTCGATCAGCGTTCGCTGGGGTACGTCTCGTACCTGGACATCCTGCAGCGGTATGTCAGGGCGCAACTCGGCGGGCGGGCCGCCGACCTGGTGCGCACCCCGCTTCCGGAGGTCCGGCCGGAGCAGCCGCTGTCGGAGGCGGTTCGGCTGCTCCGCGAGTCCGGCCGGCAGCTGGTCCTGGTCACGACGCCGGCCGGGATGCCGATTGGGGCGCTCACGGTGCGCGACGTCACCCGGGCCATGGCGGCCGCTGCCTGATGCCGGCGCTGAGCAAGGTCGTCAGGCCGATCGGCGAAACGTGCCCGGCAGACCTCAGCGCATCCGAGGCGCTGCGCCGCCTGAACACCTCCGGCGGCGATGCGCTGCTCGTGGTCGACAACGGCGGGGTCGTCGGGCTCTTCGGCCACCGCGAGGCTTTGGCCGCGTTCGCCGATGGCAGCGGGCCGGTCCGCAATTACATGCGCCGGCCGTTGCCCGGACGCAACGTCGCGGATTCGCTGGAGTCCGGGGCCGACATCATGTACCGGGAGGACACCCCGGTTGTGCTGCTGACCGAGGACGAAGGGCCACTGTTCAAGAAGACCTCGAGGACGGTGGGCGTGGTGAGCGCGTACGAGGTCCTCGACGAGATCGGCAAGACGACCACCGATACCGCCTCCAACAAAGTGTTCGTCGGCCGTCGGGACCTCAGCCTCAACGTGCCGGTGTCGCCCTGTCAGCGGGCCTGCCCGATCCACCAGGACATCGCCGCCTATGTGGATTACGTGTCGCAGGGTCGATACCTCGACTCCTGGCTCGTCATCCACGAGACCAATCCCTTTCCCTCGATGCTCGGCCGGCTCTGCAACCATCCCTGCGAGACCGACTGCAAGCGCGGCTGGGTGCAGGGACCGGAAAACGCGGTGTCGATCAAATCGCTGAAGCGCTTCGCCACCGACTACGCCTGGGCCCGGCGGGTGAAGATCGACTGGCAGCGGGCGCCGGAAAACGGAAAGCGGGTCGCCGTCGTCGGGTCCGGCCCTGCGGGGATGACGGCGGCGCAGGATCTCCGCTTGATGGGCTACGGCGTTGACCTCTACGAGCGGGAAGCGAAGCTCGGCGGCTTACTGTCGGCGAGCATTCCCCACTTCCGCTTCGACCACGACCAGCTGCTCTGGGAGATCCAGATGATCGTCGACATGGGGGTCAACGTCCTCCTGAACAAGAACGTCGGCAAAGACATCCCGATCGAGCGGCTGCGCACCGACTACGACGCGGTCTTCCTCTCCGTCGGGATGATGACCGGGCGCATCCTGCCGGTACCCGGTTCCGATCTACCCGAGGTGATCTCAGCGATGGAATTCCTCAGGGTGCGGTCGTACGACATCGTCCCGGACAATTTCCCCCGTGGCGGTGACGTGGTCGTCATCGGCGGCGGCGCAGTGGCCACCGACGCCGCCCAGACCTCGATCAAGACGGGCGCCCGCAAGGTATGGATGGTGTCGATCGAGCCCGCCGACCGCTTGCCGGCCTTCGGTAACGAGCTAGTCGAGGCGCGCGAGATCGGGCTGACACTGCACACCGGCGTGATCGTCAACGGCATCAAGGCCGACGCGAGCGGCCACGTCAGCGGCGTCGAGTTCATCCGGGTCGACGAGACCAAGCTGGAGTTCGACCCCGAAAGCGGCAAGCTGCTGATCAACACGGTGCAAAAATTGCCGGGCAGCGAGCACGTCATCCCCTGCCGCTACGCGATCTTCGCCTCCGGGCAGATCATGGATTTTCCCCAAGACCAGGGGGTGCCGCTGACCCAGCGGAAGCTGATGGAGGCCGACACCGGGGGACACACCACCCTGGCCAAGCTGTTCGCCGGCGGCGACTGTGTCCAGGGGCCGTCGTTCATCGTCGACGCCGTCGCCTGGGGTCACCGGGCGGCGCGCTCCATCAACGAGTACCTGGGCGCCGCGGTGCCGCGCGACGCCAAGCCGCTGACCGTGATCGAGACGACCGACGACCACCGCGAGGCCGACTACTACGCCCGCGAGGAGCCACCCATCCAGCCGGCCGAGAAACGGATGGACATGACGCCCGTGGAGTTGCCCTGGAATGACGAGCAGGCAATCACCGCCGCGCTGCGCTGCTTCCAGTGTGACACCGTGCATCACGTCGACGAATCGACCTGCATCCTCTGCGGCGCCTGTGACGACGTCTGCCCGGAGAAGGCGCTCGACGTCGTCGTCTACGGCGAGAACCGCGACACGTCGAGCGGCGGCTTCGTCGAGATCTGCAATACGGTGCTCGGCGAAGAGTTCGGCGGCAAGGCCGGCAAGATCCTCGTCAACTACGACCGCTGCACGAACTGCCGCATCTGCGAGGACCACTGTCCGGTGAACTGCATCACCTTTCAGCGGGTCCGCTTCCGCGACGATGCCATGCAGATGATTCCCCTGACCCCGGTCGGCGCGGGCGGGAAGCTTCCCGTCAAAGCTGCGACCTGAGATGGCCCGGGTCACGGTCAGTGAGCCGGTGGGCACGGTGACGGCGGTTGGCCCGCGTCGAGTGCCGGCGCTCTGGCGCTTCCTGCCGCTGGCGTTCTACCTGCTGGCCTTTAGCCTGGTCCGCGGCGACCTGGCCCGGCTGCCGGGCGGCGTGGCCGATCTTTCACTGCACCTGTATTTCGCCGCCATGGTGCTCTACGTGGGCGGCATGTTCTTTTATTTCGCCTACTTCGCCTACCGCACGGAGGCGCTTCGCTGGTTGGGGATCGCGCTGGTCTTGCCTGGCGCCGCGATCCAGCTGGGCGCCATCGTCTCGCGCGGCTTTGCCGACGGGCACTACCCGCTGGCAAACATGTACGAGTACAGCTCGATGCTCGCCCTGGTGGCGGTTTCGGTCTTTCTTCTGATGACGGTCCGCTGGCCGGTGGCGTCGCTGGGCGGCGGCGTCGCGTTGTTCGTGGTGGTGGCGTTGATGGGAATCGGGTACGGCCTGTATCAATCGCCCGAGCCGCTGGTCCCGGCGCTGCAGAGCTACTGGCTCAAGATCCACGTTTCCAGCATGATGGCGTCCTCGGGCATCCTGGTTTCGAGCTTCGTGTTCGCGGCCCTCTACCTCGTCAAAGACCGGAGCGCCAGCGTGAAATCCTGGTTGCACGATTCGGCGATCGCGATCCGACTGCCTTCGCTCGAGACCCTCGATCGCCTGACTTTCCGCGCCATCCTGTTGGGTTTTCCGATCTGGACCTTTGGCACCATGGCGGGCGCCATCTGGGGCGAGCACGCCTGGGGTCGCTGGTGGGGCTGGGATCCGAAAGAGACGTGGGCGGCGATCACCTGGATCATCTACGCGATCTACCTGCATGCCCATACGCTGCGCGCCTGGCGCGGGCGGCGCACCGCGCTGATCGCGACCGCCGGATTCATCTCGATCATGGTGACCCTCTACGCCGTCAACCTCTGGATCGTCGGCCTGCACAGTTACGCCCGCGGCGCGGGCTAGCGCACTCGCACGCGATTTAGACCCCGCCTGACCCCGGCGCCGCCCAGCCACATCTCGGCGGCGGTCAGCCCCAGCTGGCGGACCAGTCTCTATGTGACCTGTGTCGCGCAGGGGGTCGCGATGCTGGCCTTCGGCTTCATCCTTCCTTTTCTGCCGCTCTATCTCAAGGAGATCGGGGTCACGCCGGAGAGTGCGGTGGTGTTCTGGTCCGGCGCGCTGGTCACCAGCACCGGCGTTTCGCTGGCGATTTTCAGCCCGATCTGGGGCGCGCTCGCCGACCGGCGGGGCCGAAAGCTGATGGTGCTGCGGTCGATGCTAATCGGCGGCGTCATCCTCGCCCTGATGGGGCTGGTGACCAACGTCGGCCAGCTCCTGGTCTTGCGCATCTTGCAGGGGATGTTCACCGGCACGATCGCGGCATCGACCGCGCTGGTGGCGACCATCGTGCCGCGGGAGCGGCTCGGCTCGAGCATGGGATTGCTGCAGACCAGCGTCTATGTCGGCATCTCGGCCGGGCCGGTGGTCGGCGGCGCGCTAGCGCAGGCGGTCGGGATCCGTGGCACGTTCTTCCTGGCCGGCGCCATGCTCGTGGCCGGCGGCATCCTCGTCTGGCAGTTCGTCCACGAGCATTTCGCGCCACCGTCGACCAGCCGCCGGCCCGGCTTTTTTGTGACGCTCCGTCTGGGCCTCGCCTCCCGCAGCCTGATGCCCTTGATGGTGACCCTGCTGCTGGTTCAGCTGAGCTCCGCCATCGTTTTTCCGATCCTGCCGCTGTTCGTCGAGCGGCTGTCGGCCGCCTCAGACCCGGTCAAACTCTATGCCGGGCTGGCCTTCGGCGCGACCGCGGTCTTCAGTGCGCTGGCGGCGATCTCCTACAGCCGGCTGGTGGTCCGGAGCGGCTACCGGCAAATCCTGGTGCTCGCCTGCTTCGGCGCCGCCGCCTTCTTCCTCCCGCAGGCCTTTGCCCAGAACGTTTGGCAGTTCCTGCTGCTCCGGGCCGCGCTCGGGATTTTCTTTGGCGTCCTGATTCCCGCGACCAACGCCATCGTCGGCCTGATCACGCCTCCGGACCTGCGCGGTTCTGCCTACGGCCTGACCAGCAGCGCCACCGCCGTCGGTAATGCCGTCGGACCGTTGCTCGGATCGACCCTCGCCGCCAGCTTTGGGTACCCCTCGGTCTTCATCGCGACCGCCGCCGTGCTGGCCTTGCTGGGCGTCTGGGTGACGGCGCTGGTTCGCGAGCCAGGCCCGCTAAACTCAAGCTGATGCCACTGCTCGACCAATCGCTCGTGGACAGTGTGATCAAACGCGCGTTGCGGTCGGGAGCGGATTTCGTCGAGCTCTTCGTCGAACGCAAGCGCAATCAGTCGATCAGCGTCGAAGAGAGCAAGGTCCAGCGGGTCAGCTCAGGGAATGACCTGGGTGCGGGACTTCGCATCATTCACCAGGGGACGGTCAGCTACGTCTACACCGAGGACCTCTCGGAAGACGGGCTGCTGAAGACCGCCGACCTGGCGGCCCAGGTTGGCCGGCGCGGCGGCGGACGCTTCGCGTTTGGCGACTTGTCGGGCGCCCCGCACGCGCCCCAGCGGATCGAGGTGGCGCCGGAGACCGTCGGGGCGGACGCGAAGATCGAGCTGCTGCTCGAAGCCGACCAGGCGGCCCGCGAGGTGAGCGGGGCGGTGAGGCAGGTCGCGGTGGGATACGGCCAGAGCTCGCAAGAGGTGCTGGTCGCGACCTCAGAAGGCGTTCGTCACGCCGACGTGCGCACCAGGGTCCGGCTGATGATTCACGCGGTCGCCGAGCGCAACGGGGAGATCCAGACCGCGATGGAGGCACCGGGTCTGCAGCGCGGCTTCGAGTTCTTCGACGAGACCTCGGCCGCCGAGTATGCCCGCGCCGCCGCCGAGCGCGCCACCGCCCTGCTCGACGCGGCCCCGTCGCCTGCCGGTCCGATGGCCGTAGTGGTGGGCAACGAATTCGGTGGCGTGCTCTTCCACGAAGCTTGTGGCCACGGCCTCGAGGCGGACTTCGTGGGCAAAGGATCGACCGTCTTTGTTGGGAAGATTGGCCAGCCGGTCGCCAGCCCGATCGTCACCGCCGTCGACGACGGCACCCTCCCCAGTCGCTGGGGGACGCTGGCGGTGGATGACGAGGGCGTGCCCACCCGGCGCAACGTCCTGATCCAGGACGGCGTGCTGGTCAGCTACATGTATGACCGGCTGCGTGCCGGACAGCAGAATCATCCGGTCACCGGCAACGGCCGTCGCCAGTCCTACCAGCACCTGCCGATTCCTCGCATGACGAACACCTTTATCGCGGCCGGGGCGCACTCGGTGGAGGACATCATCGCCGCCACGCCGCGCGGGCTGTATGCGAAGAAACTCGGGGCCGGGCAGGTCGACGTCACCAGCGGCGATTTCGTGTTCGCCGTCACCGAGGGCTACCTGATCGAAGGCGGGCGGATCGGCCGGCCGGTCCGCGGCGCGACCATCGTCGGCAATGGCCCGCGCGCCCTGTACAAGATCGACATGGTCGGCAACGACCTGAAGCTGGCGCCCGGGACCTGCGGCAAGGAAGGCCAGGGGGTGCCGGTTTCCGTCGGCCAGCCGACCATCCGGATCTCGGAGCTCACGGTCGGCGGCACCGGCGTGGGGCCGGGCGGCGCCATGCGCCAGTGAACTCGATTGGGGACCGCGTCCTGGACCGCAGCCGGCAGCTGGGGGCGGAAGACGCCGAGCTCTACATCTCGCGGGGGACCGAGTTCACGGTGCGGATCTACAACGGCGAAATCGAATCCCTGGTCTCGGCCGAGAGCCGAGGGGTGGGCTTGCGCACCTTTCTCGAGCATCGGGTCGGCTTTTCCTACACCTCGGACACCGAGCCGGATGCGCTCGACGCGTTGGTCGACGAGGCGCTGCTCAACGGTCGATACAATCACGCCGACGAGGCCAACGTGCTGCCCGCGACGGAGATGGCCGGCGCCGTGGCCGGCCTCGCCTCGCCCGCGTTGGAGCAGACGGAGCCCCAGCGCAAAATCGATTTCGCGCTCGAGATGGAACGGCGCGCCACCTCCCTCGATCCTCGAGTCCGACGAGTGAGTGACGCCGTCTACAGCGACGGCAGCGGGCAGGTCGAGATCTACAACAGCCGCGGGCTCCACGCGACCTACGAGCGGACCGTCGCCTACGGCGTGCTGGAGACGATCGCCGAGCAGGACTCGGAGATGCAGTCGGGGTTCGCCTTCACCCACGGCCGCGACATTGGCGAGCTGGACCTCGAAGCGGTGGTCCAGGAAGCGGTGGAGAACGCCGCGGGCCTGCTGGGCGCGCGGCCGGTGCCGACCGCCCGGGTGCCGGTCGTGCTGCATCCGCATGCGGCGGCCATGATCCTCGGCGTGCTGTCGAGCTCCTTTTCCGCCGATGCGGTGATCAAACGACGCTCGCTACTGGCCGGCAAGATCGGCGAGCAGGTGGCGGCCGGCATCGTCACCATTACCGACGACGCGCTCCTGCCCCAGGGCCTGGCCAGCCGGCCGTTCGACGGGGAAGGCGTCCCCTCGCGGCGCAACGAGCTGATCGTCGATGGCGTCCTCACGAGTTATCTGCACAACACGTATACCGCGGTGCGCACCAACGGCCGGTCGACCGGCAGCGCGGTTCGCTCCTACAGGAATGTGCCCGAGGTCGGCGTCTCGAACCTGGTGCTCAAGCCGGGCGACATCTCACGCGAGATGTTGCTGGCCGGCGTCGACAATGGGCTACACGTCTCGCAGCTCACCGGCCTCAACACCGTCAACCCGGTCTCCGGTGAATTCTCGCTCGGATTGACCGGACACTGGATCGAAAACGGCCGGCTCACGAAGCCGGTGAAGGAGCTGACCGTCGCCGGCAACGTGATCGCCTTGCTGCGCAACGTGGTGGCGGTGGCCAACGACCTGCGCTTCATATTCGCCGGTGGTTTCTGCGGCAGCCCGACCGTTCTGATCGAGGAGTTACCTGTCGGCGGTCTCTAGGCCCAGCCAGTCGGGCCGACCTCTTCTCATCCTGCTCCTCCTCTGGCTGGTCGGCATCAACCTGCGGACCGTGATCCTGAGCGTTCCCCCGGCCCTGCCCGCCCTCCATCAGGCGCTGGGCCTTTCCTACAGCGCCGGCGGGTTGCTGACGTCGTTGCCGGTCCTGATCATGGCCGCGGGTGCGATCCCGGGCGCCTACCTGGTGAGCAGGGTTGGGGCGCGCCAGGCGGTGACCTATGGACTGGCCCTGCTCGCGGCAGGGGCGGCGCTCCGGGGCGCGGTCCCGAGTGCCGCGGCGCTGTTCATCTGTACGATCGCACTCTCGCTCGGGATCGCGGTCAGCCAGCCGGCCGTCCCCAGCCTGGTGCAGGCCTGGATGCCCGAACGGATCGGTCGAGGCATCGCCATCTACACGAATGGGATTTTCGTCGGTGAGGTGATCGCCGCCACGGTCACGCTGCCCTTGCTGATCAATCCCCTCGGCTGGCAGGGCGCGCTCGCCGCCTGGGCCGTGCCGGTGGGAATCGGGCTGGCGTTCTGGTTGGCGCTAACGCCGGCCACGAGACCGACGCACCTGACTGCCGCCGCATGGTTTCCTGACTGGCGCAGCGGCCGGATGCTGCACCTCGGGCTCCTGATGGGCACCGCCAGCATCGTCTACTTCGGCATGAACACCTGGATACCCGACACGCTGGAGGCGCGGCACGCCCACAACCTGATTCCGGTCACCCTGGGCGTGCTCAACTTCATGCAACTACCCGTGAGCCTGCTGCTGGCGCTGGCCGCGGATGCCATGGTGGGACGGCGATGGCCGTTCCTGCTGGCCGGGTTGGGATCTGTGGTGGGCGTGACGGGCTACATCCTGGCGCCGGTCGAGACGGCCCCGTTCTGGGCCGGGCTCGCGGGGGCCGGCGCCAGCACGGCCTTCATTCTCAACCTGGGTCTGCCGGCCCTGATGTCGCCTTCGGAGGTGGCCCGCACCACCGGCTTGATGTTGACCATCGGCTACGGGGCGGCATTCTTCGGCCCTGCCCTCGGCGGCTTTGCCTGGGACTGGAGCGGCCAATTCCGGTTCGCGCTGCTCCCCATGGCGCTCGGGGCCCTGGCCATGGTCGGCCTGGGGGCGACGCTCCCGCGCCTTTCGGTCAGCCGGCCAGGACGGCCGGCGGAGTCTGCAGTAGCGCCGTGATCGCCGCCAGGCCGGCGAGCACATCCTCGCGCTGGATCGCGTTCCGCTCGGCCCGCAAGGCCCGGGCCATCGCGATCACCTGGGCGCTGAACGTCACGTAGCTGGTCAGGATGCTGCCCCTCACGCTGTGCAGCTTTTCACCGGTGACCTGCGCCTCGACGGCGCCCAGCAACCGGCCGGCACGACGCAGCACCGGATAGGCGTGGTCGCGGGTGAGCCGGATGCGGCGCAGCCGGTGGAAATACGCGACGTCGGGCTCGAGCCTCGGCCGGATCTCGATGAAGCGCTCGGCGCCCTCGAGCAAACGCCGCATCGCGTCGTAGGCGGCATCGAGGCGGGCCGCCCCGGTGCGTTCCTGGGTGTGCCCGTAATGCCAGAGGACAACCGCGTCCGCGAAGGAGAAGAAGACGTTGCGATAGAGCGTGTCGCCGGTCAGGGTCGACATCAGCGCATTGCGCAGTCCGGCCTTCGCGTGCTTCAGCAACGGTCGCTCGAAGAGGTCATCGACCAGGCCGGCCCATTGCGGACGGGCGGCCTGCGAGGCGGTCGCCATCACCTGGAACGCTGGCAGCGACGGCAGCGTCTCGATCGCCGAGGTGATGCCGGTGGCATCGCGGCCGCCCAGCTCGAGTAACGCGGCGCGGGCTTCGGCCACGGCGGGCGAGACCAGGGTCGGGCTCAACCGGCTTGCTCCACGGCGGGCCACTGCACGCGGGCGCCGAGTTTGTCGAGATACCGGATGTCGATCACCTTCTTGGGGGCTTCGTAGTCGCCGCCGTTGAAGCCGTGGTAGTCGCTGCCGACCGTCATCAGCAGGCCATGTCGGGCGGCCAGCTCCTCGTAGATCGGAATCTGTTCCGGTCGATGGCGCCGGGTGTAGACCTCGAGGCCGTCCACCAGCGGCAGGACTTCCTTCATCAGGTCCTGGTCGGGCACCGAGCCGGGGTGGGCGTGGACCGCCAGTCCGCCGGCCGCGTGGATGGCGTCGATCGCCTCGGCCGGGGAAGGGATGGGGGCATAGAAATCCGCCGGCATGAAATCGACCGCTTTGCGGGCGCTGTCCCAGGCGTCTTTCTCGGTCATCACGTCGTGTTGCAGCAGGACCTTGAGCACCGCCCCCGGCATCACCGTCGGCTTGTAGGCGAAGGCCTCGAGCCCCAGCCCGCGGCCGATGCCCTGCTCCTCGAGAACTTTCAGCCAGGCGTCGGTTTGCCGGCGGAAGACCCGTTGGGTTCGATCGAGGATGGCGAGCAGCTGGGGATGGCGAACATCCACCCCGTGTCCGAGGATGTGGCGCATCTGGTTCGGCGGGTAGGTCGTCACCTCGAGGGCGGGCACGTAGCCGAGGCCACGACGATGCGCCACCGAGCGGGCGCGCGCCAGCCCCAGGAAGGTGTCGTGGTCGGTGAGGGCCATCACCCGAACCCCCCGGTCGGCGGCTAGGTGAGCGACCTCATCGGGGTCGCGCCAACCGTCACTCACCGTGGAATGCATGTGGAGGTCGGCCAGCACCGGCTAAGTGTACCGGGGCGTTTTTGAGTCCGACCCGTACTTGCGAGGAACAGTGACGGATTTCGCCGGATTCCCCGTTGGGGATGAATAAGAGCAGTCAACAACTGGTTTTATCCGGGGTAGATGGAGATGCTTGGAGAGCTCGAGCTGATTCGGTTGATCGAAGACAACGGTTACCCGGCGCGCCTGATCGAGGCCGGGGTGGTCTGGGTGGAGCTCGAAATTACCGACGCAAAAACCCACGCCGTTCGCCGGGAGCGGCTGTCCAAGTCGGCGTTTGCCGACCTCATCCTCGACTGGCGGGAGCGGCGGACGCGTAACCTGCGCGAGCTGGGCCCGGCCCTCCGAAAGATCGGGATCGCCGCTTAACTAATTCCTTCTTCCGAAGACCCGCAACAGGATGAGGAAGAGGTTGATGAAGTCGAGGTAGAGGCTGAGTGCCAGCAGCAGGGCATTGTTGTCGCCCGCCCGCTCGGCCTTGACCCGCCAGAAGTCGTAGAAGGTCAGGCCGACAAAGACCACGCCGAGGAAGAGGCTGATGGCCAGCTGGCTGATGGGGAAACGAAAGATCAGGGTCGCCAGGCTGACCAGGATGCCGATCAGCAGCGCGCCGAGGAGATACCGGCCCCAGGCCGCCATGTTGATGCTCGTCAGGTAGACGACGGCGGCCGCCACCAGGAAGATGCCGACGGTTCCCAGAAGCGCTTCGCCCACGGCGTCCGGAGTGACGGACAAGTAGTAAAAGACGACCGGCGCGATGAAGAGCCCTTCGACTACTGAGAAGATGGCGAAGAGCCCCACGGCGAGACCCGTGTTCTTGCTGGTTGCCGTGGCCTGAATTGCGAAGATCAGCCCGATGGCGACCACGAAGTAGAGGAACCACGGAAGGCTCTGGGGTACGACCCCGGCGAACCAGAGATACACGCCGCCCGCAGTCAGCGCCAGGGAAAGACCGAGCCAGCCCATCGTCCGGCTGAGCAGCGATCGCTCGACCTGCGTCTGGCTCTGCAGCATTTCGTGCGGAAGCATCAGTCGGAACCTTACCCGAAGGCGCTGCGGCTTACGCTATCGCCTTTTCTTATACTGACCCTCACATGAAGCGGCCAACCGCTGGGCGACACCCCGCACTTCTGGCGGCGGTCGCCGCCCTGGTCCTCGCCGCCTGCGGCAACGGGCCGGCTGTCCTCTTGCCGACGCCAACCCCGAGCCGGCCCGGACCGGCGATGGTCCAAGTCGAGAACTCGATCCTCGCCCGGCCTCAGGCGGGGCTGCAGCAGGCCGACCTGGTCTACGAGTACCTGGCCGAGGGCGGCATCACCCGAATGACCGTGATCTACTTCAAGCCGTCGGGGAACCAGCGGATCGAGCCGGTGCGCAGCGCCCGCCCGGTCACGATCAAGCTCTGGCACGCCTACCATGGCGTCGTCTTCTTTTCCGGTGCCAACCAGCATGTGCTGGACGCGATCGCGCAGCAGCAGATCCCAGCCCTGACCGAGGGGAGCGACGGCGGCATCTACTTCTCGCGCGACCCCAGCCGGCGGGCGCCGCACAACCTCTATACCGACGGCGACCGGCTGCGGCTCGGCCTGAGCAAGCATGCGCCGCAGGTCACGTACCAGCTTCCGAAACCCGGCGCGCCCGCAGCCAGCCCGGCGCCCGCCGTCGCCAACCGGGTCATCTTCGATCAGACGAACGCGCACCGGGTGACCTACACCTACTCGGCAGGCGACGGCGCCTATGTCTATGGCACGGAGGCCGGACCGCTGGTCGACCTGGACACCGGGCAGCCCATCAAGCCGGTGAATGTCGTCCTGGTCCAGGTGGCGCACCACGACGCCGGCTTTACCGATGTGCTCGGGGCCCCGGCGGTCGACTTCGACCTGCAGGGGGCCGGCCCGGCCGACGTGTTCACCCAGGGCCATCGCTATCCGGCGAAATGGGACCTGAGCAACCCGGAGCTTCCGCTGAAGATCCTCGGCGCCGACGGCAAGCCGATGCCGCTCCCCGCCGGCCTGACCTGGATCCACCTCGTCGACCCGGGAACGCCGATCACCGCGTCGTGATATCCGGCAACGTCCCGCGAGCCTGACGTAGACTCGCCTCAACAGGCGCTCGAGGCCGGCTTCCGCGAGGAGCCGGCCGTTTGCTCTGCCGTAATGTAGGAGCGATGGTCATCACGACCCGCTTCGACCTGGCGGTCCCGGTCGACGCCGCGTGGAACTATTTGCTCGACGTGGAGAAGATCGCGCACTGCGTGCCAGGCGCGGCTTTGACCGAGGTGATCGACGACAAGACCTATGCCGGAAAGATCGAAGTCAGGCTGGGCCCGATCGCCGTCTCGTATAAGGGACGGATCAGCCTGGAAAGCGTCGATGTCGCCAGTCACACGGTGCGGATCAAGGGCGAGGGGGCGGAGGTCCGCGGTCGGGGCGGTGCGAGCGCGACCATGACCGCACAGGTGGAGGCGAACGGAGACACGACCAGCGTCACCATGAACACCGACCTCGCGGTCAGCGGCATCGTCGCCCAGTTCGGGCGCAGCACGATCATGCAGGAGGTGGCTCAGCGAATGACGCAGCGGTTCGCCAGTTGCGTCGAGCAGCAGCTGAAGGCCGCAACCCCCGCCAGCTGATCGGGGGGATTCTCCTCGCCGCCGGCCAGTCGCGCCGGTTCGCACCACGCCAGAAATTGCTCGAGCCGTGGCACGGTGAGCCGCTGGTGCGTCGCGCGGCGCGTCACCTGGTGGACGCCGGCCTCGAGCCGATCGTGGTGGTGATTTCGGATGACGAGCGTTACGCGGATGCGCTCGCGGGCCTGCCACTTCGCCTGGTGACCAACCCCGCCCCCGAGCTTGGAATCGGCGGGTCGATCGGGATCGGGCTCAGCCTCTTGCCCGATACGACCGAGGCTGCCTTGATTGCAGTGGGTGATCAGCCGCACCTCACCGGGGACGCGATTGCGGAACTGGTCCGCGCATTTTCTCCGGGACGGATCGTCGTTCCGCGCTACGGCGACCATCGCGGCAACCCGCCGATCTTCGACCGGCGGTTCTTTTCCGAGCTGCTCCGCCTGACAGATGATCGTGGCGGACAGGTGGTGGTCGCCGCGCATCCCGAGGCCGTGGTTGAAGTTGGTCTTTCAGCCGCGATGGGCGACGACGTCGACCGCCCCGAGGACTGGCCGGCTTAGGCGGTGGCGACCCTGATCTGGCTGTAGCTGGCGGTGACGGCCCACAGGAGGCTGCCCAGCAGGATGGCGTCGATCCGCCAGCCGGAGATGCTGCCGGCGGCGATCAAGTTGTCGAGAAGCGAATGGAGGCTGCTCATCGGTGGTTCCTCTGGTTGATCTCAGGATGGCAGCCGTGAATGAGCGCACCACCTGATGCGGATTAGAGAAGGCTGAGAAGATCCTTCGGTCTCAGCACGGGTTAGCCGGCGGTTCGAATCTCCGGGACGGTTTCGGCCACGAGTTGCAGGAATCGTTCAACCAGGGATGCGTCCCATTGTTTGCCGGCGCCCTGCGCCAGCGTCTGGATCGCCTCCGCCCTGGAACGTCGCCGGCGATAGGGGCGATCGCTGGTCATGGCGACAAACGCGTCCGCGATGGCGATGATCCGGGCAAACAGGGGAATGTCGTTGCCGCCAAGGCCGTCCGGGTAGCCCGCGCCGTCGACCCGTTCGTGGTGGTGACGGACGGCCGGGAGCAACGGCTCAGAGCGGGGTAAGGCGCCCAGGATCTCTTCGCTCACCACCGGATGACGCTTGACCTGGCCGAACTCCCCCGCATCGAGGTGGCCCTCTTTGGCGAGCACCCCGACCGGAACACTCAGCGTGCCGACGTCGTGCAACAGGGCCGCCTTGTAAAGCAGGGTGAGCTGGTCGTCGGGTAGGTCGATGGCCGTCCCCAATTCCATCGCCCAGTGAGCGACTTTTTCAGAGAGACCGCTGCTGCTGTGATCGCGATCCTCGACGGCGCGAGCCAGCGTGACCACCACCCCCTCCAGGTCATTGAGCTGCATCGTCAGCCGGGCGATCCGCAGCTGAGACCGGATGAGCGTCAGCAACGCCGCCCGTTCCACCGGCTTGGTGGTCACGTCATCCGCACCCGCTTGCAGCGCGCGCTCCCGCTGCAGCTCATCATCGTTATCGACCAGCATCACGACCGGGGTGTCCGCAGTCGCGGGCGCCTGCTTGATGGCGCGACAGACTTCAAAGCCATCGAGGTCGGGCAACGCGGCATCACAGAGGACCAGGTCGCTGGCGTGCGCCGACAGCATCCGGAGGGTGGCGGCGCCATCGGCGGCGGTGATCACCCGGTGACCGGCACTCTCGAGCATGCCGCGTAGCTGCGGGGCGCGGTCCTGATCGGCGTCGGCGAGGAGGACTGTCGCGGGCGAAGTCTTCGCCCGTGCGGTGTGGGTGGCGATCATTTACCAGGTTTGAGCAGCCCGGTGAGCTTGCTGAAGTCCCGCTCGGCCGCCATCCGCATGACGGCGAAGGCACGGTTCTGGTCGCCGCGCGCTCGAAGCAGATCGGCGTAGATGGCGCACACCTCGGCCAGCTTGCCCGCCGCATTACGGTCGGCGAGCAGTTGCAGCGCCAGTTTGAATTTCCGATTCGCAATGGTGGGGTGACCAAGCTGCTCGGCCGCCCTCCCCTCCACCGCGGCGGAGACGGCCTGGTGGAGATGGTCGCCAGACCGAGCCGCAGCCTGCTGACTTTCCCTGGCCAGCGCCATCGCGTCCGCGGGTCGTTTTTCCTCCAGGGCGTAACGCGCCAACTCGCCGGCGGCGACGCCGACTTCAAAGTCGTCGCGCATTTCGCGAGCGCGGGCGAGGCAGCGCTGCTGAAATTCGGCGGCTTCACGCTTCCGGCCGGCGGCGTAGTGGACATCACCCAGGTTGTTGAGGACCATGTTGGCCGCCCGATGCTGGCCAATCCGGGAGTGCAGCTCCAGTGCCCGGTTGCAATGTTCGAGCGCCCGGTCGAGCTCACCGATTGCCCGGGCCGAAACTCCGAGCGCCATGTGGGCGTTGGCGATCCGCAAGAGGCTCTCCGCATCGAGGGCGGCGTCGAGCGCCAGCTGCAAGTAGCGGTCAGAGGCCTCCAGCTGGCCGAGCGCGTAGGAGGAGCGACCGAGGTTGTTCAGCACCCGGGCCCGCAAGGCGGGATCGGCATGACGGCTGCGGTCGAGCCAGCTGAGCGCCCGAAGGTTGGCCTCCATCGCGCTGTTGAACTGCTCTTGCGACTGCTGGACGTAACCGATCTCGGCATAGATGCTGGCGTTGAGCTCGGGGTCGTCCGGGGGCGCAATCGCCGCCGCCTGCTGATGCGCGCTGATCGCTTCCGGCAGGCGGTTCGATGCCTCGAGTGCCAGGCCCATGATCCGAAGCAGGTCGGCTCGTTCGTTGGCGGTGGCAGGGAAACGCAAGCCCTCTTCGACCAGCCCGATGGCGCGTTCGGGCTCGTGGGCTTTGATGGCAAGCTCCGCGCTCTTTCGCAGGTAACTGAGCTCGAGCGGTGAGCTGTCGCCCGTGAAATGGCCAAGCGGAAGGCTGAGCCGCTCCGCCATCAGCCGGAGCTTCGCCAGCGACGGCGTGGCGTGGTTGCGCTCTACCTGGCTGATGAATCCCTTGGTCGCGAGGCCCCTGGCGAGCTGCGCCTGCGTCAGTCCGCGAGAGATCCGCGCCTCGCGCAAACGCTCACCGACGGAGTTCATAACCGCCTCTGCAGTATAGCGCTGCTAAACAAGGAGACGATAAGTATATTGACACCAAATTGAACCGGGTGTTACATTCCGGGCCACACGGTCCGGACACCCGGTACCCAAAGGAGGGTGTCCATGTTCCGGATCGTTGCGCTTATCGCCTCGCTCGTCGTCGCCGTCCTCGCCGTCGCCGACTCCTTTCCGTCGGGCAGATAGCCGGTTCCGGGGGCTCGGACGGGCGCTTGTCACGGACAAGCGCCCTTTTTCATGCCCGCTTAAGGGCGGCGGAACCTCAGGGAGATGTGGTGGGGGACGCGGAGGGTGAGGCGCTCGCCGCTGGTTGCAGTGCCGCCAGCTGGTTCAGGATGTTTCCCACCATCTGGATCTCCTTGGCATAGGTGGCGAGATCGCTGTTCCGCAGGGCAGCCTGGGCCAGATCGTAATGAGTCTTGGCCTGGGCGATCAGTTGGGCGACCGTGCCGCTCGGCGCGGGCCCGGTCGGTCCCGATGGGTTGCTGGGCGCCGCCGTGCCGAGCAGCGAAGCCAGGGCCTTGTCGAGGGTGTCCTCCATCGCCACGTTCTGACCCGTCGCCGCGATCACCTTCTTGAGCTGCGGTTTGGCGACATTGGTGGCCTGCAGGTAGACGGGCTCGATATACAGCAGCGACGTCTCAATGGGGAGCACGAGCAGGTTGCCGCGGATCACCTGCGAACCGGGCGCATTCAACAGCGCGAATTGGGACTTGATGACCGGCGCCTGGTCGATGTTTGCCTCGACTTGCTGGGGGCCGGTGACCAGGCTGTCTTTCGGGAAGCGGAAGTCGAAGAGCGTGCCGTAGTCGGGTTGGTCAGAGCGTGCCGCCAGGTAGGCGATCATGTTCGTCTTGCCGTTCGGCGTGTAGGGAAGGATGGTGAGGAATTCTTCCTTCGGCTCGCCGGGGAGCCGGCTGATCACGTAGAAGGGCCTGATCGGCGATGGTCCGCCGGCCTGTGCCAGGTTCTCCTTCGCGATGTTCCAGAGGTCCGAGCGGAGGTAGAAAACGGTGGGATCGGTCATGTGAAAGTACGTGAACCGCTCGGCCTGGCGGTTGAAGAGGTCGCGCGGATAGCGGATGTGCGCCTGTAACCCGGCGGGCATCGCGCTGAACGGCTTGAAGAGCCCGGGGAAGATCGAGGCATAGGTGTTGGCGATCGCGTCCTTGGTGTCGATCTGATAGAAGGTCGTCGTGCCTTCGTAGGCGTCGACCACCACCTTGACGGAATTGCGGGCGTAGTTCACGCCGACCAGTGGGCCGCCGTCATCCGGCGCCATCTCACTGTATGGATAGTGGTCGGTCACGGTGAAGCCGTCGAGGATCCAGTAGACGCGGCCATTGACGACGACGACATAGGGGTCCTGGTCGAACTGCAGGAAGGGCGCGAGCGCGGCGACCCGATCCTGGACTGCCCGATTGAAGAGGACCTGCGTCTGCGACGTCAGCTGCGGGCTGATCAGGAGATTGATATCGCCAAGGCGGATGGCAAAGGCGAGGCTTCGCAGCGTCGAGGATAGGGGCACGCCGGTGTGGCCCTTCCACTGGGTGTACTGGTCGGTGGCGAACGGATAATCGAATTCCGCCTGCTTCGAATCGGTCAGGACGTAGTTCGAGGTATGACGGCCGAAGTAGATGCCGGCCTGGGTCACCGGCGGGACGCCCGCGGGCGGGATATCCTGCAGGGTCAACACCGGATCTCCCTGGTTGGTGGCTTCGTTCGCGCGGGCAGCGACGACGCCGTAGCCATGGGTGTACTGCAACTTCTGGGCAACCCACGTCGGCGAGTTCTCGGCCACCTTGTCCGGGTTCAGCTCGCGGGCGGCCAGCAAGAGTTGCAGGTATTGATCACCCAGCTGGTAGCGGTCGACCGCCACTTCGTTGGGGTAGAACTGGTAATAGGTGCGCAGGCTCTGGAGGTTTTCCAGGGTATAGGGGAGTGCCAGTTGCGGATCCCAGAGCCGTGCGTTCTGGACGGTCTGCGGATTACGGGCGACGGCGTCAGCGGTCAGTGCATCCTTGGGCGTGAAGGGCCGGTCGGCAATACTGGTGAGGCCGTACGCCTGTCGGGTGAAGTCGATCATGTTCTTGATGTAGGGCGTCTCGCGCGAGAGCTCACTCGGCGCCACCTGAAATCGTTGGATGATGCCCGGAAAGATCACGAGCAGGATGAATGCCGCCCCCAGCCAGGCGACGAGCGCTACCGGCAGCGGCGTCAATCGCCCAACCGCCGCGTTGGCCAGCAGCCCGATGGCGATCAGCGCCATCAGGACCACCATGATCCAGTACGCGGGAATGCGAGCCGCGGCATCGGCGTAGCCAACCCCGTAGACGAACTGGCCCCCACGCCGGGTCAACAGCAGCTCATACAGATCGAGCCGGTAGTGGATGGCGAGCAGCGCGGCGAAGACGGCGGCCAGCACCGAGAGGTGTCGCACCGCCCGCGTCGGCAAGACCAGATTCTGGAGCCCGGCACGTGAGGCGTAGAGTCCCGCGACCACCAGCGTCATCAGGATCACCACCCCCAGGAACCAGCCCCAAAGGAAGCGATAGAAGGGGAGGGTGAAGACGTAGTACCCGACGTCTTTGTGCCAGATCGGGTCCTGGACGTTGAACGGCTTCTGGTTGAGATAGGTCAGGATCGTCTGCCATTGGCCGGAGGCGATCTGACCGAAGAGCAATCCGAGCAAAAAGACGGCCAGCATCGCGAGAATGGTGGAGGGAGCCGTCAGCAGGCGCTGCCGGATGCCGATCGATGAAAGTCGTCGCCCGGAATTGAGGGCGAGCAGGACGTTGACGCCGCCGATCACCCAGAAGACGATGGCGAAGATGAAGAACGACCAGAGCTGGGCGGCAAAGCGGGTGCCGAACACGCCGCCGTAGCCCAGCGCGCGGAACCAGAGGTAGTCGGTGTAGAGCGTGGCGAACGGCTTCAGCAGAAAGAGGATCAGCAGGACGAGCGCGGCGACCACGATCCAGATGACGCCGCGCCGGGAG
Organism: Chloroflexota bacterium; assembly: GCA_005881215.1. GTDB lineage: Bacteria > Chloroflexota > Dormibacteria > CF-121 > CF-121 > CF-13. The sequence goes on along the minus strand of VBDZ01000004.1, from coordinate 19,169 downwards.
ACCCGGATGGTGGGGAAGCTCGGCTCGGTCGGCAGCCGGCCGAACGGCGACTCGCCGTTGAAGAAGCCGCGCGGCGGGACTCGCCTAGACATGTGGAAAAGCCCTCGATTCCGTCAGACCGATGAACGCGGTGCGCCCCGGGTAACGCGCTGTGCTTCCCACCTCTTCCTCGATCTGCAGGAGCCGATTGTACTTCGCGACTCGCTCTGACCGTGAGGGCGCACCCGTTTTTATCTGGCCGGCGCCGGTCGCCACCGCCAGATCGGCGATGAAGGTGTCCTCCGTCTCCCCCGAGCGGTGCGAGATAACCGTGGTGTACCCGGCCCGACGCGCGGTCGCCATGGTTTCCAGGGTCTCGGTCAGCGAGCCGATCTGGTTGACCTTGATCAGGATGCTGTTCGCCACGCCCTGCTCGATGCCCTGGCGGAGGCGGACGACATTGGTGACGAAGATGTCGTCGCCGACCAGCTGCAGCCGCCCGCCCAGCCGGCCGGTGAGCTGACGCCAGCCGTCCCAATCATCCTCGGCAAGTCCGTCCTCGATGGAGATCACCGGGTAGCGATCGACCCAGGCGGCCCAGCGATCGATCAGCTCGCCGGCGGGAAGCGTTTTTCCCTCACCCTCGAGCCGGTACGACCCATCCCGGTAGAGCTCGGAGGCGGCCGGGTCGAGCGCGATGAAGATTTCCTCGCCCGGCCGGTGGCCGCTGCGCTCGATGGCCTCGACCAGCAGCGTCATCGCCTCTTCGTTGGCCTTGAGTTCCGGAGCGAAACCGCCCTCATCGCCCTGTCCGGTGGACAATCCACGCTGATGCAGCGCCTCCTTGAGGGCATGGAAGACCTCCGCGCCCCAGCGAAGGCCTTCCGCAAACGTCGGCGCCCCGGCGGGTACCACCATGAACTCCTGGAAGTCGACCCGGGTTTGTGCGTGGCGGCCGCCGTTGAGGATGTTCATCATTGGCACCGGCATCAGCGGCTCCGCGCCGCCGGACAGGTAGCGATACAGTGGCTGGCCGGCGTTAAGCGCCGCCGCGCGCGCCACCGCGAGCGAAACCCCGAGCATCGCATTCGCCCCCAGCCGTGACTTGTTCGCCGTCCCGTCGAGGTTGATCAGCCGTTCGTCGATGGCGCGCTGATCACTGGCGTCGGCGCCGCGCAGCGCGGCCGCGATCTCCCGGTTGACGTGCGCCACCGCGTTGCGGACGCCCTTTCCGCCATAGCGGCGTTTGTCCCCATCGCGCAGCTCAACCGCCTCGTGCGCGCCGGTCGAGGCGCCCGACGGCACCGCCGCCCGGCCGCGTTGACCGGCCTCGAGCACGACGTCGACCTGAACGGTGGGATTCCCGCGCGAGTCGAGGATCTCACGACCGATGATGCGAGCGATCGGCGCCGCGCTCACAGGTCGTCATCATCGGTGTCGGCGGGCCCATCGCCATTCGGACCGGCCTCACCCATCTCATCGACGACCTGGTCAAAATCCTCCCCGAGCTCGTCGCCGCCCATCTGCTGGCCCATCTTTTTGGCCCAGCGCGCCATGCTCTTGGGATCGTTCTCGTCGACGTCGGACAGATCGGGGCTGTCGCTGAGCCGGTCCAGCCGGGTGTCCTCTGAGAGCACCTGCGCGGTGCGCGAGATCAGCCGAGTCAGATGACGGCCACCGCAGGCGGGGCAGGCGGGCGCGGCTTCCACTGAAGCCAGGCTGCGGAAGAAGATCGATGGCCGCTTGCCGCAATCGGCGCAGCGGTACTCGTAAATAGGCATGCCCTGCCCCTAAACTTAGCGCATGGCAGAGCACAATCCAACGGACGGCGGCGCACAGACAGCCGATCACGAATCTTCAGAGGGAACCGAACGCGTCCGCGAGGTGATCCGCGATGGCTTCGCCATCATGCTGGGCGCGGCGTGGTGGGCGTTTGATCAGACCGATAGGTGGGCGCATACGTTTTTGCACGAGGGGAAGACGAGCCGCGAGGAGAGCCTCCGGCGCTTCGACGACTTCGCCGCCCGAACCCGGCGGGCCGGCGAAGACCTCGGCCGGCGGGTGCAGGACAGTGTGCGGAGCGCCCGCTCATCGATGCCGCTGGCGAGCCGCGAACAGGTCGCGCAGCTGGAGCGGCAGGTCGCGGAACTGAGCCGCGAGCTCGAGTCGTTGCGGGGCGGGTCGGCGGCGAATCCGCCGCAGCACAGTTAGTACAGAGACCTAACCGCGCAGGTGCGGCGGCCAGCGGCCGTCAGGCCGCCGCGCTTTCGCGCGTAATAGCGCAGGCGCCGCCCCGGCTCGTGCGAGCCTACGAGCCCATGCGTCTTAAGGGCGAGTGCGCCGCGAGCCGGGTCGTCGGCGCACCTGCGCGTGAAGTTTCTGAGCTAACCGTGTTTCTTGTGGCGGCCCTCTGAGCTGCCGCCGTTTCCGCCGCTGCAGTCTTCGTCACACGAGGGTGGCGGCGGCTGCTGGGTCTGGCTGACCTGCTCCGTGCCCGGCAGCAGATACGCCGTATAGCCATTCATGTTGACCACGTGCAGACCGTCGGGCACGCTATACCAGCTGTCCGGCTGGGGGTTGAGCGCTTCGGTCATGAAGCCGTGGAAGATGGGCGCCGCGCCGACGATGCCGCTCACGTGTTGCATCGGGGTGTGGTCGGCGTTTCCAACCCAGACGGCGACGGCCAGGTTGGGGGTGAAGCCAACCGTCAGGTTGTCGCGGAAGTCATTCGTGGTGCCGGTCTTCGCCGCGACATGGTGGCCGGGGATGACGAGGTCGCTGTTGCGTCCAAAGGCGAGCGCGCGGTTGTTGTCGTTGGAGAGCATGTCGGACATGATGAAGCTGACCTGTGGGGTCAGGGCCGGCCGGCCTTTGCCCGGGTCAAACCGGTACAGCGTCGCGCCATTCTGGGCAACGATCTTGAGGATGCCCTGCGGGTGGCGATACGTTCCCTGGGCCGCCAGGGTGCTGGCGCCGGCCGCCATGTCGATCAGCGGCACCTCGTAGCCGCCCAGCGTCAGGCTCGGCTGATAGGCCGTGACCGGCTGGTTCAGCGTCTCCACGCCCATCCGCCGGGCGACGTCGACCACGCGGTCGATGCCGGTACCCATCTCGACCTTGACCGCCGGGATGTTGTACGAATTGCCGAGCGCGTGGGGAAGCGGTTGCCAGCCGTGGTAGGAGCCGTCGTAGTTGTTCGGGGTGTAGCTGCTGCCGTCCGACAGCTGGATGTGGAGCGGCGCGTCGAGCACCCAGGAGCCCATGGTGAACTTCCCCGACTCGATCGCCGCCGTGTAGGTGAACATCTTGAAGGCGGAGCCGGGCTGGCGGGGGATGACCGCCATGTTGTATTCACCGCCGGGCACGTTGGCGCCGGCGGATCCAACCATGGCCAGCACCGCGCCGGTCTTCGGATCGATGGCGACCAGCGCCCCGTCCGTGACGTGCTGTCCCTGGAGCGCCATCACCTTGGCACGCACCTGACGTTCGGCGATCGACTGCAGGTTCCAGTCGAGGGAGGTCACCACCGTGAGCCCGCCGTTTTCCAGCAGGTCCGGGCCGTACGTCTTCTCCAGCTGCGCGGCGACCCAATGGACGAAACCCGGCGCCTTGACATCATCCGCAGTCGACGGCTTTTGCAGGGCGAGCGGCTGGGCGGCGATGGACTTGGCCTGCGCCGAGCTGATGTCGTGGGCTTTGACCATCGCGGCGAGCACCACCCGCTGTCGCAGCTTGGCACCGTTGGGGTTGGTGAAAGGATCGAGCTCGGTCGGCGCCTGCGGCAGACCGGCCAGGAAGCTCGCCTCTGCCAGGGACAGCTGGCTGGCGGGCTTGCCGAAGTAGGTCTGCGCCGCGGCTTCCACCCCATAGGAGCGGTTTCCGTAAAAGACGCGGTTCAGGTAGGCCTCGAGGATCTGCGCCTTCGAGTACTGATGCTCGATCTCGACGGCGAGGATGGCCTCGTCGAGCTTGCGCAGAACCGATCGATCACCGGACAGATAGACGTTCTTGACCAGCTGCTGGGTGATCGTGCTCCCGCCCTGGTTGAAGCGCAGGTGGAGCAAGTCCTCCAGCCCGGCCTGTCCGGTGCGCAACAGGTTGAGCCCGCCGTGCTGGTAGAAGGTCCGGTCTTCGACCGCGACCGTCGCCTGCCGCATCGCCGGCGCCACCTGGTTGAGTCGCACGATGTGGCGCCGCTCGGATCCCTGGTGGATCTCGGCCAGCAGGATGGTCCCGGTCCGGTCGTAGATGCGGGTCGAGAGCGGCAGCCGAGCCGTGCTCAGGTTCGACGTCGACGGTAGCCCGGCCCAGACATAGAGGAACCCCGGGAGGACGATCAACAGAACGGCGAGGAACACCGCCGGCGCCACCATCCAGGGACGAAACCGCCACGGAAAACCGCCGGCGGGGACCACCGCCCGGCCGCAGCCGGAGCAATAGCGGCTGTCGGGCTTGAGCTTGCCGCCGCAGGCCGGGCAGAACGAGCCGGCTGGGGCTGCCATCACATCAATGCAAACGTAAAGCGATGGCCGGGGTATTCGGTATACCGCCATTCCATTGGAGCTTTAGATTATATCGTGGGGCTCACAAAGCTCAGGTGAGGACCGTGGCGCCGAGCACGCCCTTGATATGGGCAAGCGCCCAGCCCTGCACCTCGTCCCCCGGGTGGCTGGGGCCGTCGAAGGTCTCGACGGCCTGCGCGGGAACAATCACCCGGTAATCGCGGTTGCGCAGGTCGGCGATGGTGTGCAGCACGCAGATGTCCGTGTCGACGCCGACGACGGTGACCTGATCGGGGGCGGTCGCCCGCAGCCGGGCCTCGAGGTCGGTCTCGAAGAAGCCCGAGTAGCGGCGCTTGCGAATCAGGGTGGCGCCGGCGAGCAACGGCTGAAGCTCGGGCACCACCTCGGACTCGGAGGTGCCGCGCACGCAATGCACCGGGAAGACCTCGAACTCGCGGTCGTTGGGATCGTGCGTGTCGGCCAGGAAGATCAGCTGATCGCCGGCCTGCTTACGGCTCTCGATCGCCGCCCGCACCCGCGGGATGGCGGCGTCGCAGCGGGGCGACGCCAGGTTGCCGTGCTTGCAGAAGCCGTTCACCATGTCGACCACGATGGTGACGTTTGGCATCAGGTCACCGGTTCAAGGCGTGGATTCGGCCGGAAGCGACGGCCAGCTTTCGCGCAAGGCCGGCCTTCGACCATCACGACGTCGGCGGTGAAGTCGTAGCTCCCCTGGAAGAACGCGCTGCCCACGCCGTAGGCGTCGACCGGTACCCGCTCGCGCTCGAAGCGTTCGATCTTCTCGACATTGAAGCCACCGCTGGCCACGATCTTGACGTGCTCGAAGCCCTCACGATCCAGCGCCCTCCGCACCAGGGTGCAGAGCTGCGGGTTGACCCCGCGCGGATCGAAATCGCCCATCAACTTCTGGATGCTGACGTCGACCATGGTCTCCGAGGTGTCGAGGCGGACGCCCCACAGCCGGTCCTTGAGCGCCCGCGCCACCTCCAGCGAGGTGCGGACGCAGTCGTTTTCCCAGTCGACCAGCACCACCAGGTTGATGCTCGGGTCGATGAACTCGGCGTACTTCTGTGCGGCGAGTACGGTGTTGCCCTGGTAGGCGCCGATCAACGAGTGGGGCACCGTGCCGGTGCCCTTTCCGCCCCACCAGGAGGCCTGCGCATCGGTTGACACGCCGATGGCGCCGGACACGTGCGCCGCATAGCCGTCACCGGTCTGCACCAGGTGGTGGTCATGGCGGGCCGGAAAGAAGATGATCTGTTTACCCTTCGCCGCGTCGACCACCCGGCGGACGTTGGTGGCAACCTTGGTGCGCCGCGACAGGACGCCCAGATAGACCGTCTCCAGGCGGGCGAACAGCGTGTAGTCGCCCTCGATCGTCATCGTCGTTTCCCATGGCGCCACCGGATCACCGTCGTACAGCGCCTGCACGCGCAACTGGGAGAAGTCCTCGGAGCAGAGCTTGAGGATGGCGATCGCCTCATCCATGCCGCCAATCACTGACTGATTCTTCTGGAAGACCTGCATCAGAACGTGCGGATGCTGCCGGTCGGCCTGCAGCACGTCGACCGTACGGTTGAAGTACACGTCGCTGTAATACCCTTCGCGGATTCGATCGACCGGCAGCCGGAAGACCGAGGGGTCGAGGCGTTCGCGCCGCCGGATCGGCGCGTCCGTCAGGGCATGGCTGGCCATCGTGCTGATGTTAGGTCGCGCCGATACGTCGATACCGCTGGTAGCGCTGCTCCACCAGACGATCGAGCTCCACCGCTTCCAGCTCGGCCAGGTGACGCCGCAGCGCCGCCCCGGCCGCATCGGCCGCGACGCCGTAATCGTTGTGGGCCCCGCCCGGGGGTTCGGGCACGATCTCATCGGCCAGGCCCATCCGCTTCAAGTCGGCCGCGGTGAGCTTGAGCGCGTCGGCGGCCTCCACCTTACGGGCGATGTCGCGCCAGAGGATCGAGGCACACGCCTCCGGCATCGCGACGCTGTAAATCGAGTGCTCCATCATCAGCAAGCGATCGCCCACGCCGATGCCGAGCGCACCGCCGCTGCCTCCCTCGCCGAGCACGAGCGTGACGATCGGGGTGCGCGCCCCCGCCAGCGCCACCAGGTTCTCGGCGATCGCCCAGGCGATGCCCCGCTCCTCCGCTCCCGCCCCCGGGAACGCGCCCGAGGTATCGACGAAGGCGATGATCGGAAACTGAAAGCGCTCGGCCTGCCGGATGAGTCGAAGCGCTTTTCGGTATCCCTCGGGGTTCGCCATGCCGAAGTTGCGCATCGCTCGCTCGGCGGTGGTGCGGCCCTTCTGCTGCGCGATCACCATCACGGTCCGCTGATCGAAGGCGGCGGGCCCGCCGATGATCGCGTGATCGTCCCCGTAGAGCCGGTCGCCGTGCAACTCGAAGAAGTTGCTGAAGAGCGCATGGATGTAGTCCAGGGCGTAGGGGCGGTCGGGGTGGCGGGCCAGCTCGACCTGCTCCCAGGTGGCCGCCGCCAGGGAACCGTTGTCGGTCACGGGTGGGTGGGCGCCGCCGCTTGTGCGGCTGCGCGGGCCTGCCCCTTCAGCTCGAAGTCGGAGTGAAAACCGTCCCGGGTGTACAGGTCGAGCAGCTGCCGAATCACGGCGGGGAGCTCCGGTCGCGGCACCACCAGATCGATCATCCCGTGCTGCCAGAGGAATTCCGCCGTCTGGAAACCGTCGGGAAGGGTCTCGTAGGTGGCCTGCTGGATGACGCGCGACCCGGCGAAGCCGATCATCGCGCCGGGTTCGGCGAGGATGACGTCGGCGAGCGAGGCAAAGCTGGCGGTGACGCCGCCCATCGTCGGATCGGTGAGCAAGGAGATGTACGGCATCCCGGCGCCACCCAGCCGACCCAGCGCGGCGGCCGTCTTCGCCATCTGCATCAGCGACAACATCCCCTCCTGCATCCGGGCCCCACCCGAGGCCGAGATGATCAGCAGGGGCAGCCGGCTGTCCAGGGCACGCTCGATGCCATTGGTGATCTTTTCGCCGGTGGCGGCGCCCATGCTGCCGCCCATGAAGGCGAAATCCAGACAGACGATGACGATCCGATGTCCGGCCAGCACCGCCTCGCCCCAGCTCACCGCCTCATTCGCCCCGGTGCTGGCGCGGCTCTGCTCGATTCGCTTGCTGTAGGGCTGGCTGTCTTTGAAGCCCAGGACGTCCTTTGCCGTGATCCCCAGGTCTTCTTCCTTGAAGGAGCCGGGCTCGACCAGCATCGCGATCCGTTCCGGGGCGCGTAGCCGGAAATGATAACCGCAGCGATAGCAGACCCCCAGGGCGGCGCTCAGCCGCGCCGGTTCGAGTGAGGTGTCGCACTTGGGGCAGGTGAGGCGGTCGACCTCCTCGCCCACGCCGGCCCGCGGCGACGGAAGCGCGACGTAACGCGTTTTAGGGCGGAACACCGGTCAGGCCGCGACCCGGACGGGCGCGCCTTCCCACTCGATTACGCAAGCTCCCCAGGTGAGCCCGGCGCCGAAGCCCACCAGCACGAGGTGGTCACCGCGCTTGAGGCGGCCGGCGGCAAGGGAATCCTTCAACGCCAGGGGGATCGACGCGGTCGAGGTGTTGCCGTAGTTCGCGATGTCGTTCACCATCACGTCGGCGCCCACGCCCAGCCGCTTGGCAGCCGCCTCGATGATGCGGGCGTTGGCCTGGTGGGGCACGATCAGCTTGACGTCCTCGAGCCGGACGTTCGCTTTTTCCAGCGCCTGCAGCGTGGCCTGGGCCAGGATCTCGGTGGCGAACCGAAACACGCGACGTCCGTCCATCCGGATCTCCGGCCGGCCACGGCCTTCGGGGCCGTCCGCGCCAGGCGCCACATAGATAAGGTCGCCGCCGGAGCCGTCCGACCCGAGGACACAGGACTTGATGCCGGCGCTGCCCGAACCGGGCCCCAGCACCACCGCGCCCGCGCCGTCACCGAAGACGACGCAGGTGCCCCGGTCCTTGAAGTTCACGATCTTCGTCAGCGTTTCGCTGCCGATCACGACTGCCTGCCTGGCTTCGCCACCGCTGACGAAGCGGTCGGCCACGCTGATGGCGTAGAGAAAGCCGGTGCAGGCGGCCTGCACATCGAAGGCCGGACCGTGGGCGCCCAATCGGTCCTGTACCCGTGAGGCGACCGACGGAAACATCGAGTCCGGGGTCGAGGTGCTGCACACGATCAGGTCGGTGTCCTCGGGGCGCAGCCCGGCAATTGCCAGCGCGTCCCGCGCCGCTTCGGCGGCCAGGTCGGTGGCGGATTCGTCGACCGCGGCTATCCGGCGCTCCACGATCCCGGTGCGTTCCCGGATCCAGGTGTCGGACGTCTCGACCATCTTTTCGAGGTCGGCGTTGGTCAGGATGCCGGACGGAACGTGGCTGCCGACCGACTTGATGCTGGTAAGCATGCGTCTCCCCGGCTTTTGAGTCTGAACAGTATATACCGGCCTCCTTGGAGTGGTTACGGCTTTTCACGATCTGTGAACCGGCCCGGCTGCGGGTTTTAAGATGCCGGCCGCGGGGGTATACCGGCGACCGTAAAAACCACACGACCAAGGAGGTCAAATGCCATGAGCAGCGTGATTCGTTGGTCACCAATCAGCGACCTGATGTCACTCCACAGCGCCATGGATCGCCTGTTTGGCGATACCTTCGGTCTGCCGGGCCAGTCGCGGACCGTGGGCGCGGTCGGCGAGGGTTACCTGCCGCTGGACGTGTACCAGACCGACAACGAGTGGGTGATCCGGGCCGCCGTTCCGGGCGTCGACCCGGGCGCGGTCGAGGTCACCGTCGACGGCGGGCAGATCAACATCAAGGGCGAGATCAAGCCGCCGGCCGATGCCCAGCCCGAGAATTACTGGCTGCGCGAGAATTTCTACGGGAAGTTCAGCCGCCAGGTGACCCTGCCGGAGGATGCGCTCGGCGAGCAGGCCAAGGCCCAGTTCGTCAACGGCGTCCTGATCCTTACGCTGCCGAAGGCGGAGCCGGCAAAGCCGAAATCGGTGAAGATCCCGATCAGCGGCGCGACCGGCAGCAACAGCCAGCCGAAGCAGCTGGAGACCGCCGGCCGCAAGTAACCGCGCCGTTGTGAATCGGCAAAGCCGCCCCAGGGGCGGCTTTCCTGTTCTCAGCCCAGAACGGTGACCTGGAAATGGCGCTCGCGCGGGCCGTCGAATTCCGCAAAGTAGATCGCCTGCCAGCGACCCAGCGCCAGCCGTCCGTTGCGGACCGGGATGGTTTGCGAGGTGCCGATCAGCGTCGACTTGATGTGCGCCGCGGCATTGCCTTCGGCGTGGCGATAGTGGTTGTCCCAGGGAACAAGCGCCTCCAGCCTGGCGACCACGTCGGCCTTCACGTCCGGGTCGGCATTCTCATTGATGAAGACGCCGGCCGTGGTGTGAGGCACGTAGACGTGGCAGAGGCCGGTCGTTACGCCACTCTCCGACACCACCTGGGCGACCTGGTCCGTGACATCGATGACGTCATCGTGCTCCCGCGACCGGACGGTCAAGGTATCAGTTTTCGCCGGCGTTGACACGCTCGGATGGTAACAATCCGTTCGCGGTTCACTCAAAGGCGGGTACGGCAACCGATAATGGCCGACGTGTCACGCGACCTCCCGATCGGCAACGGCGCGCTGCTGGTCAACTTCGATCACAACTATCAGCTGCGCGACATCTATTACCCGCGGGTCGGCCAGGAGAACCATACGAGCGGCGAGCCCTGCCGGTTTGGGATCTGGGTGGAGGGCCGCTTCGCCTGGCTCGATGACCCCGCCTGGTCGAAAGACCTCGTCTACCTGCCGGACACGCTTGTCACCAACGTCACCGTCTCCCATCCGGATCTCCTGGTCACGGTCACCTTCAATGACGCCGTTGACCTCGGCCGCGACGCCCTCTTTCGGCGGGTCAGGGTCCAAAACGACGGAGCGGAGCGGGAGGTCCGGCTGTTCTTTCACTTCGACTGGCACATCTACGGCACCGAGGTCGGCGACACGGTCATGTACTACCCCGCGGTCAAGGGGCTGGTCGCCTACAAGGGGCAGCGGTGCTTCGCCGCCTGCGCGATGGTGGGTGACCGGTTCGGCCTCGACGGCTATGCCTGCGGCAAGAAAGACGTGGGCGGCGCCCAGGGCACCTGGCGGGACGCGGAGGACGGCGAGCTCGGCAACAACCCGATCGAGCAGGGGTCGGTCGACATGACGTTGGCCCTCAAGCTCGGACGGATCCCCGCGGGGCAGGCGGCAACCGCCTATCAATGGCTGATCGCGGCGCGCAACTTCGCCGAGCTGCAGGCCGTCGCCGACGTGGTGACGCTGCGCGGACCGGAAGCCTTCCTGGAGCGGACCCGCTCCTACTGGGCCGCCTGGGTGAACAAGGAAGACCGCGAGTTCGCCGATCTCTCGCCGCGAGTGGCCGACCTGTACCGCCGCTGCCTGCTGGTGGTCCGCACCCAGGTCGACAGCGGCGGCGCGGTGCTGGCCGCGAACGACGCGGACGTCGTCAAGTTCGCCCGGGATACCTATAGCTATATGTGGCCGCGGGATGCCGCGCTGGCCGTCTATGCCATGGACCAGGCCGGCTATGTCGACCTGCCGCGCCGCTTCTTCGAGCTGTGCGCCCGGATCGTCACCAAGGAGGGCTACTTCCGACACAAGTACACGCCCGCCGGTGACCCGGGCAGTAGCTGGCACCCCTGGGTGGACGCGACCGGCAAGCCACAGTACCCCATTCAGGAGGATGAGACCGGGCTGGTGCTGTTCGCGCTCTGGCAGCACTACGACCGGCATCGCGATTTCGAGTTCTTCAAGGCCTACTACCGGCCCCTGATCATCCTGGCGGCCGATTTCCTGGCCAGCTACATCGACCCGCTCACCGGCCTGCCCGAACCGAGCTATGACCTCTGGGAGGAGCGGCGTGGGGTGATGAGCTTTACCGCCGCCGCGGTCTGGGCGGGACTCAAGGCGGCCGCCAACTTCGCCCAACTCTACGGCGAGATGAAGCTGGCCGACCGCTACCGGGCGGCGGCCGACGGCATCCAGCAGGGCATCACGAAGTACCTGTTCGACCCCGAGCTCAACCGTTTCCTGAGGCGGATTTACGTGCGACCCGATGGGACCACCGCGCGGGACCTGACCATCGATTCGAGCGTCTATGGCCTCTGGTACTTCGGGATGTTCGCCGCGGACGATCCGATGATCGTCAGCACCATGACCGCGGTCTACGACCGGCTCTGGTGCAAGACCGAGGTGGGCGGGATCGCCCGCTATGAGAACGACTGGTACTACCAGGTCAGCCAGGACATCGGCAACGTCCCGGGCAATCCGTGGTTCATCTGCACCATGTGGTACGGGCAGTGGGTGGTGAGCCAGGCAAAGTCCGTCGACGACTTGCAGCGCGCCCGCGAGATCCTGGAGTGGGTCGCGGGGGCGGCGCTGCCCAGCGGCGTCCTCTCGGAGCAGCTCAATCCCTACTCGAAGGCGCCACTCTCGGTCTCACCGTTGACCTGGAGTCACGCCACGCTGGTCTCCCTGGTGCACGAATACGTACGGAAGCGGAAGGCGCTGCTCGCGGCCCCCGCCCGGGCGTCGCGTCCCACCGATCTTCAGCCGGCCTAACCCGGCCCGGCCCCACTCGGGCCGAGACCCGATGTTTGACCGAGCGTCGCTTTGCTATTCTCGACTCCGTGCGCGGCGTGATCGGAGCGATCAAGGCTGATTTCGGCTGCCTGCTCGTGGCCGCGCTGTTCATCATCATCATGGCGTCCACGATTGTCTTCGCGACGATCTTCACGCCGCCATCCCACAACGCGTTCGTGTAATGGCCGCCGACTTCAAGCGCTTCATCGAGGACAGCCGCGAAATGTCGCGGCGCAGCTTCCTGGCCATCGCCGGCTGGGTCGGCTTCACGGTGGCCTCTGCGATCGCCCTCTTCCAGAGCGTCAAGTTCATCCAGCCCAACGCCACCTATGAGGATCCGCCCGCGTTCAAGCCGGCCGGCGACCTGGCCCTGCCATCCAGTTACGCGGTGGGCTCGACGACGGTGATCATCGACAAGCGGGTGGTAATCAACCGTGACAGCAACGGCTTCTATGCCATCAGCCTGATCTGCACCCACCTGGGCTGCACCCCCCGCTACTTTCCCGATGTCACCAGTGACCTGGTCCTGGCCGGCACCCAGATCTCGAAGGACCCCGACACCGGCCAGCAGGCGACCAGGGGAAACCCGATCCTGCCGGGCTTCAAGTGCCCCTGCCACGGTAGCCGCTACTTCCGGGACGCCGACAACTTCTTCGGCCCGGCGCCCCGTCCGATGGACCGAGTGCACATCGAGCTGGCGAAAGACGGCAAACTCTTCATCGACCGCTCGATCATCGTGGATCATCAATACCGGTTGAAGGTCTAACCAGGGGAGCAGGGAGAGTTCATGAAGGTCATTCGCGGCGCGGTCGATGAAATGTGGTCGGTCATGGAGCAGATGGTGGGATCGGTCTTCCGCCACGGCCTGCCGCTGACCGACAAGATCGCGGCGCGCACCGCGCTCACCAACTTCGTGCTCCACATCCATCCGGTCCGGGTCCGGCGATCCTGGATCCGGATGTCCTACACCCTCTGCCTGGGTGGGCTCTCCTTCTTTCTCTTCATCGTTCTGACCGTCACCGGGCTGTATCTGATGTTCTATTACGTCCCCTCCATCAACCATGCCTACCAGGACATGCGCGACCTGCAGTTCGTGGTGACCTTCGGCGGGCTGATTCGCAACATGCACCGCTGGGCCGCGCACGCGATGGTGATCACCGTCTGGTTGCATATGGCGCGGGTCTTTTTGACGGGCTCGTACAAGAAACCGCGCGAGTTCAACTGGGGTGTCGGGACGGTGCTGTTGCTGATCACGCTGCTGCTCAGCTTTACCGGTTACCTGCTCCCCTGGGACCAGCTGTCGATCTGGGCGGTCACGGTCGGCACGAACATGGCGAAGTACGCGCCGATCGCCGGTCCATATACCCGCTACCTGATGCTGGGCGGCCACGCGGTCGGGGATGCGACCCTGCTTCGCTTCTACGTGATGCACGTGGTTGGGCTGCCCCTGATCGGGTTCCTCTTGATGGTGGTCCACTTCTGGCGGGTGCGAAAAGATGGTTTCAGCGGAGGTCTCTAGCTAGTCATGGCCACCGAGGCGCGGGACCGGATCGCCGCCCGCGACCGGGTGGAGGCGCGCCGCCGCCAGGCCGAGGCGCCCAGCACCGTGCGCGACGACAGCGACGACGAGATGATCGTCTCCTTTCCTGAATTCATCTTCAAGGAGTTCATCGCCGCGGTGGCGATGACCGTGTTCCTGGTCCTGGTGTCGATCTTCCTGCAGGCGCCCTTGCTCGGCCAGGCCAACCCGGGCGTCACCCCCAACCCCTCGAAGGCGCCCTGGTACTTCCTGGGATTGCAGGAGCTGCTCTCCCGATTCCCACCGCTGATGGCGGGCGTCGCCTTTCCCACCTTCGTCATCGTCCTGATGATCCTGGTGCCCTTTTTGGACCGCAACCCCAGCCGGCGGCCGTCGGAGCGCAAGGTGGCCATCATCCTCTTCGGGCTGTACATGGTGATCGTGGTGGCGCTGGTGATCATCGGCACCTTCTTCCGCGGCCATGAGTTCATCTGGAACTGGGGCTGGGTGCTCGGCAGTCCGCAGACTTGCGGAGGGGCGGCGTGCTAGGTCGAGCGTTCCTGGTGGTGAGCGTCGGCTTCCTGCTCTTGCTGGGCTACGCCTTCTATCAGGACTTGAACCGGCCCTGGCTGCCGATTCAGCAGGCCTACGCGCAAAAATACGGCGCCGACTTCCCCATCCAGGTGCAGCAGCTGTTCCCCCGCGTCCAGGTCAACAACCAGTTCGTCGTCGAGCGGTGCATCACCTGCCATGTGCCCGACATCCAGAAGATCGGCCCCCAGGAGGCCGCCAGCCGGCTGGGGCCGAACCACCCCTCGGTGATCAACGACGCGGTCTTCGCCAAATATGGCCAGGACACTTTGATCTGCCGGCCGGTCGTCGCGGCCACCGCCTCGGCCAGCGCCTCGCCGAGTGCCTCGGCCAAGCCGAGCGCCTCGGCCAAGCCGACCGCGTCCGCCGCCCCATCGTCCTCGGCCGCTCCTGGCGCCGCGACCTCGCCGGCCGCGTCGGCCTCACCGACACCCTCCGCCTCACCGGCGGCGACCACCGCCGCCGCCTGCCTGGATCCGCGAGCACAACCCTATTACGTGGTGGACGCGAACGGCAAAGTCGTCAATGACCCGAGTACCAACAAGCCGATCACCGCCCAGCTCACCGGGTTCATCCCGAGTGCTTACAAGGGGCTGGGCATCGACGAGAGCGGCTGCATCATCTGCCACAACGGCAACCGGCAGGCGACCACGCAAGCCGGCGCCCATCAGAACCTGGTGCCGAGCCCGTTTTCCGTCGCCGACAAGGCCCCCCAGCTCTACGAGAACAACTGCGCCCAGTGTCACGGCGCCCTGGGTGAGGGCGGCAAGGGACCGCCGCTCAATGACCAGAACCGGCTCGGGTTTTTCAGCGACGACTACTACTACCGCTGCATTTACCTGGGGAACACCGGCGAGGAACACCTGGGGACGATCATGCCGCCCTGGGGCGTCAAAAAGCTGCTACCGGCGCCGGTGAACGACAACATCAATCTGCTGGTCCACTGGATCCGGATGTGGCAGCAGTACGCCACCCTGCCATGAGACGACAGCAGCTCAAGAACCTGATCGGCACGGCCTTCGCCTTTATCATCCTGGCCGGCTTTACCGCGCTGGTCATCCTCTCCGAAAACCTGCTCGACGTGACCAAGGCGCACAAGGCGGGCGGCTGATGGTCCTGCTGCTCGCCCAGTTGCTCAACCTGACCCGCGATCCCGGGGTGGGCGATTTCTTCTTCGTGCTGGTGTGGGCGGTTTGCAGCCTGTTGCTCGTGGCCTACTACTGTTATCGGATGTTCCAGCGGTAATCGCCGCAGTCCCCGTGGTCGAACCGCATCCACCGCCCGTCCTGACGCCGTCGAGGCGAGGCCCCAGCGTCCGTCTGGCGACCTGGCTTTCGGTGGTCCCGGGCCTCGGACAGCTCTACAACCGGCAGCCAAAGCGCGCGGCGGCGTTCTTGCTGGCCGTCCTCGCCCTGTTTTTCATCACCCTGAACATCCCGGGCGCCACCGCAGAGCTGCTGGCCCTGTGGAAGCCGCGGGGCAGCGCCATGGTCCTCTTCTCCTTGCTGGTCGAGATGCTCTCGCTGCTCCTTTTCATGGCGACTTTTCTGCTGGGCCTGATCGTCTGGTACGACGCGATGCACGACGCGCGCCGCTCGGCGCAAGAGATCAACGGCTCGAGAGCGCCCGCCGGCCGCTGGTGGCTCTTTCACCGATGATGGCGGCCGTGGTCAGTACACTGTCATGAGCTTGATGGCCGAAGCGGTCAACGTCAGCCCTCTCAGCTGCGCCGGCCCACAGGCCTGCGACATCGTCAATCTCTACGCCGGCATCTTCTGGATCGCGATGGCGGTGCTGGTGGTGGTCGGCGGCCTGATCGTCTATGCCGCGCTCCGTTTCCGGCGCAAAGACGACCGCGAGCCGTCGCAGGTACACGGCAACGCCCGCCTCGAGCTTCTGTGGACGGCGGTCCCGGTGGTGATCGTCGCCTTCCTGTTCGTCCGAACCACGCTTCGGATGGACTACGTTCGCAACGGCCCGCCGCCCCAGGTGACGGTCCAGGTGACCGGCGTCCAGTGGGCCTGGGGCTTCAAATACTCGAACGGTAAGAGCAGCTTCACCAAGATGATGATCCCGGTTGGCCAGGTCGTCCGGGTCGAGGTGACGAGCCGCGACGTGCTGCATTCCTTCTGGGTGCCGCGGCTGGGGGGCCAGGTCTATGCCATCCCCGGGCAGATGAACCACGGCTGGATCGAGGCCAGCCAGCCGGGTCAGTATTTCGGGCAATGCAACGAGCTCTGCGGCCTCTACCACTACTCGATGACGCTCGAGGTGGACGCGGTCACGCCGCAGCAGTATCAGGCCTTTTTGAGTGGCGCCCCACCCCCGGGCGGTGGGCCGGCCCCGGGCGAAAAGGTCACCGGGGTCCCCGCGGCGTCCAACGTGGCGGAAACCGACGAACTAAAATTCCAGCCGTCCAGCGCGACCATCAAGGTGGGCGACGTGGTGCAATGGACGAACACCGGCAACTCCGTTCACAGCGTGACCTTCGACAACCAGCAGGTGCCCAGCCTGGACACCCAGAATGGGGGCGAGAAGTACGAGGTCAAATTCCTGAAGCCCGGAACCTATCACTACATCTGCACCTACCACGTAACCTCGGGAATGACCGGCACGATCACGGTGACCGGAGGATGAAGGAGATAAATACGCATGGCTAGCATCGCGCTGCCCCAGCCGGCGGTCGCCCGCCGCAACGTCGTGGTCGAGTGGCTGACCACGGTCGACCACAAGAAGATCGGCATCCTTTATCTCTACACGACGTTCTTTTTCTTCCTGGTGGGCGGCATCATGGCGCTGCTGATGCGCACCCAGCTGTCCGTGGGCGGCAATGATTTTCTCACCCCCAAGCTCTACAACCAGATCATGACCCTGCACGGGACCACCATGATCTTCTTGTGGATCATCCCGGTCTTCTCCGGCTTCGGCAACTATTTCGTCCCGTTGATGATCGGGGCCCGCGACATGGCGTTTCCGCGGATCAACGCCTTCTCCTTCTGGCTGATCCCGCTGGGTGGCCTGACCATGTACAGCGGGCTGTTGACCCAGACTGGTGCGGCGGCCGCCGGATGGACCGGCTACGTGCCGCTGACGGAAAAGGCCTACGCGGTTGGCCTGGGCCAGGACCTATGGATCCTCGGCCTCCACATTCTCGGTATCTCGTCGATCATGGGCGCCATCAACTTCCTGGTCACGATCCACAACATGCGCACCCGGGGGATGACCTGGTTCCGCTTGCCGCTGTTCGTCTGGTCCGTGGAGATCACGGCCGGCCTCACCTTGCTCGCCAGCCCGTTCCTGGCCGGCGTGCTGGCCATGGTGCTGCTGGACCGCCAGGTCGGCACCCACTTCTTCAACCACGGCGCGGACCCGCTGCTCTACCAGTTCATCTTCTGGTTCTATTCGCACCCCGCGGTCTACATCATGATCTTGCCGGCGTTCGGGATCGTGTCGGAGATCATCCCTGTCTTCAGTCGCAAACCGATCTTCGGCTACCGGGCGATGGCCTTCTCCATGGCGGCCATCGGGGTGCTCGGCTTCATGGTCTTCGCCCACCACATGTTCACCACCGGCCTGCCGCTCGCGCTCCAGGAGTTCTTCATGGGAACCACCGCCCTGATCGCGGTCCCTTCCGGAGTGAAAGTCCTGAACTGGCTGGCCACCCTGTGGGGAGGGTCGATCAAGTACACGACGGCCATGCTGTTTGCGGTGGCCTTCGTCCTGATGTTCCTGGTGGGCGGCGTCGACGGCGTCTTCATGGCCTCGCTGGCGACCGACTACCAGATCCACGCGACCTACTGGGTGGTCTCGCACATCCACTACGTCCTCTTCGGCGGCAGCGTCTTCGGGGTTTTCGCAGGTCTCTACTACTGGTTTCCGAAGATGACCGGCCGCTATCTGAATGAGACCCTGGGCAAGCTCCAGTTCTGGCTGCAGCTGGTCGGGTTCAACGTCACCTTCATGCCGATGCACTTCCTCGGCCTCGAGGGGATGCCGCGGCGGATCGCGGTCTGGCTGCCCAACCGCACCGACTGGGCTCCCTGGAACCTGATGGCGACCATCGGGGCGTTCGTGATCGCGATCGCGGTCTTGATCTTCGTCGTCAACTTCGCCATCAGCGTGCGCGGTGGGCGGCGGGCCCCGGCAGATCCCTGGCAGGGCAACACGCTCGAATGGGCGACCAGCTCGCCCCCTCCGGCGTACAACTTCGACACCATTCCACCCGTCCGCAGCGGCCGCCCGGTCCGCGATGTGCGCCGCGGCGTGACGGCGGCCGCCGAGCACGCCTGATCCCCCGTCCGGCATGAAGGCGTTCCGTGGCCTGAGCGTGGCGACCGCGGTCGTCACCTATGCCCTCGTCGTGCTGGGCGGGGTGGTGCGCGTTTCCGGCTCCGGTCTCGGCTGTCCGGATTGGCCGCTGTGCCACGGCCGTCTGCTGCCACCGCTCGACCTGCATGCCATCATCGAGTACTCGCATCGGACCACGACGGTGCTGGCCACCACACTCATGGTGGTGACGGCCGTGATTGCCTGGTTGTGGTTGCGCCGCCGACGGGACGTCGTGACCGCGGCCACGGTGGCCCTCGGGCTGCTTGTCGTCCAGATCACGCTCGGCGCCATCACGGTCAAGCTCGAGCTGCCACCAATCGTGGTGCTGGTGCACCTGGCGAACGCGATGGCGTTGCTGGGTGCGGTCTCCGTCACGGCCGTCGCCGCGCTGGCCCCCGGTTCAACGAGTCAGGCGACCGACACGGTCTCACGTCGCTGGGCTCTGGCTGCTGCCGCCGGTACCTACCTGCTGATTGTCAGCGGCTCGCTGGTGGTCGCCAGCGGCGCCAGCGGGGCCTGCAGCGCCTGGCCGCTTTGCGGCGGTGGCTTCAGCTTTGCCTTCGACGGCTCGCCGGCGATCCA
>VBDZ01000241.1 GCA_005881215.1 Chloroflexota bacterium | reverse complement strand
GGTCGATCAACGTTCCGGCCTCCATGATGGCCATCGCCACCGGACCGGGCGTTTCTCCTGTGAACATCTTGCCATTGATATCGATGCGGCCCGAGCGGACATCCACGCTGATGGGATCACCGTCCGCGACGGCGCCGTAAGTCGCCTCGCACTGGACGACAGGGAGGCCGATGTTGATGGCATTGCGATAGAAGATCCGGGCGAAGCTCTGGGCGACGACCGCCTGGATGCCGGCTGCCTTGATCGCCATCGGCGCGTGCTCGCGCGAGCTGCCACAGCCGAAATTGCGCCCGGCCACGATCACGTCGCCCGCCTGCACGGTGGTGGCGAAGTCGGGTCGGGCTTCGATGAAGCAGGCCTTGCCGAGCGCGGTGGCATCGGTGGTGACGTTGAAACGTCCGGGAATGATCGCGTCGGTGGAGATGCCGTCGCCGAACTTGAAGACCCTTCCCATGCTCATCTCCCTCCCCCTTGTGGGGAGGGTTGGGGAGGGGGTAAAAGCCGCGGATCCGCAATCTCGCCTGCCAATGCCGACGCCGCCGCGACGGCGGGGTTCGCCAGGTAGATCTCGGCCTGCGCGCTTCCCATCCGACCCGCATAGTTGCGATTGCTGGTCGAGAGCGCCCGCTCGCCAGGACCGAGGACGCCGTGCTGACGCCCGAGGCACGGGCCGCACCCCGCGTTCATCACCAGCGCGCCGGCTTCCATGAAGGTCTGGATGTAGCCGCGCGCCAGCGCCTCCATGTAGACCTTCTTCGAAGCCGGGACGACGATGGTCCGCGTCCCCGGATGGACCTGCCGGCCCTCGAAGTATCCGGCCACGATCGCCAGGTCTTCGATCCGTCCGTTGGTGCAGCTGCCGACGAACACCTCGTCGAGGTGCGTGCCCTCGACTTCGCTGAGATCCCTCACGTTGTCGATCGCCGGTGGACAGGCGATCTGGGGCTCGAGCGTCTCGGCGTCGACCTCGACGAGCTGACGGTATTCCGGCTGGACCGGATGGAGGTCGATGACGCCGGCATCGCCGAGATAGGCTCGCGTGTGTTCATCCGGCTCGCACAACCCGGCCTTGCCGCCGAAGTCGACGGTCAGGTTGGCGAGGGTGAGGCGATCGTCCACGCTCATGGCTTCGACGGCCTCACCTCCCCACTCGACGGCGAGGTAGTTGGCGCCCTCGGCGCCCAGCCGGCGGATGACCTGCAAGGCCAGGTCTTTGGGGAATACCCCGGGCGGCAGGCCGCCGCGGAGGTCGATGCGGATCGTCTCGGGGACCCGAAACCAGGTGCGGCCGGTGGCAAACGTCACCGCGATGTCGGTCGATCCGAAGCCGGCCGAGAAGCAGCCCAGCGCGCCGTAGGTTGTGCTATGCGAATCGGCGCCGACCACGATCCCGCCCGGGCGCACGAAGCCTTTTTCGACCATCAATTGATGGCAGATGCCTTCCTGAAAGACGTGCTTCACGCCGAACTCGGCGGCGAATTCGCGCACCTGGCGGTGCAGACCGGCCGCGGCCACGGTGTTCGCCGGCAGGATGTGATCGAAGACGAAGATCACGCGGTCTGGGTCCCAGATGGGCACTTCCAGCTGGCGGAAGGCCTCGATCGCGAGCGGTCCCGTGACATCGTGCGCCATCGCGTAATCGACCGGGGCGACCACGATCTCGCCGGCGTGGATCGGGCGGCCAAGTCGCCGGGTGAAGATCTCTTCAGTCAGCGTGCCCATTGCCGCCCTCCAGTAACAGATGGTCGAGCTCATCCGGGCTCAGCGGCTGGGAATCCGCCCGCCGCTTGACCTCGGCGGTCACGGCGCGTAATTCGTGATCGTTCAGTATCACGCCGAGGGTCGAGGCCCGGTGGGCGATCGCGTGGCGGCCGGTCAACCGGTGGCCGGCCATGAGCGTGCGCTCGCGCCCAAACCGCGCCGGGTCGAAGATCTCGTAGGTCGATGGGTCGTTGAGCACCGCGTTGGTGTGCATCCCCGCCTTGTGGTGAAAGGCCGTCTCGCTGGTGAGCGCGGCGTTGAAGGGCACCTCGATGCCGACCATCTCGGCCACCGCGCGATCGAGCCCGGGCAGCAGCTCCAGGCGGTACTGGGCGACGAGGTCTGGCTGCAGGCTAAGCAGCCGGGCGATCATGCCGCTCAGCGGCACGATGCCGTTGCGCTCGCCGATGCCGAGCACGGTGGTGTCAATGTGCGTGGCGCCGGCTTCCAGGGCCGCGAACGCGTTGGCGATCGCGCAGCCGGTGTCGTTGTGAGCGTGGAACTCGATGTCGCAGTCGACCGCCTTGCGCACCATCGAGACCAGCTCGAAGACCTGGCCCGGCGTCGCGATGCCGACCGTGTCCGCCAGCCCGACGCGCTGGGGATGCAGCCGGTCGATCGCCTGGTAGACGCGGAGCAGGTCGCGCGGCTCGGAGCGGAACGAGTCCTCGCTGCTGAAGCGGACCTCGAGTCCCTGCGACTGGATGAAGCGCACCACCTCGGTGCCGGTTTCGATGATCTGGTCCACGCTCTTCCCATGCGAAAAGGTGCGCATCGCCGACGACGTGCCGAAGAGGACATCGATCCCGTCAGCGCCGGTGGTGACGGCCAGGCGGGCGTCGTCCATGTGGCAGCGCACATGGGTGAGCACTTTTGCCCGCAACGGGAGTGCGGCAACGGTTCGGAGGTCGGCCTCCGAC
>VBDZ01000240.1 GCA_005881215.1 Chloroflexota bacterium | reverse complement strand
GGGCGATCCCTGTTCGACCGGCGGCTCCGAGGCCTTTTTCGGCGGTGCCCTGGACTCTCCTTCTCAGCTGCCGGAGATTCTCTGTCGTCCCAGCGTCCGCGTACTCTCCCTCATCGACGCCTTTACGTATGAACTTGTTGGCGCGAACAATAATCGGATACGTCCTTTCTGTCAAGCCACCGCTTCGGTTTCATGGACGCGCAGCAGGTAATCGATGAGCAGGTCGGGCACCGGAATCG
>VBDZ01000082.1 GCA_005881215.1 Chloroflexota bacterium | reverse complement strand
GTTATCGCCGACATCGATCCGCGGGATGACAGTTGCCATTACCTTGCCTCCAGGGCCGCCGGCGCCTTAGCCGGCTCCTTGACCCATTCCGAATACCCTTTTGCTTCCAGCCAGTCGGCGAGCTCGGGCCCGCCCGAGCGAACGAATTCGCCATTCACCAGGACGTGGACGTAGTCCGGCTTGATGAACTTGAGAACCCGAGTGTAGTGGGTGATGATCAGCACCCCGAGCTCGGGGCCCCGCATCTTGTTGACCGCATCGCTCACGAACTTGATCGAGTCGATGTCGAGCCCGGAGTCCGTCTCATCCAGGATCGCGATCTCCGGCTTGAGGACGGCCATCTGCAGGATCTCGGCCCGCTTCTTCTCGCCGCCCGAGAAGCCCTCGTTGACGTAGCGCGCAAGGAAGGAGTCGTCCATCCTGAGGACCGCCATCTCATTCTTCAGCAGGGCGCGGAAATCCTTGACGCCGATCGCCTTGGATTTGTCCTTGCCGTCGAAGCCGCGCTTGGCGTTGATCGCGGTCCGCAGGAAGTTTGACATCGTGATCCCGGGGACGACCACCGGGTACTGCAGCGCCAGGAACATACCCAGCTTGGCCCGCTGCTCCGGCGGCAGGGTCAGGATGTCCTTCCCCTTGAAGCGGACCTGGCCGCCCAGCACCTTGTAGTTCGGATGGCCCATCAGGGTGTGAGAGAGCGTGCTCTTGCCGGAGCCGTTCGGCCCCATTACGGCGTGAACTTCGCCCTTGTTCACGGAGAGCGACACGCCCTTGAGGATCTCGCGCCCCTCGACGCTGACGTGGAGATCCCTGATCTCAAAATCTGCCACGGTACTATTGTTCATACCCGCGGCGTCCAGCTTCAAAGCCAATTCATTCCTCCTCGCCGGCATCCCCGTTGAGTGCGACCCGCAGGGTGTTGACCGACAGCGTCGCGCATTTCATCCGAGCCGGGCTGATCTGAATGCCCAGCTCCTCGAGCAGATCCTTGGTTGGAAAGGTCTTGAGCTCCTGGACCGGCTTGCCCACGATCAGGTCGGTCAGCATCGACGCCGACGCCTGGCTGATGGCGCAGCCGCGACCGCGAAACCGCACGTCACCCAGCCGCCCGTCGTCGAGCTTGAGGTAGAGCGTGACGACATCCCCGCAGAGCGGGTTGTCCCCCTCCTGGGTGATGTCGGCGTCGGGCAGCTCCCCGAAATGGTGCGGGTTCTTGTAGTGCTCGAGGATCTGCTCTCGATAGAGATCGTCGCTCATCTTTATGCGAACACCTTCTGTGCTTTCTGAATTCCGTCGACCAGCTGATCGACTTCGTCCGGTCGGTTGTAGACGTAGAAGCTGGCCCGGGTCGTTGCCGCCACCCCCAACCGGTCCATCAGGGGCTGGGTGCAGTGGTGCCCGGCCCGAACCGCGATCCCCTCTCGATCGACCAGCGTGGCCAGGTCATGGGGATGGATGTCGGGCAGCGTGAACGAGATCGCTCCGCCGTGGACCTCGGGGTCGCGCGGCCCGTAGACGGTGATCCCTGGCACGTCCTGCAATTTCTCCATGGCGTAGCCGACCAGGGTGCGCTCGTGCGCCCGGACGGCGTCCATCCCGAATTGGGTCAGGTAATCGACCGCCGCTCCCAGGCCGATGCCTTCCGCCACACTGGGTGTCCCCGCCTCGAACTTCCAGGGCAGGTCGTTCCAGGTCGCCTCGGTGAGCTTGACCCGCTTGATCATGTCGCCGCCTCCCAGAAAAGGCGGCATCGCCTCCAGCAGCGCGCGGCGAGCCCACAGCACGCCGATCCCGGTTGGCCCGCACATCTTGTGGCCGGAGAAGGCGTAGAAGTCGACCCCGAGATCCTGGACGTCGACCGGCATGTGGGGCACCGCCTGGGCGCCGTCCACCAGGACGAGAGCGCCGGCTCGGTGCGCCGCATCGGTGATCGCCTTGATGGGATTGATCGTCCCCAGGGTGTTCGACTGGTGGGTGATGGCGAGCAGGCGAATGCCGTCGAGCTGTCGCTCGAGCGCGTCCAGCTGCAGCAATCCGTCGTCATCGATACAGAGGAACTCCAGCCGCGCCGATACCTCGCTGGCCAGGAGCTGCCAGGGCACGAGGTTGCTGTGGTGCTCCATCTCAGTCAGCAGGATGCCATCACCCGCGCCGATGTTGGCCCGGCCCCAGCTGAAGCGAACCAGGTTGATCGCCTCGGTGGTATTCCGGGTGAAGATCACTTCCTTCGGCGAGCCGGCGTTGATGAACCGGGCGACCCGCTGGCGCGCTCCCTCGTAGGCAGCCGTCGCTTCCTCACTGATGGTGTAGACGCCGCGGTGCGGGTTCGCGTTGTAGCGGCGGTAGTAGTCGTCCATGACATCGATGACCGCGGCCGGCTTCTGCGACGTCGCCGCGCTGTCGAGGTAGACCATCGGTTTGCCGTTGATTCGACGGCCCAGAATCGGGAAGTCGGCCCGAACCACTTCCGCGTTGAGCGCCCGCGTCTGGATCATGCCGGTTGCCCCTCTTTCATCAGGTCGGCCACCGAGACCGACTCGAGGGTGGCGGTGATACTTCCCTGCAGTTGCTCCCAGAAGGCGTGTGCCGAACAGGGGGTGTCGGCGTGAGTGCACTCCCCGGGTCCGCCGCCTTCGGCCAGGCAGCTGACCGGCGCCAGCGATCCCTCGAGGCTGCGCACGATGTCGGCCATCGAAATCGCTTCTGGCCGGCGGGCGAGCGCGTAGCCGCCCTTGACGCCCATCCGGCTGGCAACCAGCCCCGCCCGGCGAAGCTGCCCGGCGATCTGCTCGAGATAGGAGAGCGGCAAGCCCTCCTGGTCCGCCAACTCATTGAGGGGCACCGGTCCGTCGCCGTAGCTGCGCCCGAGGCGCACCATGATGCGGATGCCGTATTCGGACCGGGTGGAAAATCTCATATATCTCCGACCGGATTAGTCGGACATGGTCAGTATATCGGAGTCGGGTCCGATCTCAGCGACGTTCCCGTAACCTTTCGAGGTGAACGAGGGCGGATCGGGCGCCACCCCCACCCTTGACAAGGCCTCCTTTCGCTACGCGGTGGGCCACTTCCCCACCGGCGTGACCGTCATGACCACCAGCACCCAGGGCCGGTTGCACGGGATGACGGTCAGCGCCTTCGCCTCGGTGTCGCTGGAACCGCTCCTGATCCTGGTCAGCGTCGAGCGCTCGACCCTGATGCATCAGCTCGTGCTCGAGAGCCGGGCCTTCGCCATTAACCTCCTGGGCAAGTGGAGCGAGAGCACGGCGCGCTATTTCGCCGACAATGCCCGGCTGGCAGCCCCCGAGTTCCGCGAAGGGAGCTTTCGCCTGGGAACCACGGGCGCGCCGATTTTGAATGAGGCCACCGGCTACCTCGAGGCCACGGTGCACGGCACCCACCAGGCGGGGGACCACACGGTCATCGTCGGCCGAGTGGTCGCGCTGGAGATTTCGAGCGAAGACGAACCGCTGGTCTACTACCGCAGCGGCTACCGAAGCCTGGATTAGCTTTCGAGCAAATCCGTCAGCTTGCCGTTGAACGCCGCCAGCCGCTGATGCGCGTCCAGCACGTCATCGTGGGTGAGGGGATCGCCCTCGATCTCCTCGGCATCGCGTGGCGACGGCGCCGCCACTCGGCTCACTTCTTCGACCGCATTGACGATCGATCCGGCGAACTCAACATGCAGGAAAAACGAATCGCGGCAGCGGCCGCAGGTGACCTGCACGATCAGCTTGTTGTTGTGGTTCCCGATCTTGCGGAGTTGCGACCCCTTATGGTTGCTACCGCACACCCGGCAGCGGTAGTTGCGAGCCTGTGACCGCAAGAATTCCAGGATCGGATCTTCCATCGTCGAGCCAATCCAGTATAGGACGCTCGAAGGCGCATCATTGATGACGAAACCGTGGCCAAACCGCTAATCCTGCTGACAAATGACGATGGCATCTACGCCCAGGGAATCCTCGCCGCTTGGCAGGAGCTACGCAAGATCGGCGATGTCGAGGTGGTCGCGCCGGACGCCGAGCGGAGCGCAGTCGGGCATGCCATCACCCTGCTACTCCCACTGCGAACCAAGGAAGTGGTGCGTCGCAATGCTCGATTTGGGTACGCGGTCAACGGCATGCCGGCTGATTGCGTAAAGATCGCGGTCAAGGCGATTCTGCCGCGAAAGCCGGACCTGGTCGTCTCCGGTATCAACCTCGGCTCGAACACCGGCACCAACGTCATCTACTCGGGCACGGTGAGCGCCGCCACCGAGGCACGCATTCTTGGCATCCCGTCGATCGCGGTGTCGCTGGCGACCTTCACGCATCCCGACTTCAGCTATGCGGCAAAGTTCACCCGCAAGCTCGCGAGCGCGGTGATCGCGAGAGGCCTGCCCGATAAGACTCTGCTCAACGTCAACATTCCAAATCTGCCGGAGGAGAAGATCAAGGGCGTCGCGATCACCCGCCAGGGTGAATCCCGCGTCGAGGAACGCTTCGAGAAACGCACTGATCCGCGCAACCAGACCTACTATTGGCTGGACGGGACATTTCGTTTACAGGAGCCGAAGAACGAGGCCGATGCGGCGATGGTGAGTGATGGCTACGTCTCGATCACGCCGGTCCAGTACGACCTGACCGCCTATCCCGCGATCGAAACGCTCAAAGGCTGGAAGCTCCAGCCCTAACGCACCGGATTTCGCAACAGACCAATCCGCTCGACTTCGGCTTCCATCACATCGCCCGGCTTGAGGTACTCGGGGGGCTTGCGGCCGTCGCCAACGCCCTGCGGTGTCCCGGTCGAGATGCAGTCTCCCGGTTCGAGCGTCATCCCCGCGGACAGGTCCTCGATGATCCGCGCCACCGAGAAGATCATGTCGCCGGTATTGCTGTTCTGCTTGGTCATGCCGTTGACCCGCAACTGAAGGCGCAGCCGCTGCGGATCCGGAATCTCGTCGGCGCTCACGATCACCGGCCCCATCGGGCAGCTGCCGTCGAGGGCCTTGCCCTTGAACCACTGGGACGTGCGGTATTGGAGATCGCGTGCCGAGACGTCGTTGAAGATCGTGTAGCCAAAGACGTAGTCGAGGGCGCGCGCCTCAGGAATGTCGCGACCGCGCATTCCGATCACCACCCCGAGCTCGACTTCCCAGTCGAGTCGCGTGGTGAGCCGTTGCGGGTACGGAACCGGATCGCCAGGCCCGATGACGGTTGTCGGCGGCTTGGTGAAATAGATCGGCGCCGGCGGCGGAGGATTCCCTGACTCTGCCGCGTGGGCGGCATAGTTTTGGCCGAGGCAGAACACGTCCTTCAGCGGCCGAGGTATCGGCGCGTGCCACCGGACTCGGTCCGCTCGATAGGCCAGCCCGGCCTCGGCATCCTGGGCGAGGTCGTGGCTCTCCATTTCCGCTGAAAATCGCCGGCAGAGATCTGCCGCGTGACGCCACGCCTGCGGGCCGGCGTCGATCAGCCCCTGCATGTCCGCCGGCAATCGCAGGCCGTCGTGCAGATGCGAGTATCGGGCCAGGTCGAGCGCCACACCCGCGCATTCGGCGCCAAGTCGCGGCGTCCCTGGGGGAACGGAGTACGTGCACAGCCTCATCGCGGTCGGTCGTTGCCAACCTGTGCGCTCAGGCGGCCGGCGAGCGGCTCGAGGCCGCATGCGTCGCGCAAGGCACGCTCGATGTAGACCCTGGTCATGCGCTTCCGCCAGTAGTGATTGAGGTCCGTGTTATCGAGTGGTCGTGACGGCTTGTCCGCGGCGTCGGCCACCCGCGCGATCAGGTCGTCATCCGGATGTTGGCCCCGCAGCGGCTCGAGGTAGCTAGTGATCTCCACCGGACGCGAACCGACGGCCCCCAGGGCACCGCGTGCCGCACGAATCCTGCCGTTATCCCAGGCGAGCGCGATCGCCACCCCCAGGATGGGGAAATCAAACGAGGGCCGGCGGCGCAGTTTCCAGTACGCGCTCGTCACTCTAAGATCCGACGCCGGGAGCTGGACCGAGGTGATCACCTCCTCACGTCGCTTGTTCGTGTAATCGATCCCGTCGTCCTTGTAGAGCTCGGCCGCGGCGATCCGTCGGGTGCCCTCGACACCCTGCAGCGTGACTCGCGCGTCGAGCGCCACGGTCACCGGGGCGCTGTCCGACGACGACACTGCCCAGCAGCGCGGCGAGCTACGGGCGACCAGGCAGATGTCGCCATCCCTCTTCATGCAGAAGCCGACCGCCTTTCGCCAGGCGTGGGTCTGGTTGTAGTAATTGCAGCGCGGGTCCACCAGCAGGTTCCCACCCAAGGTGCCCATGCAGCGCACCTGCGGGGTCGACACCTGGTCGCAGGCTTGCGCCAGCGCTTGGAACGCTCCGTCCAGCGCCGGATGCCGAGCCAGCTCGTCCAGGGTCGCGCCCGCCCCGATGGTCAGTCCGCCGTCGGCGTCCCCGTCGACCACCGCCGTGTCGCCCAGTCCGTTCAGGCTGATCAACGCCGAGACATCGAATTGCCGCCGCTTCAGGTTCGGCACCAGGTCGGTGCCGCCGGCGATGAATGCGGACCCGGGATTGGTGGCGGCCATCTCTGCCGCCTCCTCGACCGATCTGGGTCGAAGGTATCGCAGTCGCGGCAATCGCAGCATCTACTTGCCTCGCCACTCCTCGGGAACGTCGCTCTTGATCAGCGGCGGAAAGCCGAAGGCGGGTACGGATTTCGGTCCCACCCGCTTGCCCTTGTCGTGCAACGCCTTCAGCACCTTGTCCGGCGTGATCGGAATCTCGTCGATCCGAACTCCGAGTGCGTTGTAGACCGCATTCGCCACCGCCGGGATCACCGGCAGCAGCGGTCCCTGCCCGGCTTCCTTGGCGCCAAAGGGACCTTCCCGGTCGATGGTCTCGACCAGGTAGGTGTGCATCACCGGCGCCTCCAGCGCGGTCGGGCTCTTGTACTCGAGTAGCGACGGGAACTTGTGCAGGCCCAGCCGGAAGCTCTGCTCCTCCATCAACGCCTCACCCAGCGCCATGTAGACGCTGCCCTCCACCTGGCCTTCCACCAGGACGGGATTGATGGCGCGGCCGATGTCGTGGGCGATCCAGACTTCCGGGACCCGCACCTCGCCGGTCCGGGGGTCACAGTCGACTTCGACCACCGCGGCCGAGTAGGAGTAGGCGGGGCTCGGTCCGACCCCCGACCCCTTGTAAGGGCCGGCCAACCGGGGCGGCGTGTAGCTGCCGGTTCCCGTCACCACGCCCTGCTCGGCTTCGACGAGTTGGACTGCCTGGGCGACGCTCAGCCCGTCCTCCGGTCGGGTTCGTCGAAAGATCCGGCGGCCGCGGGCCACCAGGTCTTCTGGATCGCAGTGCAACGCCATCGCGGCCGATTGGAGAAGGCGCTGGCGGACACTCTCGGCAGCGGCCTTCGCGGCATTGCCGGCCATGAAGGTGACGCGCGAGGAGTAGCTGCCCAGGTCGATCGGCGTCAGGTCGGTGTCGGCGGTGGTGAGCTGGATATCCTCGAGCTCCACCCCCAGCACCTCGGCCACGATGGCAGCCAGGATGTGGTCGGAGCCCTGGCCGATGTCGATGGCGCCGCACAGCAGGGCGACCCCGCCATTCCGGTCGAGCTTGAGCTGCACCTCCGAGTGCGGCATGTCGTTCCAGTAGATGGCGGTGCCGGCCCCGGTGAGGTACGAGCTGACGGCGAAACCGAGACCGCGCCCGGATGGCATGGCCCGGCGACGCTCGAGGAACCGCGACCCCTCGACAACCTTATTAATGCAGTCGTCCAGGCCGCAGCTCGTGATCCGCAGCCAGTTGACGGTGCGCGAATCGGGCCTGACCAGGTTGCGGCGGCGGATTTCGACGGGATCGAGCCCGAGCGCTTCGGCGGCCTTGTCCAGGTGAATCTCGAGCGCGAACCGTGGCTGCGGCGTCCCGTGACCGCGCTTGGGTCCACAGGGCGGCTTGTTGGTGAACAGCCGGACGCCTTCGAAACGGTAGCGGGGGATGGCGTAGGTCGTCGCCTGCAACGCGCCCGTGTAGTACGTGGTGGCGACTCCGTAGCTGCCGTATCCGCCGCCGTCCAAAAAGCTCTGGAACTGCATCCCGGTGATCCGCCCCTCCTTGGAGAACCCCGTCCTGACTTTCATCAGCACCGGGTGCCGGCCCCGGTGGGCATAGAAGACTTCCTCGCGCGTCAGCGTGATTTTGACCGGCCGGCCGGTGACGATCGCCAGCTTGGCCGCCACCAGCTCGTGCGAAAAGATGTCGCTCTTGCCCCCGAACCCACCACCGTTGGGAGTCGCGATCACCCGGATGCGGCTCATGGGAAGCTCGAGCACCTTGCCCAGCGCGCGATGCACATAGTGCGGCGTTTGCGACGAGGTCCACAACGTGAGCTTGCCGTCCGCGCCGTACTGGGCGACCGCGGCGTGCTGTTCCATCGGGAGATGAGTGTTACCTTCGAAGAAGACCAGGTCCTCGCGGCTGTAGGCCGCGGCCTGAATCGCCTCCTCGGTGTCGCCAAACTCGAGGGCGACCGCCTTGTGAACGTTGGATTGGCCGTGGATCGGCTCATTCCCGCCGGCGATGGCGTCCGGGATCGACATGAAGGCCGGCAGCGTTTTGACCTGGACCTCGATCAGCTCGAGGGCTTCATCGGCAATCCACTCGTCGGTCGCGGCGACCGCCGCAATCGGATCCCCGACATATCGCACCTTTTCCCGGGCGAGCGCCTCCTCATCCTGGCTCACCGGCAGGATGCCGAATTTCACCGGCAGGTCATCGCCGGTGATGACGGCGAGCACGCCCGGCAGCGCCCGCGCCCGACTGGTGTCCACGCTCAGGATCCGGGCATGCGGATGGGGACTGCGCAGGATCCGGCCGTACACCATACGAGGCGGCGCCAGGTCGTCCGCAAACTTCGTCTGCCCGCTGACCTTGGCATAGGCATCGGGCTTGGTCAGCGACTTGCCGATGATGGTCAGGTCGTCAGCCACCAGCCGCACCTCTCGACGCGGCCAGCTCAACCGCCTCGAAGATTTTGACGTAGCCGGTGCAACGGCAGAGAACGCCCGACAGCGCGTCTTTGATGGCCTGGCGCGACGGGTTGGGGTTGCGGTCGAGCAGCGCCATCGCGGTCAGCAGCATCGCGGGCGTGCAATACCCGCATTGCGCGGCGCCGAGCTCGGCGAAGGCGACCTGCAAGGGATGCGGATCGCTGCCCCGTGCCATGCCTTCCACCGTCACGATGTCGCGGCCCTCCAGGTCGAGGGGCATCGCCAGGCAGGAGAGGTACGGTTTGCCATCGACCAGCACGCCGCAGGTCGAGCACTCGCCCAGCTCGCAGCCATGCTTGGTGCCGGTGAGTCCCAGGTCTTCGCGAAGAACTTCGAGCAACGTCTTGTAGGGCAGCACCATGACCGCCATGTCCTCGCCGTTGACCCGCAGGCGGACGGCAACCTTGTCCGCGATCGACACGCCCCTACTTTAGAGGGCTTAGATCGGTAACCGAGGCAGCGGGACCTCCGTCGGTCGCGACCGTCCCGGCTCGGGCGGTTCGATCATGGCGGTCCGCACGCATTCCTCGGCCCCGACCTCCGGTTTGAGCCCGCTGAAGATGGGGAAGCGGAGCTGGCCGTTGCGATCCCACTCGCTGAACTTGACGCCCACCACCATCTCCGGCTTGACCCAGCAGATGCGGTCGTCGGTCCACCGAGCATCGTCCGGACCGGCGGCGCTCGGCAGGGCGTCGAGCATCTTTCGCAGCCGCCGCGAGGTGGCGACGTCGAACCCACCGCCGACCCGGCCCGCCGGTTGAAACCGGCGCCCGTCGTAGGTGGCGACGATCAGGGCCCCCAGCAGGTTGTCACCCGCCTCGGGGACGAAACCCATCACGGCGAAGTCCTGGCGGCGGATGGCGTCGATCGCCAGCCAATCCGGGTGCCGCTGACCGGCGCGGTAGGGACTGTCGAAGCGCTTGGCCACCACCCCGTCGAGGCCCTTGTCGCGGGCCGCGTCAAAGAAGGCGAGGCCGTCATCCGCCACCGGCTCCACCACATAGATGCGCCCGGACGACTGCAGCACCTCGTTGAGGCGGGGGCGCCGGCGGACCAGCGGTTCGTTGAGCCACGATCGGCCGCGCAGGTAGAGCAGGTCATGCACCACGTAGGTCACCGGGCGCGCCCGGGCGGCACGAGCGACTGCCTCGGGGCGGATCGCCTGCTGCCGCTGCTCGAGGGCGATGGGATCGGGCCTGCCCTCGACGTCGCTGATGATCAGCTCGCCATCGACGATGGTTTCGTCTGGCGCCATCGTCGCCAGCGCCTGAACCTCGGGGTACCGGCCGGTGAGATCCGCAAGTCCACGGCCCCAGAGCGTGACCTTCCCCCGGTCAATCGCCGCCAGCGCGCGGACGCCGTCCCAGGCGACGTCGAACGCATAGTCGGGCGAGTCGAAGGGCGCGGCCGCCGGCATGGGCAGCATCGGCCGCAGCCGGTCTGGAAGGGTGCGCTCGAAAGGAAGGTCGAGCTCGACGGTTTGGGACCGCGCCGGCACGAACGGAATGTACTACGCGGAGCTAGGCCGTGCGACGCCGCGCTGCCGGGCGGGCCGCCGACGTTTTTGCGGCCACCTTGACCTTCGCGGCCGCCGGCTTCGCGGCGGGCTTCTTTCCCTGCTTGGTGGCTTCCACCGATGCCTTCAACGCCGCCATCAGGTCCATCACCTGCGGCTCTTGCGCCTGTGCCGGGGCGGTCACCTGCAGGCCTTTCAGCTTCTGGTCGACAATCTGCTGGAAGGCCGCCTTGTAGTCGTCGGTGTATCGCTCTGGCTGAAAGCTATCGGTCAAGTTGTCGATCAGGGAGGTCGCCATGCTGACTTCCTTGTCGCTGATCTTGACGTTTTGCGGCAGGTTCAGCTCCTCGGTCGAACGGATCTCGTCCGGCCAGTTGAGCGTGTTGCACAGTAGCGTGTTGCCCTGCACCTGGATCAGCGAGAGATGCTCCCGGTCACGCAGGGCGATCTTCGCCACCGCGACCTTGTTCGTGTCCTCCAGCGCACGCTTCAGGAGGTAGAAGGGTTTGACGCCGACGTCCTCGGGCTCGAGGTAGTAGGCGCTCTTGACGTAGAGGCCGAGCGGAACCTCGTCGCGCTCCACGAACTCCACGATGTCGATCGTGCGGGTGGTCTTGAGCGGCAACTTGTCGAGGTCTTCCTCTTCGATGATGACGAACTGGTTCTTGCCAACCTCGTAGCCCTTCAGGACCTCGCCGAACGCCACGACGTGGTCGTCGGTCGGGCAATGCCGCTGCTGTTTGATGGGAAGCTGGCAGTGGGGGCAGAGCTGCCGAAACGAAACGGCGCTGTGGGCTTCGGTCGCGAGGTACATCCGCACGGGGATCGCCACCATCCCGAAGCTGATCGCGCCCCGCCACATGGACCGGGCCATTGGAGTGGCCTCCTTTCCTTGAATTCGGGCCGAATTATAACCCTGTTGGAGCGGGAACTCGAAAAGATGTTCGGATCTGCTCCGCCAGTCGTTGCGCGTACAGGGGCCCGAGCCGCTCGTGCTTGAAGTAGACGAAGACATCCCGGCCGCCGTCGAGGTAGCCGGCGATTCGCCGCTTCCAGGCCGCTAACCGCTGGGGCGAGTACGACTCCCGCCGCAGCCGCAGGTAGATGAAGGCGCCCCGGCCTAGCGGACCGGGCTCTGCCTCGCCATCGCCGTAAACGACGGCTGACCCCATCCGCTCGATCAGGTCGGCGACCCGCGGCGTGTGCCAGGAGCGGTGCCGAAACTGGAAGGCCACCTGCCAGTGGCCGGGCAGTAACGCCGCGATCCGTGGCAGGCGGCTCTCATCGAAGGGCGCCGTCGGCGGAAACTGAAAAAGCACCGGACCCAACCGTTCACCGAAACCCTCGGTCTCCCCCACCAGCGCGCGGACCGCCTCCTCGAGGTTCGGCATCCGCCGGTTGTGCGTGATCCGCCGGTGGGCCTTGACGGCGAACCGGAACGCCGGCGGCACTGCCGCGGCCCAGCCGGCGACGACGTCGTCGGGCTGGGTCCGGTAGAAGGTCGTGTTCACCTCGACGGTGGCGAGCCGCTGCGCGTAGTAGGCCAGCATGTCGGTGGACCTGATCCCTTTGGGATAGAACCGGCCGCGCCAGCTCGAATAGGAGAATCCCGACGTCCCGACGAACAACTGGGCGCTCGCCGGCATCCCGCGACGCCTCCTTTAGATGTTGGGGACGCCCTTGATCAGGCCCATGAACTCGGCCCGCGTCTTCGAATCGGCCTGAAAGATGCCGAGCACACAGCTGGTAAAGACCCGGCTGTTCTGCTTCTCCACGCCGCGCATCTTCATACAGAGGTGATCGGCCTCGATGACGACGGCGACGCCAAGTGGCTCGAGATATTTCTGAAGGCATTCGGCGATCTGCCGGGTCATCCGTTCCTGGACCTGTAGCCGCCGGCTGTAGAGCTCCACCAGGCGGGGCATCTTGCTCAGTCCGATCAGCCGCCCTTTCGGGATGTAGCCGATGTGCACCCGTCCAAAGAAGGGCAACAGGTGGTGCTCGCAGAGCGAGTACATCTCGATGTCCTTCACCACGATCATGTCCTTGTAGGTCTCGGTGAAGACGGCGTCGCCGAAGACGTCGTCGAGCGTCATCCGGTACCCGCGGGTCAGGAACTCGAGGCTTTCCTTGACTCGCTCGGGCGTGTCACGCAACCCTTCTCGCGAGGGATCCTCGCCGAGCAAGATCAGCTGGTGGCGGATGAGCGCCTCCATCGACACCGCGTCGTCGACGCGCGGCTTTGCCTGCGCCATCAGCTGAAGCCTAGCTGATGACGTTCATCGGATCTTGCGGGAACTCGCGGAGGTACGCCTGCATCGCGACCCAGAGCGCTTTGACCGTGATGGTCTGGAAGTCCGGACCGCGGTATCCCGCGAGCGGCGACGGGGTTTCGGCATAGGTGACGGTGTCGAGGGCCGGGTCGTTGTGACTGAAGTCGAAGGCAAAGATCGTGATCATATGGGTGGCGTTCCAGTGGTTCCATCCCGGCATGGTCCGGGTCATGGTTTGCACCATGACCGGCACCCCGTGACTGAACGTCATGAGTGCCTGCGGGTCGGTGATGTCATTCTGGATGCGGGCCTTCACGTCATCGAGGCTTACGAGGTGCTCCGCTTTGTAGCGCGCCTGCCCCAGGGCCGGGATCACGACCGGGTTGAGGAAGGCGTTGATCGCGTTGGTGGCGTCGGCCCCGTATTCACCGCGGTTCGGATTCAGCTTTGAGGCGCGCGCGACGGTCTCGATATCGGGGACGTCGGTCATCCAGGCCGAAAGCAGCACCTGGGTGGCGCCGGCGCCGCAATAGTTGCGGTGGGCCCAGTCGCCGGGTTCGTGAAAGCCGCGAACTTCGACGTTGCCCTGGTTGACGGCGACCTGGCCAACGGTTACCGATGGCTGGGCCGACGGGCTGGGGCTGGGCGACGGGGAGGTGAAGTTGTAATGCAGCACCACCTGCCCGACCGGCCGGGCATTGACCTGAACGCCGAAACACGAAGGGAGGAGCGCGGCGAATGCCATCGCCAGCGCAATTTTGATCACTCCCTGTGACATTTTGGTCTCATCCTATCAGTGACGGTATCAGCTGGCTAGACCCTGCAGCCGCTTGTTACAACGGCCGTCGGCGCCAGGAGTTACCCAGTGCTCGAGGCGTCGCCTGGCGGCCGGATTCGAGATCGAGGGTGATACTGCTATTGTCACACTATTAGCAACCAGAGTCGGCGTAAGCCCCGGCCGAACGAAGATCCGATTGTAAAGGTCGTTCGGCCCGAACCCGAGCCCGGACCGCAGGAACTGGTCAAGCACGTTCCATCGAGCAAGGGGTTGGCCGATACCGGGACGCCGCGGGCGGGTCGCACCACCGTGGAGGCAGCCAGGCAGAAGGGCGTGATCGGCTGGCTTCAGGTACTGGGGCCGGGATTGATTACCGGCGCCAGCGACGACGACCCGAGCGGCATCGGGACCTATTCGCAGGTTGGCAGCCAGTTCGGCTACGGCCTGCTCTGGACGGCGCTCTTCACGTTCCCGCTGATGAGCGCGGTGCAGGAGCTCTGCGCGCGCATCGCGCTGCAGACCGGAGTCGGCCTCGGTGTCAGCTTGCGCCGGAAGTTCCCGTCGTGGCTGGTCGGCATCGCCATCCTCGGGTTGCTGGGGGCGAACACCTTCAACATCGGCGCCGATCTCGGCGCCGTGGCGGCCGGCGGGTCCCTGCTGTCTCGCGGCATCGTTCATCCGCTCTGGTTGGTGATTCCGGTAGCCCTGCTGGTGCTCGGTCTGGAGATCTTTGCCAGCTATGCCGTGATGTTCAAGATCTTCAAGTGGTTGACGCTGGCGTTGTTCGCCTACGTGATCACGGCCTTCTTCGCCCACCCGCAGCTGCTCGATGTCCTCAAGGCAACCTTTATCCCGCACCTCGAGTTCTCGCGCGATTTCGCCATGGCACTGGTGGCGGTGCTCGGCACGACGATCTCGCCCTACCTGTTCTTCTGGCAGGCGTCCTCCGAAGTCGAGGAAATGGCTGCCGCCGACTCGAATCCGCTGGTGCGGCGGCGGGGTGTCACCGCGGCCGAGCTGCGCGCAGCCCGGGTCGACATCGTCGTCGGGATGGCGTTCTCGAACCTGGTGATGTACTTCATCATCTTGACCTCGGCCGCGGTGTTGCATGCGCACGGCAAGACCGACGTCCAGACCGCCAACCAGGCGGCGGCCGCGTTGGCGCCGCTCGCCGGCCCGTTCGCCTTCATCGTCTTCTCCATCGGGATGATCGGAACGGGGCTGCTGGCGATCCCGATCCTCGCCGGATCCGCCGGCTACGCGCTCAAGGAGTTCCTCGGGATCCGCGGCGACCTCGCCAGCAAACCGCGGCACCGGCCCACGTTCTACGTCATCCTGGCGGCGGCCACCATCGCGGGGGTGGTGATGAACTTCATGCATCTCGACCCGATTCATGCCCTGTTCGTCACGGCGGTGGTCAATGGCGTGGTCGCCCCACCGCTACTGGTCTTGATCGTATGGCTGGGCACGGACTGGCGAATCATGAAACACCGGGTCAGCGGCCGGCTGAGCCTGACCCTGACCGGGCTTGCCACCTGCGCCATGGCCGTGGCCGCCCTCACCCTGCTCGTCGGCCTTATCCCTTTCCGACTCTTCTCTTAAAACATTCTCATGAGACCGTGGTTTCATGAGGGCACAGGTGGCCGAGCAACCGCACGTCTTAGTGGTCGACGATGATGCCAAGATCGCTGCCGCACTTCGGCGCGCCCTGATCTACGAGGGCTACCAGGTGGAGGTTGCGCCGGACGGGCAGATCGCGCTCAACCGTGCCCGGGAGCGGATGCCCGATCTCGCCATCCTCGACATCATGATGCCCGGCATCGACGGGCTCGAGGTCACCCGCCGGCTTCGGGCCGAGGGGGACGTTCCCATCTTGCTGCTGACCGCCAAGGATGGAACGGCGGACCGGGTCAGAGGTCTGGACAGCGGCGCCGACGATTACCTGGTCAAGCCCTTTGCGTACGAGGAGTTGCTGGCGCGCGTTCGGGCCCTGCTGCGCCGTCGCGCTCCGCGCGCCCGCCGAACGCTGCGGTATGCCGACGTCGTGATGGACATGGCGACTCGAGAAGTTCGCCGGGCCGACCAGCTGATCCCGACGACGGCAAAGGAGTTCGACCTGCTTCAGCACTTCATGCGCAACCCCGGTCAGGTGCTCCGCCGCGAGCAGTTGTTGGACGCGGTGTGGGGTTTCGATTTCGGCGCGAGTAGTAACGTGGTCGACGTCTATGTCGGGTATCTGCGGCAGAAGCTCGAGCAAGGCGGCCGCCCCCGCCTGCTGCAAAC
The DNA here is from genome assembly GCA_005881215.1 of Chloroflexota bacterium. Classification (GTDB taxonomy): domain Bacteria; phylum Chloroflexota; class Dormibacteria; order CF-121; family CF-121; genus CF-13. The sequence continues at coordinate 4,717 of VBDZ01000082.1, read as the reverse complement.
CGTGCGCGGAGTTGGGTACATCTTGAAGGAGGAATGAACCCCTCCCTCGACGCTCGCTCCCCGACCACGTCGCGCCTGGCTCCGGTTCGCCGGTCCTACGATCGAATTGTTGCCTGGCTCGACGCCCAAACGGCATTTCGGCGTCGGATCCCGATCCGTGCCCGGATCGCCCTCTTTGGAGCGGCAGTGGTGGCTGTCACCGTGGTTATCTTCGGCGTGCTGGTCTACCTGGTCGTGGAGAACAGTCTTGTCTCTCAGCAAGACGGGACGCTCAGCCGCGGTGGCGATCGAAACTGGTCGATTCTCCAATTTGGCCCGCACTACGTCCCTGGCAGGAATCCGTTCGGACAGACCGATCTCAGAACGAGCTCCGAACCCTTTTATGAAGTGTTCGACTCGCAAGGTACCGCGCTCGGATCGAGCGCATACCTTGACGGGATCTATCCTCAATTCTCATTCGGCGTCTTCGATTCTGTCCCTGCGGATCACGGCGTCTTCAAAACGATTCACGCGACCAATGGGCCACAAGTCCATGCTTACTTGCGGGCCTGGAATCGCCCAGACTTTGGCATCAGGGGCTACCTCCTCTACGGCCAGTCGATCAGCAGTATCGAATCGCAGCTCCGGAGTCTTCGTCTCTTCTTGATCGCGGGAGGGTTCCTCAGCTTGTTCGGCGCTGGCCTCGCCAGCTGGTTGGTCGCGGGTCGAGCCCTTCGCCCACTTGATGAAATGGCGACCACCGCTGAAGACATCGGCCGAACGCAGGACCTGAGTCGCCGCCTGCCCGACAGCGGCACGAACGACGAAGTTGGGCGGTTGCAGCACAGCTTCAATCAGATGCTGCGCCAACTGGAGGATGCGTATCAGCGGCTGCGTTCCGCGCTGATCGCCCAACGCCGCTTTGTCGCGGATGCCTCGCATGAGCTGCGCACCCCGCTGACCACGATTCGCGGCAACATCGGCCTGCTGTTGAAGCGCGAGGACATCACCAGCGAAGACCGCGTGGCGGCACTCAACGACATCGCCGGCGAGAGCGAGCGGATGAGTCGGATGGTGCAGGATCTGCTGACACTGGCTCGAGCCGACGCGGGATATCACCTGGAGAAAGCGCCGGTCGATTTGCGGCCGATCGTCCAGGATGTCTCGCGGCAGGCGCAGACGCTTCAGCCGACTCGGCGGATTGACCTGCTGGACGGCGTGCCGGCAACGGTCGAGGGCAACGCCGACGCCATCAAGCAGCTGCTCTGGATCCTGATCGACAACGCGTTCAAGCACACGCACGAGGACGGACACATTGAGGTGCGGCTGCTGCGCAATGGTGAGTCGGCGGCGCTGACCGTCAGCGACGATGGCCCCGGCATTCCCGCCGGTGACCTGGAACGGATCTTCGAACGCTTCTACCAGTCCGACACCGCGCGCTCCGGTGAGGGCACCGGGCTCGGGTTGGCGATTGCGCGCTGGATCGCGCGGGAGCACGGCGGGCGCGTCTATGCGGCGAACAACCCGAGCGGTGGCGCGGCGTTCACCGTCGAGCTGCCGGTCGAGAAAGTCTTAGCGAACTCTTAGTCGACTTTCATAGGCGGCTCATCGGCCCAGCGCAGCATGGTGCTCGCATATGCAGGACCCGTTCGCTCCGGAGTTCCTCGAACCCCCGGCAGCCCCGGAGCCACCGTCGCCGCCCACTCCGCCCGTTCAAGCCGTTCCCTCCTTTCCCCACCGTCCGGCGCGCAGCATGGCAGCCGCCATGCTCGCCGCCGGGCTGGTCGTTGGTAGCGTCGGCGGCGGCGCCATCGGTGCCCTCCTCGCCAATCGCCACACCACCACGGCGAACACCCCCGCCATCACAGCGGCCGGCGTCGCGGCCCCGGCGCCTTCACCCGGATCGTACGCCGCGATTTATCAACAAACCGTCCCCGGGGTGGTCACCATCGCCACCCAGATCTCCCGCGGCGGCGCGCGTTCCTTCAGCCAGGCCGAAGGCTCGGGCATCGTCGTCGACAAGCAGGGCGACATCCTGACTAATGCGCATGTGGTCGCCGGCGCGACCCAGCTCCAGGTCACCTTCAATGACGGTCACACCGCGACCGGGCAGGTAAAGGGCGTCGACCAGAGCGCCGACCTGGCGATCGTCAAGGTCTCCGTTTCCCAGGATCAACTGCACCCACTCGCCATCGGCAACTCCGACACCTTGCAGGTCGGCGACACCGCACTCGCGATCGGCTCGCCTTTTGGTCTGCAGGGGACGTTCACGGCGGGCATCGTCTCCGGGTTGAATCGCAGCACCACCGCCCCCAACGGCCGGGCGCTGACCGGCATGATCCAGACCGACGCCCCGATCAATCCTGGCAACTCTGGCGGCGCCCTGATCGATGGGCGCGGTCAGTTGATCGGTATCAACGATTCGATCCAGAGCCCGGTCGAAGGCAACGTCGGCGTGGGCTTCGCCATCCCGATCAATCGCGCCGAGTCGCTGCTGCCGTCCCTGGAGAAGGGCGTGGCGATCCAGCATCCGTGGCTCGGCATCAGCGGCCAGACGATCACCACCGGAACCGCGGATCAGCTCGGCCTGAGTGGGAAGTCCGGGGTGCTGGTCGTCGATGTGGTCGCGGGCGGCCCGGCGGCGAAAGCCGGCCTGCAGGCCAGCGGCCAGGCGGACTCCAGCGATGACATCATCACCGCCATCGACGGCCACCAGATCACGACCATCGAGCAGCTCACTCAGTACCTCGACACCAAGAAAGTCGGCGACCACGTCACCCTGTCGGTGACCCGCAATGGCCAGCACATTTCAGTGGGAGTGACGCTGGGCAATTTCCAGGCTCAGCCGTCTGCCACGCCGTAACCGATGAGAGCCGCGACCGTGACCGTTCCAATAACCTCCGAAGGCCACCATGCGCCAAGCACCCACCCTTAAGCCGCTACCACGACTACGGCGCCACGCGTGGCTCACGGGCACGAGGGCCTGGGTCATCGGATTGGGCCTGGTCGGCGTGCTGCTCGTTGGCCTGATCGCGCGCGATACGGTCTTGGCGAGCCCCGCCGCGGTTACCATCCGGACGGCCACGGCCGATCGGGGCACCGTGGCCTCGGTGGTCAGCGGGACGGGATCCCTGCTTCCGGTGGGACGCATGACCGTCAACTTCAAGGCGGCCGGCATCCTGACTGAGGTCGACGTGAGGGTCGGCGACAAGGTGACGACGGGTCAGCTGCTTGCCCGCATCGATTCGTCCACGCAGCAGGCCGCGCTCGCTCAGGCGCAGGCGTCGCTGGCCGCCGCTCAGGCGAATGTTCAATCGACGCAGTCGCCCCTCACCGCGGCGCAGGTTGCGCAGCTGCAGCACCAAGTCACCGCCGCCCAGCAGAATTACAACGACACCGTCGCCTCCGTGAACGCGACCAATCAGGCCGACGCCACGACGGTCGCGAACGACCAGGCGAAAGTCAACGCAGACTGCCCGAACGGGGCGCAATGCAGCCAGGAGCGGGCCCAACTGGCGAGCGACCAGAGCAAGCAGCACATGGACGCGATCAGCGGCCAGTCGCGCATCAACTCAGCGTCGCAGCAGATCACCTCCGCCCGCGACAACCTGGCGGTGCAGACCCAGGTCAAACCGAACGCGCTGGCTTCGGGGCAGGCCCAGGTGGCATCCGCGGCGGCCCAGGCGCAAGCCGCCCAGGTCAGCCTGAACCAGACCACCCTCACGGCCCCGACCTCCGGTGTGGTTGTCAGCATCAATGGGGTGCCCGGAGAGACCGCCGGAGGCGGAACGGCGCAGGCACCGGGATCCCTGGCGCCACAGCCCTCGAGCGGGACGGGGTCGGGCGCTTCATCGGGCTTCATGGTGATCGATGACACCAGCAGCTACGTTGCTGTAATGCCGTTTGCTGAGACCGACGCCGCCCGGCTGGCGACCAACCAGACCGCGGCGCTCACCTTCGACGCCATCCCCAACCTGACGATCTCCGGACACGTGCTGAGCATCAGCCCGAGCGCGACGGTCGTCTCGAACGTCGTCGACTACTACGTCAGCTTCGTCCTGAACCGCACCGACCCGCGCCTGCGGGAGGGCATGACCGCGAACGCTTCCGTCACTGTGGCCCAGGCTGACAATGCCGTGCGCGTCCCCAATGCCGCGGTGCGCACCACCGGCGGAACCACGATGGTCACCGTGCTCGCGAAAGGCCAGCAGGTGCCCACCGAAGTCGTGACCGGAGTCGTGGGCGACACCTACACCGAAATCAAGGCCGGTCTGAATGAGGGCGACACGGTAGTGCTTCCCAGCATCCGCACGACGACCGGGACCACCACCAACGGTAACAACCTGTTGCGGGGCGGCGGTGGCTTCGGCGGTGGAGGCGTCCGGAGCGGCGGAGGGTGATCACCCTCGAGGGGGTGACCAAGATCTACCACGCCGGGGAGGTCGAGGTCCCGGCCCTCAAGGGCCTTTCGCTTCATATCCCGGAAGGCGAGTTCGTCGCCATCATGGGTCCCTCGGGGTCGGGCAAGAGCACGTTGATGAACTTGATCGGCTGCCTCGACCAGCCGTCGTCGGGCCGCTACATCCTGGATGGCTACGATGTGTCGGCCCTGAGCGACGATCAGCTGGCCTGGATCCGCAATCGAAAGATCGGCTTCGTCTTCCAGTCGTTCAACCTGATTCCTCGGGCGAGTGCCGTCCACAACGTCGAGATGCCCTTGATTTACGCCGGTGATAAC
>VBDZ01000081.1 GCA_005881215.1 Chloroflexota bacterium | reverse complement strand
TTCGAGGGGCTGCGGCTCGCGGTAAACGGGTTACTGTCGAACCGGCTGCGGTCGGCGCTGACCATGCTCGGGATTCTGATCGGTGTTTCGGCCGTGATTTTGCTGGTCGGCGTCGGGAACGGTGCGACGATCGCCGTCCAGCAGCAAATCCAATCGCTCGGCTCCAACCTGCTGACGGTTTTTCCCTCCAACGCGAGAGGCGCGGGTGGGGTCCAGCAGGGGTTCGGCACCGGCT
>VBDZ01000214.1 GCA_005881215.1 Chloroflexota bacterium | reverse complement strand
GCCCCACCACGGCAGGCAGCAGCAGCACCGCATAGGGACGCGGGATCGAAGAGGGGACCAGGGTGGCGAGGCCGGGATGATTCGAAACGATCCAGTAGCCGATGAGGAAGGTGCCCTCGGCGAGCAGTGGGCCGATCAGCCCATTGCGCCAGCCGATCAGAACGCCCAACCCGATCACGACGATGATGCCGAGGTCAACCAGGTTCATGGCGGCATTCTGTACGATGTCGCCCAATAACTCAACTCCCGCTCCCTGGCGGAGCCACGTCGAAGCGGAGATCGCGCGACGCGGCGTCGGCCGCGGCGAAGGTCAGCAATCGCTCGCCTTCGTCCGCCAGTCCCACCCGATCCGCTTTGCGCAACGGCTTGAAGGATGAGACGGTAAGAGTGGCGGCGTTCTGCAGCCGTTTGATAGTCCAGATGCCGGCGATGAAGCCGTCGACCAGGAAGGTGCCGTTGAAGATCACGTAGCGATGCTCGACGGCGATCACCCGCGTTCGATCCTGGTGACCAAGCACGAGGTTGTCGAATTCCGGCAGGAATCGCGGCGGAGCCGGCGTCTCGGGATCGGGGAGCGGACCATCGAGCACGTCGAACAACTCGCGGCCGCGGTCGTCGCGAAAGGTCCGCAGCCTTGGCCGAAGTTTCTCAACGACGGTTCGCAGCCCGGTCAATCCCGACCAGGCGGAGAAATCCGCAATCGTCGCCGGACCAAAGCTCGACAGGTAGCGCGGAATCAGGCGTTCGACGGATGGCTTGGCGTCGAGCGGTCGGCCCAGCCAGAGCTCGGCGGTGGTCCAGGTCGCCTGCGCGCTTTTGCCCCAGAGGCCCCGCGGTGGCAGCTGAATCAGCGGGACCAGGTGGCGGATCGCGTAGGCGAGCGAGGTGGCATCGCGGTCCGGCCAGCGCTGATGGAGGGCGGCGCCAAGCTGCGTCAGCGTGCGAGGCTTCGCTTGCATCACCCGGATGGCTTCAGCAATCAGCGCGTCCGCATCCAGGCCGACGAGGTTGCGGCCGAATGGCGACGACCGCAGCGTCCGCTCGAGCAACGGCTGGAACAACGGCCGGAGCGCGAGGCAATCACGGGCGGTCATCAGGTGCAGCGTGTTACGCAGGATCCCGAGCCGCACGGCGCGCCGCTTACTGATCAGGTCGGACAGGTGATCCGGCTGGAAGCCTTCGATCCGGCTCCAGAGTCCCACGTAGGGCGAGTTGGGGACCTGCGCCTGCATCGCCACCAGGTGCTCGATCTCAACCGCGGCTGAAGCGTTGCGCCGTCGCAGCAAGTGCTGGCGCTCGAGCAGGGCGCGGTTGAGCGCGCGCTGGCTGAGCGTCGTCACGAACGAGAGTCTGCGGCGATGCCAGCGATGATGATCAGCACCAGGGCGGAGACCTGCGCCGCCGGGGCGATGCCAACGCCGAGCCAGATGGTGGGAAGGGCCAGGATCGCGATCAGGAGTCGGAAGACCAGCCGCCCGCAGTCCAGCACCAGGCGAAACAGCACGAGGCCGACCGCATAGGCCGCCACCCCGGCGGCGAGCAGCACCGCGGTCGCCAGGGTGCTGGGTTCGTTGTAGGACACGACGGCCAGCTTCATTCCCGCCGCCACCAGGACGATGCCGCCGAGGACCAGCAGGAAGACGTAACCAAAGGCATTCAGCGACATCCAGGCACGCCGTTCGAACGCTGCCCCATCCAACGCCTGTTCCGCACGCTCCTCCTCACCGTTGAAGTAGAGCCACCAGAGCCCGGCGGCGAGCGCGAGTCCGAGCAGCGCCGTAGCGATCCGGCCGGCCGGCAGCGCGATGGTTCCGAGTCCGATGCCGACCGCCACCACCGATTCGCCGATCGCGATCAAGAGGATCAAGCCGTGACGCTCGACGAAGTGTCCCGAGCGGATTCGGAACCCACCGGTGCGGGTGAACAGGGGCGTGAGCCAATGCAACACGAAGCCGGCGCCAAAGAGCAGCCACCGGGCGTTGCCATTGGTCAGGCCCGCCACCACCAGGAGCCCGGCCGTCACCAGGTTGAACGGGCCCAGGCCCGTCATCGCCTTGAGCACGCTCTGCTGGGAGGTGCGCAGAAAGACGCCCGTATGAACCAGCGTCACCACCAGGTAGCCCAGGCCGAAGGCGAGCCCGCCGGCCCCGAACGCCGTCGGGATGGCGAGGGCGACCACCAGGAACCCACCCATCCCGACCAGCAGCAGCAGTCGCACGCCGAGCTCGCGCGGTGGGACCGCGTTGGTCAGCCAGGCGTAGCCGCCGTACATCCACCAGACGTTGCCGAAGATCAGCAGCATTTGCAGGAAGCCGGTCAGTGAAGGATCCTTGGCGAGCAGGCTGGTCAGCTGGGTGATGGTGAAGACGAAGGTCTGGGTGGGCTGCATCACTTCTTGTACCATGCGGCTCGCTGACCGACGCGTTAGCCTGTCTGTCGTGAAAGACGTGGTCCGCCTGCTGGAGTCCGAGCGAGCGATGGAACGGCAGTTCGCGGTTGAGGCCAAAGCCGAGGGTGACCATCCAACCGGGTGGCCGGCGGCGCTGCTGCTGGTTCACGTAGCAACCTGGCGCGAACAGCTTCTCGACGGACTGCGCCAGGTCGAGCGCGGCGGCCCGCCCGCGCACCCACCCGAAGATGTCGACGCATTCAATGCCGCCGAACTGGCGCGGGGTGCCGGCGTCTCGCTTGAGGACGCCGCGGCACGATCGAATCAGGCGCTGGCTGACCTGATCGAGCTGTGGAAGATGATGGGGGACCGGCCGTTCGCCTGGTACATCGCCCGAACCACCAGCGAGGCGTTGGTCCGCAACAGTTACGCTCACCCCCGCTATCACATCGCCGAGCATTTCATCGAGCGTGGCGATCCGGAGCGCGGCTATCAGCTGTACGAGGAAACGGCCGCCGAGCTACGGCGGGTCGGGGCTCCCGGACATACATTGGGAACCGCCGTCTATAACCTTGCCCGAGCACGAGCCGGCCAGGGTCGTCGGCACGATGCGCTGCGTCTGCTCGAGGAAGCGATCCCAATGCGCGACGACATTCGAACCCTGGCGGCTACGGATCGGGGTCTCGAGCCGCTCCGAGACGACCCTCGCTTCCAGTCGCTGGTGAAAGGGGGAGGGAAGAGGGCCTAGGCTAGGCGGATGATGAGCTAGTCGAAGGTGATGCGATGAGCCCGAATCGCCGCTACCGCCTCCGCTGGGTCGATGTCTTCACCCAGCGCGCGCTGGCCGGCAACCCGCTGGCGGTCGTTCTCGAGGCGGACGGCCTGTCGCCGGCGCGGATGCAAGCCATTGCACGAGAGACCAACCTCTCGGAGACGACCTTCGTCCTTCCCGCGACCTCCGCCGGGAATGCCGCGCGGGTCCGGATCTTCACGCCGCATGTGGAGCTACCCTTCGCCGGTCACCCGACGGTCGGGACGGGCTGGGTCTTGCTTGACGAAGGCATCGTCGCGGAGGATGCGGGCAGCTTTGTGCTGGAGGAAGGGGTCGGACCGGTGCCGGTGCGGGTCGATCGGTCCGGACCGACGCAGCGGCTCTGGATGACGCACCCGCCGGTGAAGTACGGCGAGGTCCTCGACGAGCGCCGCGACATTGCGACCGCCCTCGGGCTGTCGACCGAGCACCTGGCGCGCGATGTGCCGATCCAGGTGGTCACCACCGGCGTGCCCTTCCTCTACGTCGCCCTCACGGACGCCCGCGCGGTCGATGCGGCGGTCTCCAGCGGCGAGGCGCTGACCAGCGTGCTGGACGCGCACGGCCTGCCCCCCGTGTTTCTCTTCGCGGCGGTCGGCGAGAACCGGCTCTACAGCCGCATGTTCGGGCCACATTCGGCGACCCGGATCACGGAAGACCCGGCGACCGGCTCGGCTAGCGGTCCGCTGGGCGCCTTCGCGGTGCGCTACGGGTTGATTGCGCGCGCGGCCGAGGTCCCGATCGTCAGCGAGCAGGGGACCAAGATGGGCCGGCAGAGCTTCGTGCGCATCCGACTCATCTACGCCGACCTGGCTGACGACCCGAACCGGATCGAGGTCGGTGGATCGGTCGTTCCGGTGATGACGGCGGAGCTCGCGGTCACGGACGACCCTGACAGTACGATCACTTCATGAGCCCGATGACGATGCCCAAGCCGAGCGAGCAGTCGAAGGTCGCCTTCCAGAAGCTGGTGCCGCCCGACCCGGC
>VBDZ01000213.1 GCA_005881215.1 Chloroflexota bacterium | reverse complement strand
GCCGCTGGCCAGTTTGCTCGTGTCGATGCTGCCGCGGACACTCGCTGGCAGGCTCTCCTTGAGCAGCATCTGGGCGTCCTGCAGGCTGACGTAGGCTCCGGCGTCCGGCGCGGTCTGGGTCTTGTCGAGGACGCCGACCACCGTGAAGGGATGGTTCACGAATTCCGCCGGCGCGTCCTTGGCGCGGATCGGCAGCGCGATGGTGTCGCCGACTTGCTTCTTGAACTCGGTCGCGAAGTCTGCCCCCAGGACAACCTCGCCGGTGCCGCTGGTGTTGACGTCACGCCCGTGCGCAAACGAGAGCTTCACCGCGGCATAGCTGTTCTCGCCGGGATTCGAGCTGGCGATGAAGTCCGGCACGCCGAAACTGACCCCGTTGGTCGAGCCGGGTTTCGCACCGAGGCTGACCTCGGGAAATGCAGCGGCCACGCCGTCAACGCTTTCCAGCTGGATCACCTTGTCGAGCGTCAGCAGCCCACCACCGCCGAAGCCGCCCAGCGCGCCGCTCGAGTTGTCGGCCACCTGGACGTTCGATCCGAAGTACTTGGCGCCGCCTCCGAGCAGCGCGTTGAATTTCTCGGCCATCGCGCCCATGGTCACCAGGGCAAGCACGCCGATCACGATCCCGCTGATCGTCAGGATGTTGCGCAGCTTGCGCCGCGTCAGGTTTCGAATGATTTCCATGTCTTCCTCCTCTGCGGGCGGCTGAACCACCGCCATCTGGCACGGTAGCGTGCAACCCCATCCGAAACCAGTCGCAGCGGTCAGGTCTTCCATATGACAGCCGTCACGCGGGATCCGATCGGACGACCATCCAAATTGGCTGCGCCCATTGACGCGGCGATAGAAACCATCTATAGCTAGTGCATGCTGCTCGCCCAGGTCGAAGGGTTCCTCGAGGTCGCCCGCCGCGGCAACGTCAGTCGCGCCGCCGAGGCAATGTTCGTCACCCAGCCGACGCTGACCGCCCGCCTCCACGCGCTCGAACGCGAGCTGGGAGAGCCGCTATTCGCCCGGACCCGCCGCGGCATGCGGCTCACCGACGCCGGGCGAGCCTTCCTTCCTTACGCCGAGCGCGCCATCCGGGCGGTGCGCGACGGTCGCCAGGCACTGGCCGACGCCCGCTCGGCGTCAGCCGGCCGGCTGGTGCTCGGCGCCGCGCCCGCCGTCAGCACCTATGTGCTCCCCGCGATCCTGCAGCGATTCGCCGCCACCAATCCCCGGGTCGAGGTCGCGGTCCGTACCGGCCATTCGGAGGACGTGCTGCAGATGCTGCTGCGCGAGGAAGTGCAGATGGCGATGGTGCGCGCCCTTCGTCATCCGGACATCGAATCGACGCCCCTGTATGAGGAGGCTCTGGTGCTGGTGGTGCCGCCAGGTCATCCCTTCGCCAAGCGGTCCAAGGTCGGCATCGCCGACGTCGCCTCGGAGCGGCTGATCTTCTTCGACCGCACCTCGAGTTACTACGAGTTAACCCAGGCGTTCTTCCTCAGCCTGGGCGTGACGCCACGCGAGGTCATGGAGCTCGACAACATCGAGTCGGCGAAGAAGATGGTGGAGCGACGTCTCGGGATTGCGCTTCTGCCGCGCAGTGCCGTGGCCGCTGAACTCGCGGCCAAGACCCTGCAACAGGTCGCGGTCACCGATGCGCCATCCGTCTCACAGAAGATCGTCGTGATCCGTCGCCGCGACCAGGGTCGACCGTCGGGAACAGTCGCCGCCTTCCTCAACCTGTTACGCGAATCCGACCCTACCGCCGTGGCGTCCTAGACGACGCGGTCTTCCGACAGCTCCTCGACGTATTCCTTGCCGAGCCGGGCCGCGTCGTACACCTTGCCGACGAGGTGGTGGTAGGGCACGCCGGAGAAGAAGTGGTGGCTCTTCGTCGGGAAGTCCTGGCCGGCTTCGAACTCCTTGCGCTGGAGCGCGATATATCCGTCCTGTTGCTCCTGCGACATCGCCTGCAGCAGCGCGCTCAAGCCGTAGCCTTCGGCGTGCTGGGCCCCGAGCGTGATGAAGATGAACTTGACGCCCATCTCGCCCAGCTCCGCGAAGCTCATCGGGTTCGGATCCTTGAACCACTTGAACGATGACGACCAGTTGAAGGCAAATCGCGCGTCCGGGAATCGCTTCTTGATCGCCTCGGTGAAGGTCTCGACCGCCTCCCGCTCGGAGGTGGGAAACTCGCACCACAGCATGTCCGGGATGCCACTGTCGAGATAGCGAAGCCCGCGATCGATCGCCAGTTCCATGTGGCGCAGGGGCTCCGGCGCATCGACGGCACTCAGGCCGTCGGTGCGGGCGATGATGACGAAATCGTGGTTGCCGAGGTCGTCGGCGACGGCCCGCGCCATCCGTAGTTTGCCGACCATCTCGCTGACCGGGATCAGCGCCTTACCCCCGATGTGTCCGCAACGCTTGGGCAGCACCTGGTCTTCGATGTGGGCTGCCGCGACGCCGGCGTTGACGTACAGCTCCGTCGTCCTTTGGACGTTGAAGATGTTGCCGTAGCCGCCGTCCATGTCGACGATCACCGGGGGGATATCGAGATGCTTCGGCGGCGTGCCTTTCTCGGGCTCGCCGACCGCCATGGTGAGCTGGAACTTGCGCAGCGCGCTGACCGTCCGGCGCGCCGCATCGGCGATCTCGACGCTGGAGTAGAGGTCCATGTCGGTGGTGCCGAGATGGCCGATGGCGAAGGAGTAGCCGCTGAAGTAGACGGCCTTGAAGCCGTAGTACATGACGAGTTCGGCGCCCATCGGGTCGTAAACGCCGGGACCGAACAGGAACGGCTCGGTGTCGAGCAACTCGCGCATCCGGCGGCTGGGATGAACGAAGCGGGAGGCGGGCACCTTGAAGCCGTCGGGCAGTAAGGGGCTGGCCACGAGCTGACCGGTTTTGGGGACCGCGATGGCGCTCATCCAGCTGCCCCTATTCGTTGCCGTGGTCGCGTTCGCAGTCGTCGGGGCAGCCGCACTCGACGGTCTCGGCGCGGCACGGCCGGTAGTCGTCCAATTCGATCGTGCTGACGCGTCGCCCTTCCATGCTGATCATGGAAGTCAGCCTATCAATTAAGCCGTCATCGAGTCCAATCGTTTGTGGCGATTAGTCTGATAGAGGCTTTCTATATCCTGATGCTGGTCGCCATCTCCCAGGCGAGCGCCAGGGCCGCCAGCAGCAGGATCACTGCGACAATCCGAGCGTCGTTGGTTGCGGCGACCGCTGCATCCCGCAGCGCTGCGGTGGCCCGGGCTGGTGCCTCACGAAGTGCGGCCCGCCGGAGCCGGCCTCGCACGGGAAATCGTCCCATCTCGCTTCCCTCCTTCCCTGAGCGAACGGGTCGTGTTGAGCTACCGTAGCAGGTCACGCCCCGTCCACGTCAAGGGGCCGGAAGGCGGCTCAACCCGATGGCAGGCGGTTCCAGTGCCAGATGACCGGGTTCTGGTGCTCGTAGCCGAGCACGCTCAGCGCCGCCGGTTGCAACGCGTAGTGCTGACCGGCCGCCGGCGCCTGGTTCAGCCATCTCGCCGTCAGGACCCGCAGCACGTGGCCGTGGGCAAAGATCAGCACATTGCCTGCGACCCCTCGGACGTCGGCGACGATGCGGTCAACCCGGCGGGCGACATCGGCGGGTTGTTCGCCGCCCGGGCCGCCGTCGCGCCAGAGCGACCACTCCGGCTCAGTGACGGCGATCTGTTTCGACGTCAGGCCATCGTATCGGCCGTAGTCCCACTCGACCAAATCGGGCCGCGTTTGTGCCGCCTGACCGTAGCCGGCAAGTCGGCAGGTCTCCATCGCGCGCTGCAGCGGACTGGTCAGCACCAGCGCGAAGGTCCAGCCAGCCAGTTCCGGCCGCAAGGCCTCGGCCTGCCGGCGACCGCGCTCCGTGAGCGGGATGTCGCTCTTTCCCGTGTGCCGCCCGTCGCGGGTCCACTCGGTCTCGCCGTGTCGGACCAGGACGACCTCGGGGTTGGCCGGAGCCACCTCAGCCGGTTCGGAAGTCGACGTGGGAGGCGCCGCCGCTGATCTCGATGTCGAAGCGGCTGGTGGCGGCGTTATAGCCCGGGCTCTGCCGCTGAAAGTTGTCGCCGAAGGCGCCGAAGGTGGAACCGTTGATGCTGATCGCGCTGGCGCCACCGTTGACGTTGACCCGCCACTGGCTTTCGGTGGGCGCCCGCAGCGTTAGGTCGCTCGCGCCGCCCGATACTGCCAGCGTCACGGTGCCTTTGGGTGCCGGGAGTTGCGCATCGACCCGACTCGCGCCGCCGGAGATGTCGAGCCTCGAGAGCTGCACGTGCCGTAGGTCAAGGCGCAAATTCGCGGCGCCACCGCCAATGGTGACCGTCCAGGGAATCTGGTCGGTCAACGTGACCAGGACGTGCCGCCGATTCGAGCCAAAGAGATGGAAGCCGGAAAACCCCGAACTCTCGCGGATGGCCACCGTGCCACTCTCGTGGTCCAGACTGAAGGTCGGTGGATTTTCGCCGCCAGGGTAGTCGACGTGGGCGCGATAGAGCGCGTCACCAATGGTCCCCCCCTGCACCTCGACGGTTGCCCCGCTGTAATTCAGGTCGAGGGTGGCCGTGGTCAGTCCGCCGAGGCGTTCGGAGACATCGGCCTGTCGGGTGGCCAGCGAAGCGGCCGGCGCCAGGCTCGCGTAAAGGACGGCAGTAGTGACGATGATCACGGTGGCGGCCAGCCCGACCCAGGTGGCCTGCCGGCGCGGCAGGGTGTGATTCAGGATGAGCTGCAGCCCGAGAATAACGAGCAGCAAGGGCCAGAGGGCACCCAGCCGCTGCAGGGCGTCCTGGGAGAGCACCCCGGTATTGACCAGCAGCACGATGACCCCGATCCCGATCAGCAGCAGCGGAAACAGAAGGCCGCGGCCCCGGTACATCGGACCCTATCGAAGCCGGACGAGAATCAGCACGCCGATTGCGATCAGCACCACCGGCAAGAAGATATCCCAGCGAAATCCGCTGAGCACGCCGATGTTCGCCAGCAGGAAAAAGGCGCCCAGCCCTACCAGGATCACGCCCGCCCAGAGCCCTCTCGGTCGACCTCCGTACCCAGGCGACCACCAGCCGCGGTTTGGTGGTGGCGGACTCGATGGTGGCGTTCCTCCCGACGGCGGCGGACCTTCGGCGCGTGAGAATCCGGTGCGGAAGTCCTCGCGGATCTCATTGCCCATGGCACGCAGCCGGTCACCGATGGTGCGGGTGGCGGACTGCGGCGCGCCGGCAGGCGGCTCCATCAGGAACCACAGCACCAGGTAGAGGATGATGCCAATCCCCGGTGGGGCCAGGGCAAGGATGACGAACACGATGCGAACGAGCAAGGTATCGATGCCGAAATACGTCGCAAGACGCCCCCAGTCGTCTCACCCATCGCCGCGCCATTATCGCAGGTGGCAAAGGCACAAAAAGAGGGCGCGCCGGGCGCGCCCTCGTCCCATGTGCCCGGGTGCTAGACGGCTCGGCGCCCGACCAGCAGGTTGTAGATGATGCCGATGATCGCCAGCACCAGCAGCAGGTGGATCAAGCCACCGCCGAACTGCAGGGCGAAGCCGAGCAGCCACAACACGAACAGGACGACGACGATGGTCCAGATCAAACTAGCCATAGGAACCTCCCATAACGGATATCGTGCTACATGATAGCACAAATATCAGTTTAGCCTGAGGCGAGATTGCCGTCAACCAGTCTCCCTCCCCCCTTGTGGGGGAGGGTCAGGGTGGGGGGTTGGCATCGAGATCCTTCACGACGTCGCCTCCCAGGGCGACGAGCCGAACATGTCCGGGGTTAGCGAAGATGGCGGGCTCAGCCAGCGGGTCGGCATCGAGCAGGATGAGATCGGCCCGTTTGCCGGGTTCGACCGTGCCTGCCTGTTTCTCGATGCGCAGGAGCTCGGCGTTGGTCCGGGTGGCGGCGATGATCGCGTTCATCGCGCCCATCACCCGGGCCTGGCAGGCGATTTCCTTTCCTTTCTCGCCCTGCATTTCGGCGAGCACGTCGGAGCCCGACCCGATTCGTAAACCCTTCTCGAACGCCAGGCCCAGCGAATCGTAGGCGCCCGTCAACCCCTGGCGGATTTTTCGAACCATGTCGGGTGTCCAGCCGTCACCCGCCTCCCGGGCGGAGAGCAGCTCGTAAGTGATGATGGTGGGCACCAGGAACACGTCTTCCGCCGCCAACATCTGGTCCGCGGTCGTCTCATCGAGGAAGTTTCCGTGCTCGATGGAACGCACGCCCGCCTTGAGGCAGTTCTGGATGGCCCGTGGACCATAGGCGTGCGCCAGCACGTAGGTGCCGACCGCGCCGGCTGCCTCGACCGCGGCGCCCAGTTCGGCAACCGAAAACTGGACGTGGTCGAGCTCGTCGGAGGGTGAGGCCGCACCGCCACTCGCCATCACCTTGACCTGGTCGGCGCCGCGCCGCAGCACTTCACGGGCGGCGTGACGGACCTGCTCGGCGCCGTCGGCGAGGATGGATTCCGACGCCAACCCCGGAACGACCGGAAAAGTGCCGCGGTCACTGCGGACACGATGATCGCCGTGTCCACCGGTCTGGGAGATGAAGGCGCCGCTGATGAACAGGCGCGGCCCACGGATCAGGCCCTGGCGAACCGCCTCCTTAAATCCCCAGTCGAGCCCGCCGGCATCCCGGGCGGTGGTGAAGCCAGCATCGAGTGTGGCCTCGATGTTCCGGGCGATCCGCATCGCCAGCACCGCCGGCGGTTGCGCCACCTCGGCCAGCGGATCGAGGTCAAGGGACGCGAGGTGGACGTGGGCATCGATCAGGCCCGGCATCAACGTCCGGCCCTGGCAATCGATCACGCGCGCATCCCTGGGACCACCCGGCCCGGCGTCAGGCCCGACTCGCTGGATCCGACCGTCCTCCACGACCACCCGCGTCTCCGGCTGCGGGTCGCGTCCGGTGCAGTCAAGCAGCGTCGCGTGCTCGAAGACGAGTTTCACGGCGGCTAGTCTATTCTCCCTCCCCCTTGTTGGAAGGGTCTCATCTACTCTCCCTCCCCCTTGTGGGGAGGGGGTCGTCACGCCGCGAGATACGTCAGGAAGAGGTCGGTCCCGTAGGCGAGCAAAAACCCGAACAGGAGTCCCCATCCCATCGCCGCCGGGGTGTTGACCCTCCGGCCGATGTGGAACATCTCGTTGATCACGTAAAGGAGGGCGCCGGCCGCGAGCGCGAGAAACAGGACATAGATATAGATCGAGGTGAACGCGTAACCGACCACGGTGCCGACAAACGTCGGGCCGCCGCCGATCAGGCCGGCGGTGAGGAGAAAGCCCCAGGAGGGCATCGTGGTATCGAGTGCCAGCGGGGCGGCGATCCCAAATCCCTCGGTGATGTTGTGCAGCGCGAAGCCGATAACGAGGACCAGGGCGAAGGCGACCGCGCCGGTCGCCGCCGACTGC
>VBDZ01000212.1 GCA_005881215.1 Chloroflexota bacterium | reverse complement strand
CGACCAGCCGAATGTGCAGGAGGCGAAAGACCTGACCAAACGGGTGCTCAGTGAGGGGAATCCGCCGACCGTGGGGGAGGGGATCCGCTGGGCCGGACAGCAAGGAGCCACGCTGGAGGCGGCTGTGCAGGCGCTGCTGGCGCAGGTGCACCCCGGCGATTACGTCGCGCTGCTCGGCTACATCCCGCCGGATGCCGAGCATGACCGTGCGCTGACCGCGATCCGGCTGGCGATTCGCGATAAGTATCACGTGGCGACCACGCTCGGCTACGGACCTCGCTACCTGCACTCGACCGGCCAGCTGCACAAGGGCGGTCCGAACACCGGCGTGTTCGTGCAGCTCGTCGGTGACGATCCGAAGGACATCAAGATCCCCGGACAGAAATTCTCGTTTGGCGTGCTCAAACAGGCGCAGGCGCTTGGCGATTTCCAGGCGCTGCGGAACCACGGCCGCCGGGTGCTGCGCGTCCAGGTTCGCGACGTGGCGCAGGGGCTGACGAAGATCGGCCAGGCTCTGGGAGTAGCAGTCGGGGTCAGCTGATGCAGCTCGGCATGATCGGCCTCGGGCGGATGGGCGCGGGGATGACCCAGCGATTGCTCCTGGGAGGACACCAGGTGACGGTCTACGACCGCTCGGCTCAAGCCGTGTCGGCGCTTGCGGGCAAGGGCGCGGCCGGAGCGAGCAGTCTCGAAGACCTCGGGCAGAAGTTGAAGGCGCCCCGCATCTTCTGGCTGATGATCCCTGCCGGTGCACCAGTTGACGACACCATCCAGCGGCTGCAGGACACCGTCTCTCCGGGGGACATCATCATCGACGGTGGAAATTCGAATTACAAGGACTCGATCCGCCGCGCCGAGGACCTCCGCACCAAGCAAATCGAGTTCCTCGACGTCGGGGTGAGCGGGGGGATCTGGGGGCTGAAGGTGGGCTTCTGCCTGATGGTGGGCGGCAACGAGGCCGTCTTCACGCAGGCCGAACCGATCTTCAAGACGCTGGCGCCACCGGATGGCTATGCCTACGTCGGCGCGTCCGGCGCCGGCCATTACTCGAAGATGGTCCACAACGGGATCGAATACTCGATGCTCCAGGCGTATGCCGAGGGATTCGAAATCCTGAAAGCCGCGCCGCTCGGCTTCGACTTGGTCCAGCTCTCACGCCTCTGGAATCACGGTAGCGTGATTCGCTCCTGGATCCTCGAACTGGCGCAAGCCGCGTTTGAGCGTGATCCGGAGCTAGCCCACCTTCGCGGCTGGGTAGAGGATTCCGGGGAAGGGCGCTGGACCCTGCAGGAGGCGATCGATCACGCGGTGCCGGCGCCCGCGCTTGCCTTGAGCCTGTTCATGCGGTTCCGGTCGCGCCAGGACGACTCGTTCAGCGCCAAGGTGCTGGCGGCGCTACGCAACGAGTTCGGCGGCCACCCGGTCAAATCCGAGTAGCGCGATGGCCACGGCTACCCCCACCACCCTGACCCAGAATGTCCTTCGAGAGGGCCTGATCCTACCGCGCACACCCGACCCGGCGGTGATGGTGATCTTCGGCGCCTCCGGCGACCTGACCGCCCGCAAGCTGATGCCGGCGCTCTACAACCTGGCATTGAATCGGTACCTGCCTTCCGGGTTTAGCGTGATCGGGGTGGCCGACACGGCGCTGTCCGAGGCGGACTTCAAGTCGAACATGGCGGAGGCGGTGCGCAAATTCTCGCGCACCCGCCGCGGAGCTGGAGCGGATGGATCGGGAGCGGGGCACGAACGGCAACCGGGTCTTCTACTTCGCCACGGCGCCGCAGTTCTTCCCGGTGATCGTGGAGCGCCTCGGGGCGTCGGGCATCGCTCGCGCCGGCCAGGGATGGAAGCGGGTGGTCATCGAGAAGCCCTTCGGCCACGACCTCAAGAGCGCCCAGGCGTTGAACCAGTCGATCCACGCGGTTTTTACCGAGCCACAGGTCTACCGGATCGATCACTACCTGGGCAAGGAGACCGTCCAGAATGTCCTGGTCTTCCGCTTCGCCAACGGCATCTTCGAGCCGATCTGGAACCGGCGCTACGTCGACCACATCCAGATCACGGTGGCGGAAGATATCGGGATCGAACGGCGCGGCAAGTACTACGAGACCGCCGGCGCGTTGCGCGACATCTTCCAGAATCATCTGTTGCAACTGCTCAGCATCGCGGCCATGGAGGCGCCGGCCAACTTCGACGCCGATACCGTTCGCGACGAGAAGGTCAAAGTCCTCAAGTCGATCCACCCGATCGACGTGGCGAGCGACGTCGTCCGCGGCCAGTACGGCCCGGGCTGGGTGGGTGGCCAGCAGGTCCCCGGTTACCGGCAGGAGGTGAACGTGTCGCCGACGTCGGCGACCGAGACCTATGTCGCCGCCCGGATCCGGATCGACAACTGGCGCTGGGCCGAGACCCCTTTCTACCTGCGCACCGGTAAGCGCTTACCCAGCCGCGCCTCCGAGATCGCGATCCAGTTCAAGAATGCGCCGCACCTTCCCTTTGCCAAGACCGCGATCCAGGACTTGAACCCGAACGTGCTCGTGATGCGGATCCAGCCGCACGAGGGCGCCTCCCTCAAGATCGCGGCGAAGATCCCCGGTCCGGTGATGCGGCTGCGGACCGTGAACATGGACTTCTTCTACGGATCGTCGTTCCTGATCGAATCACCCGACGCCTACGAGCGGTTGGTGCTCGACTGCCTGCTGGGGGACCCGACCCTCTTCGCCCGGGAGGACGAGGTCGAACGTGCCTGGGGGTTGGCGGACACGATCGAGAACGGTTGGGCCGCGCAGCCCCCTTCGGACTTTCCAAATTACGCCGCCGGAACCTGGGGGCCAGAGGCAGCCGACGCCTTGATCGAGCGCGACCGGCGGCGGTGGCGGCGGCCATGAGCGGCGAGCACGGCGAGCTCACCACCAGGACGTTCGTCGATGTCCACGCGATCCAGGACGAGCTGGAACAGGTGCGCTGGGGGCTCCACGAGAACGGCGAGTTCAGCGAGGCGGCCGAGCATGCCGCTGCGGAGGCCCGCGCCAGCGTCCTCAACCTGATCGCCGTCGTGGGCAGTGAGCGCCAGTTGACCGAGGTCTCGCACACCCTCGATGCGCTGTCGGTGACCAATCCCTCGCGGACCCTCATCCTGCTGGCCCAACACGATCGCTCCGTCGGCAAGCTCGAGGCCGAAGTCTCCGCCCAGACCCGAACCGAGAGCGGGCACCGGGTCACGACCGAGCGGGTGCTGCTTCACGCGCACGGTGAGGTGGCCGCCCATCTGGCCAGTCTCGTCACCCCGCTGCTGATTCCGGATCTGCCGGTTGTCCTGTGGTGGCCGGGCCGCCCGGACTTCGACAACCCGCTGTTCGACGATCTGTGCGAGCTGGCCGATCGCCTGGTCGTCGATACCGACGAGGGATTCGAACCGCCGGACCTGAAGCGATTACTCGAGATCGCGCGCCGGGAGCACGCGGGCGCGTCGATCGGCGACTTCAACTGGGCCCGCCTGATCCCCTGGCGGCACCTGGCGGCGCAGTTCTTCGACATGCCGGGGATGCTCGCCCACCTGGCGCAGATTCACGGGGTGGCCGTCTATCACGGGCGCGATGGGTCGACGACCCAGGCCCGCCTGCTCGGCGGGTGGATCCAGGGCCGGATGGCCAGCATCGGCCTCGAGGTGCCGGTCGAGTTTCGACCGGACGATGCCTACGAACACGGGGTCTGCCGGTTCTTGATCTACAGCCGAGGCCCGGACGGGCAGGCTCGCTTCAGCATCAGTCATCAGCCCGGCGGGCGGCTCTCCACCGAGATCCGGGTCGACGAGCAAGACTTCGTCGACCGGACCGTGCGCCTGACCCGTCGCGCGGCTGAGGAGCTGCTCGCGATCGAGCTCACTCTCCCCGGCCACGACGTGCTTTTCGAAGAGGCGCTCGCCGCCAGCCTCAGATGAAGGCGGCCGCGATCACGCCGCTGGTCGTCGAGGATCCAGCCGCCCTCGCCGAAAGCGCGGCTCGGTGGACGGGGGAACGGGTGCAACGGGCGGTGGCGGAGCGTGGCGCCTGCTACCTGGCGCTCGCCGGCGGCGAGACGCCGCGTGGTTGCTATCAGCGGCTGGCCCAGCCGCCCTACCGCGAGGCGCTGCCCTGGGCCCGGGTCTTCGTCTACTGGTCGGACGAGCGGCAGGTCCCGCTCGACGATCCCGCGAGTAATTTCGCGATGGCGAAGGCCGCGTTGCTCGACCACGTCCCGATTCCCGCAGAGCAAATCGTTCCGCTTGTCGGCGACCCGGCGCCGGCGCTGCGACGGGTACCCGCCGATGCACAGGGCCGTCCCCGCTTCGACGTCATTCACCTCGGGCTGGGGGAGGATGGTCATACTGCGTCGCTCTTTCCCGGGAGCGACGCTCTGAACGAGCGGCAGGCGCCGGTTCGCGCCATCCACGACGCTCCGAAGCCGCCGCCGGATCGCCTCACGTTGACGCTCCCCGTGCTGAACGCGGCCCGGGCGGTCCTGTTCATGGTGCAGGGCGCCGGGAAGCGGGATGCGCTCGCGCGGGTGCTCCGCCGGGATCCGGCGCTACCCGCCAGCCACGTCCAGCCGGCCGACGGCGAGCTGCAGTTCATCATCGACCGCGCCGCTCTGAGAAGCTAGGACGGTGTCTCCTCTCCCCTTGTGGGGGAGGGTCGGCGTGGTGGGGTTCCGCCCCCGGTGAGGAGTGCGGCGCTATCACGTAACTTGTTTCTTGACACGCTCAACCCTGCGTGACATCTTTGTAACGCAGCGACTAATTAAGTTCACGTCAAGGCAGGGCAAGCAGCAACATGGCGCTCGCGGGGGCACAGCGGACACCATCCCGGCACGGGCGCCGGCTCGAGCGGCGTAGCCGGCGCCGGGTCACTCGCGCGAACACCCTCTGGCTGGCGGGCATCGCCGCCTGGGGTCTGCTCTTCCTGACGCTCGGCTGGCTGGTCGCGGCCGGATTCTATGGCCTGCTGGTGAACGCGTGAGGCGCTGCTACGGCCAGCAACATCGCTACCGCCATACGAAGTACCACCTGCACGAGTGGCACCGGCGGCGCCGGCTCGCCTTCCGGCGGAACCTGATCGTTGCGTTCATCGTGCTGCTGACCGTGCCGCTGCTGGCCATCCCGGCCATCGCGGCGCAGACGGTCGGCGACTTGCCTTCGGTGA
>VBDZ01000080.1 GCA_005881215.1 Chloroflexota bacterium | reverse complement strand
CGCAGGAGACCCGCGTCGCCCGACCCGCCGCCGCCCCGACGCGCGCTTAGCTGAAGCATCGCCGCGGGCGCGTCGAGGCGCCCGCGGTTTATGGCGACCAGGCCAGGCGTGAGTCCGCGTCGAGGAAGCTGCCGTGGGAGACCTCTTCGGCCGCGCTGGTCGCGCGCAGCTGGCCGCCGCCGGCCGACACCGGCAGGATGAACAGGTCGAAGCTGCCGTTCATCAGCTTCAGGAAGGCGATCGCGCTGCCATCGGGGGCCCAGACCGGTTGCGACACCATTCCGGTTTGCAGCACGACGGCCGCCTCCGTCGGATAGGGGCGCGGATCACCGCGGTAGCTCGGCTCCAGCGGCATCACCTCGAGATCGTCGCCGGCCGGGCTCCCATGAATGAATGCCACAAAGCGCCCGTCCGGTGAGATCGCCGGCTCGAAATTGCGGGCCTGGTCGGGTGAGAGGTAGGCTCGGGCACCCGTCCGCACGGAGAGCCAGCTGAGTCGCGCTTCCGGCTGCAGCGGCACCCCGCCGTACAGATAGCTGGTGTAGAGCAACTGGTCGCCGACCCCCGGACGAAAGGTCGGATCGCTATCGCCGCCCGTGTAGGCGACGGGCGCAACCAGCGAGCGCGGTTGGCCGCCGGCCGTGTCCTCCATCCAAATGCCCAGGTCGTTGGGCTGCAGGTTTTGCGGACTGGAGCGCTGCTTGCCGCGATCGGTCAGATAGGCGATGTGCCCGCCGTCAGCCGAGAACGCCGGGGCGAACGCCCAGAGCGCCCCCTCGGCCGCGGCTGCCGGCGTGATGGTCCGTCGGTTCTGACCCAGGACGTCGCTGAGCACGATGCTCGAGCTCTGCGCCTGCAGCTCCACAAACGCGAGCCGGCTTCCATCGGGGCTCACCGCCGGATCTTTCACGGTCGTCCCCCGGAGCAATGCCGTCAGCCGAGTCCCGGCGAATCGGTAGAGCGTCCGGCTTTTGGTGAGATACAACCGCCCGGGAACCGCCACCCGCTTGACCGGCATGACGACCCTGCCCGGGTCGTGGGACGGAGTCCCACTCGAGGTACAGCCGGCGCCGACGATAACCGCGATTGCGAGCACCGCCCCCATCACCGGTCTCATGACAGAAGGTCCGCGCCAAAGAGCTGGCGCAGGTAGGCGTTGACCGCTGGCCAGTTCGCGACCAGGATTTGCTGCCCGTCCGCTGACGTCGCATCGTGGACATAGGGGGTGATGAAGGCCTGGTGAACCCCGCCGCCGTGCATGCCCCGCATGAACAGGGCCAGCTGGGTCAGGCGAACCAGGTCGAGATCCGTTTTGACGTGCCCGTTGAGATCTCGAGCGAGGGTGGGGATCGCCGTCACGAGGTCCATGCCGGCCATCCGCTGCTGGAGCGCCAGCAACACCTGCTGCTGGCGGATGGACCGCCCGAAATCACTCAGCAGATCGCCGTGCCGAGAGCGCACGTACTGCAGGGTGTGCCGGCCGTCGAGGTGCTGCGGCCCGGCCGCCAGGAAGACCCGCTCGGTGCCGTAGCCACTATCGCTGAAATCGTTTGGATAGTTATCGTCGAGCACCGGGTGCAGGACGTCAACGTCGACACCACCCAATCGATCAACGACGCGGACGAGGCCGTTGAGGCCAATCCAGGCGTAGTAGTGGATGGGAATCTTGAAGGCCCGCTCCACTGTGGCGCGCGCGAGTGATGCCCCGCCTTCGGCAAAGGCGAGGTCGATCTTGGCGCTGGGATGACCTGGGATCTCCACCCAGAGGTCGCGCGGAAGCGAGAGTAGGGTCACCTGGTGACGCTTGGGATCGATGGAGACGACGATCATGGTCTGCGAGAGCAGCGCGTTCTGCTGGAACTTCTGATCGTTATCGCTGCCGAGCAGCAGGATGTTGATTCGCTGCGTCGAATCCAGCGGTGGCGGGGGCTTGGCCGGCGCCGGCACGCCACGCGCAGGGACGGCGGGACGGTTGTCGAGGAGGGCGAGCACCGGCGAGAGATAGAGCAGGACACTGGCGATCAGGGCGACGCCGAGCACCACGGCGCCCAGGACGATCCAGTGCGAGCGACGCAGGCTCAACCCGCGGGTGCCTCCCGAGGCTCCCGAGTGATTCATGCTTCCAACCAGGCGCGTGGCGACACGCCTGACCTCCCACCCTATTAGGCGTGGCCGCGCGCTACCCCGTCAAGTCGGCGGTTTGAAAGGCCTTCCGTAATCGTGAAGGCTGGATGAGAAAGCGTTACGGAATCGTGGCCGCCGAAGGCGAACAAGGGGACGAATGCTGGACGTTACGAGAGGTAGAGAGATGCACGAGCTAGGGAATATCCTCTCGCTGCGATTCAATAATCCGGCCATCGCGCATGCGTCCCGCACCCCTGCCCAGTTGACCTTCTGCTACCAGTGCCATTCCGCGGTTGACCTGGGCGCCACGACGACGGCGCTGCGGTCGGGGCACTGGGCGCGGATCGGCACCTGTGCCCACTGTGGGACGACGATCACCCGGATTCTGAAAGCCAGCTAGTAACATCGGTTCGTGACCTCCCGGCCTTCGCGGCCAGCGGCCCGTCGTGCCCGCCGCGCCGCCCCCAACGTCGACGCGGTCGAGTCGCATGCGCCGAAGGAGCAGGCCCGACCGGATAAGGCAGCCTACGCCATGATCCTGGCCTTCGCCGCCGCCCTGCGCTCCACCTGCCTTTCGCGCAAAGTGGGTTGCGTCATCGTCCGCGACGGCCAGGTGATCGCGACGGGGTACAACGGGACGCCAAAAGGCACCTGGCATCCGGAGGAATTTCCGCGACCCTGTCCCTGCGTCGGCGGGGTCAGCGGCGCCGACCTCTCGCTCAAGTACTGCGCCCACGGCGAGGCCAATGCCTTAGCGCAGAGTGCCTACCGGGGGGCGTCAACCTCGGGCGCTGATATTTTCTGCACCAATTTTCCCTGCATCGAATGCGTCAAGCTGCTGATCAGCGCCGGCATCCGCGCCATCTATTACGTCCACGGCTATCCGGACCTGAGCGGCCTGCGCGATCGGTACCTGAGCCAGGCCGGAATCCCCACCCACCCTATCGCGTGGTCGCGGATTCAGCCGCACCTGTCGGCGCTGGCCAAGGGCTAGCCGGCGCATCGACGGCGGCGGGTTCCACCAGGAACGACACGCTCATCGCCGGGTGTGGGCGGGCCGGCAGGGAGGCCGCCGACGGAAGCAGGACGGCACAGACGACGGCGATGATGAGCCAGCGGCGCCAGGAAGCCCCCACGGGAACGCAACGGCGGTGACCGGCGGCACCGGTCCGGCGTCGCCGGGCTGCTCCAGCGGCGCCATGGCGGTGTTACAGCGCCGGCTGGAGTTGTCGGGGTGCGCCGGCGCGCCGCACCGACTGGGCATACCGAACCGAGTCCGTCGCCGCCTTGCGGGGCGTCGTTCGCTTCGCCAGCCCGACCCAGAAGGCCGCGGCGCCAGCGTAACGGTCGCGGGGGGCGCTATCACCCGGGCGAGCCGGACAGGCGACCGCCCGGCCCCCATCCCGCAGCAGCACGCTCCCGTCGGGTGCCGTCAGGTAGACGAGTCGCGGGCCCATCTCCGCCAGCAGCCGGACCGCCTCGCGGTTGTCAACCGGACCAAACAGCACCCGGGCGTCCGCCTCCTGGAGCGCGACGCTCTCGGCCGCGGCGATCGCCGGCTCCAGCACGCGTCGAGTGATGCGGGCGTTCGTCCACCACAGCAGCTGGGCGTCGAGCCATAGCGCGGCACGGGCTCCGCGAGCCCGGGCGGTCGTCAGCGCCCCGAGCGCCGCCGAACGGGCCGGTTCGACCGACAGGCTGTAGCCGGAGACGACGACGAGCGCCGCCGCCGCGGAGAGAGGTGGCAGCTCGTCGAGACGAAGCGCGAGGTCGGCGCCGCGCTCGACCCGGCGCCCGGCGGCCTCGCCGTCGGGGTCGTGCCAGACAGTGGTCCGCTGCCCGGGCGCGCGGCGGAGCCAGCGCAGGTCGACATGCAGCCGTTCCAGCCCCTCGTTAATTCGCGAGCCGGCCTGGTCATCACCAACCTTGGCCACCAGCGCGGTTCGCGCGCCGAGCGCCGCGGCGTGCGCCACCAGCCGGGCGGCGCCGCCACCCAGGATGCGCTGATCCTCGCTGCCCCGCTCCTCCGCGATATCCCCGACGGCGAGCCAATCGAGGGCCCCGCTCATCGGGGTCATCATAGTTAGTCGGGTTCGTGCTCCCGGGGCGGTGGGGGTGTCGGGACGACCGGTGGATGGCCATGGTCCGACCGGCGCGGCGCCGGCGCGGGGACCGGCACAACCGTCACGCTGGCCGTCGCGACAGCTGCGGGCATCGGAGCGGCGGCGGCGTGGGCGGCGTTTCGAGCCCCGGGATTCGCGGTCCTGCCGTCCGTCGATCCCACTCGAACCGCCGACGCCAGGACGCCGAGCACAACGGTGGTGCTCGAGGCCGCCGGCTCGACCCGATCGTTCCCCTCGAGCGCCGGCAGGCTGAGCGACAGGTGCAGCTGGCGGCCGGCCGGGGGGCCGAGCGCCAGCGAGGTCATCTGGTAGAGGGCAAGCCCACCGCCAAAGACCAGGGCCGTGGCGGCCGATAGTGCTCGAGGCCCGACCGCGGCGGCCGCCCGTGGCATGGCTTGCATGCTAGGGACCGTTCGTTTCAGCTCGGTAGTCCATTCGGCCTATTCCGCCGGTCGTTCGGAGGACGGCCGTAGAGTGGAGAGGTGAGCAATCGCCTGGCTCAGGAGACCAGCCCCTACCTGCTAGAGCACGCGAACAATCCGGTCGACTGGTACCCCTGGGGCCCGGAAGCGCTGGCCAGGGCCCGGCGCGAGAACAAACCGATCCTGCTCAGCATCGGTTACAGCGCCTGTCACTGGTGCCACGTGATGGCTCGCGAATCCTTCGAAGACTCCGAGATCGCCGCGCTGATCAACCGAGACTTCGTCGCCATCAAGGTCGACCGGGAAGAGCGGCCGGACCTGGACCAGGTCTACATGCGCGCGGTCCAGGCCATGACCGGCTCGGGTGGCTGGCCGATGACCGCCTTCTTGCTGCCGGACGCGACGCCATTCTTTGCCGGCACGTATTTCCCACCAAGCGATCGCTTCGGCATGCCGTCGTTCCGACGCGTCCTCGCTGCGGTCACTGACGCGTTTTCGAATCGAATGGGCGAGGTCGAGGCGACCGCGACGCAGGTGCGCGAATATCTCCAGCGGCCCGCGGTTCCGCTGGCAGCCGGATCGCTGACGCCCGCATTGCTGGACGAGGCCTCCACGCGACTGGCCCGTGACCATGATCCGACCCACGGTGGGTTCGGCAGTGCACCCAAGTTTCCGCAACCGATGCTGGTCGATTTCCTGTTGCGCAGCCATCGGCGAACCGGCGACCCGTCGGTGCTGGCCATGGCCCAGCAGACTCTGCAGGCGATGGCGGCTGGCGGCATGTACGACCAGCTCGGCGGTGGATTTCATCGCTACAGCGTGGACGAGCGCTGGCTCGTTCCCCACTTTGAAAAGATGCTGTACGACAACGCGCTGTTGCCGCGGGCCTACCTCGATGCCTGGCAGCTGACCGGCGACGCCGGCTTCCGCCGGGTAGTGGAGGACACGCTCGCGTTTGTCCAGCGTGAACTGCTATCTCCCGACGGCGGCTTCTATTCCAGCCTCGACGCGGACAGTGAGGGCGAAGAAGGCCGCTTCTACGTGTGGACGCCGCACGAACTGGAACTCGCGCTCGGCGTCGATGACGCCACCGCCGTGGCGCGGGCATTCGATGTGAGCGATGCCGGAAATTTCGACGGTCGCAACATCCTCCATCCCATGACGCCGGACGCCTCAGCCGTGCTGGCTGGGGCGCGCGAACGGCTGCTGGCGGCGCGCGCGGGCCGGGTGCGGCCGCACCGCGACGAGAAAGTGATTGCCGGGTGGAATGGGCTGATGCTGCGCGCCTTCGCCGAGGCGGGCCGCGTGCTCGATCGCCCTGACCTGCTGTCGATCGCGGAGGCGAACGCGCGATTCCTGCTGTCGCGGATGCGGACCGGTGAGCGGATGCGACGCAGCTACAAAGACGGGCGCGCCACCCTCGCCGGCTACCTCGAGGACCAGGCGGCCGTAGCCGACGGCTTGCTCAGCCTCTATGAAGCCACCTTCGAAACCCGCTGGCTGGATGAAGTCCGCCGGCTCATGCGGGAAACGCTGGCGGCGTTCTGGGATGCGCCGCGCGGCGCGTTCTTCGATACGGCGGCCGACCAGGAACAATTGGTGGTGCGGCCGCAGGACGTCACCGACAACGCGATCCCATCCGGCACCTCGATGGCGGTCGACGTGCTGCTGCGCGGCGGCAGGTTGCTCGGCGAAGACTCGTGGATCGCGATCGCCCGATCGTCCCTCGAGCGACTGGCACCCACGGCCGCGAAGGCCCCGCTGGCATTCGGGCGGTTGCTCGCCGCGCTGGACTTCGAGCTGGGACGGCCGGTGGAGCTGGCGGTCATCGG
Organism: Chloroflexota bacterium; assembly: GCA_005881215.1. GTDB lineage: Bacteria > Chloroflexota > Dormibacteria > CF-121 > CF-121 > CF-13. Next base: position 6,665 of record VBDZ01000080.1, on the reverse strand, counting down.
TCCGCTGGCCGACGCGAAGACCCGACGATTGCTCGACGTTGCTCGGCTTCGGTATCTTCCCAACCGCCTGCTGGCAGCTGCACCGGACGGCGACGGTCGCGGCATTCCGCTGCTGGCCGAGCGCCGCGCGCTCAACGGGGCGGCGACCGCCTACCTGTGCGAGGGATTCGTCTGCCAGTCCCCCACCACGGATCCAGCTGAGCTGCAACGACAGCTCGAAACCTTCAGCGCCCGCTAAGCCAGGTTTCGTAATCGGCGGGCGTGTTGATGTTTCTGAAGGACCGCAGTTCCGGGTCGATCCGGCGGAGTTCGGCCGCGGTCACATAGCGCACCTCAACCCGCGCCAGGAGATCCTGTACCCGGTGTTCGCCGGCCTGCAGCATCATCTCGATGCGGGGCGCGAGCGATCGCTGGTAGAGAGCGCAGACTCCCTCGGGCTGGTCACCGACGCGGGGCACCACGGCCTCTACGCCGGCAGCCAGGTTGCGCAGCAATGCGCCGAGCCGCGGCTCTACGTCCGGCAGGTCGCAGGCGACCACCCACACCAGGGGATGTGCGGCTTCGACCAGGCCGGCGTGCAGGCCGGCCAGCGGACCCATCCCCGGATAGCGATCCTCGATCCAGCGACCCCCCGCCGGCCCCGGGTTCGCGGCACCGCCGGCGACGATGGTCTCATCAACCACCGGCGCGAGCCGGCGCACCAGGTGGTCGACCAGCGTTCCGTCACCTGCCGGCAAGCGGGCCTTGTCGCGGCCCATGCGGCGGCTGCGCCCTCCGGCGAGGACGAGAAGGGTGCAGCCGTCCGCCATGGGACGAGCGTAGCGCGGCCTACTGGCCGATTGCGCCGCTGATGTTGCAGAACACGTTCGCGACCTGGTTGCCGAGGATGATCAACACCGCGATCACGACCACCGCGATCAGGACCAGGATCAAGGCGTACTCGACCATGCTCTGCCCACGCTCGTGACGAATCAAACGATCGATGAGTGCGCGAATGAGTCCGGCGATATGCATAGATTGGATTGTCCGTTACCAACCTTGCGCGCCCTGTTACAGGATCGTCGCCGGTCTGCCGCACCGCCGTGTCGTCAGACGGACGCATGAAAAAAGGCCGGCACGCGCCGGCCTGTGTATTCGCTCTCTGTTCCCGGATTACGGCGACGCCGAAGTCGAAGCCGACGCGGACGCCGCGATCGACGGCGCGCTGGATGTGCTCGGGTTGACGATCGTCGTGTTCACACCGACCCCGAACCAGTGGGCGAAAGCAAAGCCATAGAAGAGGATCGCCAGGACGACGATCAAGGCGATCAGGAAGATCGCCACCACCGCCGCGCTGGAGCCGCCGTCGCCATCATCGTGCTCGTGTACGACTGCCATGAACTAACCTCCCTGGTACCTTGATGACTTAGTTGATACCGCCGCTATCATATCAAGCCGGTACCCGGCCGTCAATATTGGCACTGGCCGGTCACTCAGCGAAGCCAGGGCCGATGTGGATATGTGGAAAGTTTTGTGCATAAGCCAAATCCCGAGATTGGCTCAGCGGTTGCGCGCCACGTCCCGGGTGGTGGCCTGCGCGATGGGACGGACCACCAGCGCATCGATGTTGACGTGCGCCGGCCGGGTTACGACCCAGAGAATGCAGTCCGCGACATCGGCGCCGGTCAGCGGCTGCATCCCCTCGTAGACCCCCGCGGCCCGCGCCGCGTCGCCTTTGAACCGGACCAGGCTGAACTCGGTCTCGACCATGCCGGGCTCGACCTCGGTCACCCGGATTGGCTCGCCCATCAGCTCCAGCCGAAGCGTGCCGGTGATGGCCCGTACGGCGTGCTTGCTCGCGGTGTAGCCGACGCCGCCGGGATAGACCTCGAAGCCGGCGACGGACCCCAGGTTGACGATGTGGGCCCGCGGCGCTCGGCGCAGTAACGGAAGCAGCGATTTCGTCACCCGCAGCAGGCCCAGGACATTGGTCTCTATCATCTGCACCCAGTCGTCGTCGGATCCCTCGGCCAGCGGTTGGAGGCCGGCGGCGAGCCCGGCGTTATTGATCAAGATCTCCACCTGGTGATGTTCGGCGTCGATGGCGCGAGTGAAGGCCTCGATGCTGGCCGGATCCCTGACGTCCAGCGGCAGGCTGCGCCCGCCCAGCTCCCTGGCGATCGCTGTCAGTCGATCTTGCCGGCGGGCGCCAAGCACGACGTGGAACCCGGCGCCGGCCAGGGCGCGCGCTGTCGCCTCACCGATGCCCGAGCTCGCGCCAGTGACGACCGCGATCCGATCGGTGTCAGGCATGTTGGTAATGGTAGGCGAGGCGAGTTTGGGCGACCGCGACTTCGCGATCTGTTCTTTTTCGACGACGCCCGGTATTCTTGGCGGAGGAGATTCCGGGCAGGAGGCACGGGGAAGGCATGGTCCTGCGACGGCGTGCGCTCGCGCTCACGGGCGCGCTCATCGTCATCGCCACGTGCGGTGTACTGGCCGGCGTGGTGAGTGCCGGCAGCGTCTGGGCCGCGAGCGCTACTCCGGCCATCGCGGCAAAGCACCATCCGTCGCCCTCGCCCACCCCGCAGCCCACGCCGCCACCGACGCTACCGCCTCCGCCTCCGCCGACGCCAACGCCGCTGCCAACGTTGCCTCCGCTACCGCCGACCCCACCGCCAACCCCGGGGCCAACCGTTTCGGACAGTGCCAACCCATCACCTTCGGCTCCCGCGCCAACCACCGCCTCGGCACCGTTGGCGCCGGCGGCAGCCGATAGCGCCGGATCGCTGCCCTTTTCCGGCGGTCCATCAACCGAAGGGTCGGCGCAGGCGGTGGCGATTGCGCCCACGCCCCAGGCCGTGGCGGCGGCCGCGGACGCAGGGGCGGCGTTCGACAGCCAGAGTTTGTTCTGGTTGATCACGGCGGTCGTGATGGCGATCCCGTTGCTGATCGTGATGACGCTGCTGGCGACGGTGTTGACCCGTCGCTGACGGCAAAAACCCCTGCGGCCGGGTGTCTAGCCCTTGACGGAGCCGGCCAGGATCCCGCGGACGAAGTAGCGCTGCAGGGTGAAGAAGACGATTAGGGGCACGACCATCGACACGAACGCCGCGGCCGTCAGGTACTCGCGGTGCTGGCCCAGCGAGCCGACCAGATTGGTGAGGGTCACGGTCAGCGGGGCGACCTCCGGCGTGCCGCCGACGTAGATCAACGCCACCAGCAGGTCGTTCCAGACCCAGAGGAACTGGAAGATGATCAGCGAGGCGAGTGCCGGGACGGACAGCGGCAGGACGAGACGGAAGAACACGGTCACCGGCCCGGCCCCGTCGATCTCGGCGGATTCGAACAGGTCCGCGGGCAGGACCCGGAAGAAATTAGCCAGCAGGTAGATAGCGAAGGGTAGCCCGTAGCCGGTATGGGCAATCCAGATCGCGAGAAAGCCGGCGTTGAGGCCGCCGGGAAGCGTATTGCCGGAATTGAGGCCAAAGTGCACGGCAAGGGTCAGCAGCGGGATGAACGTCAGCTGTAGCGGCACCGCCAGCAGCCCGACCAGCGCCAGGAAGATCCAGTCACGCCCCCAGAACTTCATCCAGGCGAAGGCGTAGGCGGCGAAAGCCGCGACGGCGGCCGGGATGATGGTGGCGGGGATCGTGATCATGAAGCTGTTGAAGAAGCTGGGGGCGAGGTCGCTGGCGCCCAGCACGGCGCGATAGCTGTCGAGGGTGAAGGCAAAGGGGGGTGCGAGCGCCGTCCACCAGCCGCTGGTGTTGAACGCACCGCCCTGACGGAACGAGTTGATCAACAGCCCGAGGGTGGGCACGATCCAGGCCAGCGTCAACGCGATGACGGCCACATTCAGGCCGGCGGTGCCGACACGCGCCGAAATCCGCTGCGACCATCGCGTCGCCGGACGAACCGTGGTCGGGGGGGCGGCCGGCGGCGCAGCGGTCGCGACGCTCATCGGCGGGCTTCCACCGCCCTGAACTGGCGGAGGTTGAAGATCAGGACCGGCACCACGGCGAGCAGCAGAATCACGGCGAGCGCGCTGGCGTTGGCATTATTGCCAGCGTTGTAGAGCTCCGAGTACATCCGTCTCGCCAGGATATCTGTGTTGTAATTGCCGGCGGTCATCACGTACACGACGTCGAAGGCCTTGAGGGCGAAAATCACCATGGTGGTGCCCACCACGACGATGGTCGGCATCATCAGCGGCAGGATGATGCGGCGGAAGATCGTAAGCTCCGTGGCGCCATCCACGCGCGCGGCCTCCAGCAGTTCTCCCGGAATGCCCTTGAGGGCCGCCGACAGGATCACCATGGCAAAGCCGGTGGCGCCCCAGACGCCGATCAGGATTAGTGCGAAGTTGTTGAATCGCGTGTCCTGGATCCAGGTGATCGGCTGTCCGTGGAAAATGTTGACCAGGATCGCGTTGAGGGTACCCGTCTGGGGCTCCGAGGGGTCCTTGTAGTAATACACGAACTGCCAGATGATGGCCATCGCCACGAACGAGATGGCCATCGGCATGAAGATCAGGGACTTGACTGGCTTTTCGTACCGGACCCGGTCCGAGAGAACGGCGAGCAGGAGGCCGAATACAAGCACCAGCCCGGTGTAGAGAACCAGCCAGTACACGTTGTTCCGCAGCGCGATCAGTACGCCGTTGTCGGTCAGCATCCGAACGAAGTTGTCGAGGCCGACAAACTTGCTACCGCCGCGGTCAAAGAAGCTTCGGATGATGGTACCGACCATTGGGTAGACGAGGATCAGGCCGACGATCAGGATGGCCGGACCAACCCAGACCCACGGACGAACCGACGGCTGGCTCCGCTTCGGCAGTCGCTTGACCAGGAACTCCGCGCCGAGGGTGTAGCCGACCAGGGCGGCGGGCACGGCGATGATCACGGCCACGAGGATCGGCAGGTTGACGGTCAGCAACGTTTGCCAGTCCACCTGGAGTCCCGGCAGCCGGATCAACGCCGTGATCCCTTCCATGTCGTTAATCCATTACGACCACTCGATCATGACGACGCATAGGCGGTCGCCTGCTTCTTGTCCAGGTCGGACAGGATGGAATCCAGCTGTGACTGGTTCTGGACGAACTTCAGCACCGCCGACCAGTAGGCGGCCTGCATGTCGCTCGGCATCAGGTCGCCCGCATCGTAGCGCCCGATCTTCGTGCTGATGACCACTTGGGCCAGAGCCTTCGAGATCGGATCCGGGTAGTCATTAAGGCTGACTTGCTTGTTGATCGCGATCTTGCCACCGCCCCGCTTCACCCAGATGTCCTGTGCATCGGCCGTGGCGAGATACTTCATCAGCGCTCGCGCCTGCGGAGTGTCTTTCGTCATGACAAACGCGTCACCGGCGAGCACGTGCGCGCCCGCATTCGCGGAATTCACGTCCGGTAATGGGAAGACGGCGTAGTCCGTCCCAGCCGTCGGCTTGGGAGTGTAGCCGTCGAAGAAGCTGGTGATGAACGATCCCTGGTTGAACATGTAGCACTTGGGCGGACTCGCGAAGAGTCCCTGACCGCCGTCACCAAAGGTCGTGGCCCCCATGTACTGACTGCCGCCGTAGACGTTGCTGTCGTTCGGACCGAGGATCTGGCCCCACGTCTGCCAGGCCTGCTTGATTTCGGTCGAGGTCCACTTCTGCTTTCCCTGCCACCACGCGTCATAGACCGTCGGCCCGGACTGGCTCAGCACGATTTCCTTGACCCAATCGCTTCCTGGCCAGCCTGACGCCGCCTGGCTCTCGAGCGCGATGCACCATGGCTTGCCGCCGTCGGACTTGATCTTGGTCTGGAGCGCTATCAGCTCGTCCCAGGTCTTGGGCACCTGGTAACCCTTCGCCGCGAAGGCCTTGGGGTCGTACCAGACCAGACCCTTGAGCGCGGCCCACGCGTAGAGCGTGTACAGCTTGCCGTCGATCTTGCCGAGGTTGATCCAGTCGGCGCCGTAGTTCGCGTTTAGCTGACTCATGTCGAGCTTGTCATCGAGCGTCACGATTTTCCCCGCCCGGGCAAGCTTGATCAGTGTTCCGATGCCCGGGGCGCCAGTGACATCGGGTGGGTTGCCGGCGGCAACTTTGGTCTGCAGAATGGCATTGAGATCACGGGTGGCCTCGAATGAGATCTTGACGCCTGTCTGGTCGGTGAACGGCTTCATCACGGCATCGAACGCGTCCTTCTCGTTGCCGGTCCAGGTCCCCAGAACGTGCACGGTGCCGCCGATCTTTCCCGCCGCGGAGTTCGACGCGCCGCAGGCGGTCAGCCCCAAAATGGCGGACGAAACAAGGGCCACAACTCGGATCAGCCTTCCCATTACGCCTCCTCCCTTTGCCAGGAACACCCGGACGCCACCAGGCGATCGCATGGGGTCCCCGGCTCCAACCCCATAGCCGCGAGTCTATGACGGCACATCCCCCCTGTCAATTGTGGACCCCGTTTGCCTTCACTTGATTAGGAACTATTAACGCCGTCTGCTTTGTTGCGTGAGTGGGCGAATCAGTGATGGATCGACTTTCGGCCGGCGATCGAAGCTCAGCAGGCCATTACGTTCCTGCTGGATATCAGCCAGCTGCGTGTAGCAAAAGCCGTCGACCGGGCCTTGCAGCAGCGCGCCCATCATGTCGGCGTACGTCCGCATCAGTTCGTCGGCACTGGCGACCAGTCCGTAATTCCA
>VBDZ01000079.1 GCA_005881215.1 Chloroflexota bacterium | reverse complement strand
CCTACGCGGAACTCGACGACGCGGTGGAGCGGACCGCCGCCGGACTACGCGCCATCGGCGTCGACCGTGGCGTTGCGGTCGGGCTGTACCTGCCGCTGGTGATCGAAAACGCGGTGGCGCTGCTGGCCATAACCAAGCTCGGCGCGATTGCCGTGCCGCTCTTCTCGGGCTTCGGCGCCGAGGCCATCCGACAACGCCTGTCGGACGCCCAAGCCCGGGTGCTGATCACGGCGGATGGCGCCACCCGCAGGGGGAAGCCGGTTGCGATGAAACCGATCGCCGAGCAGGCGATCGCGGGACTGCCGCATGTGCAGCGACTCGTGGTCGTCCATTGCGCCGGGCTTGACGCCGCGATGCAACCAGGTCGAGACGTGACCTGGGAGGAGATCGAGCAACCGTCGCACAGCCAGGTGGCGACCGAGGCGATGCGGCCGGACGAGCCGCTGATGCTGCTCTATACCTCGGGTACCACCGGGCGGCCCAAGGGCACCGTCCACGGTCACGCCGGGCTGCCGATCAAGAGCGCCCAGGACTGGGCCTTCGGGATGGACGTGCGGCCGGGCGAACGCGTGATGTGGGTCACCGACATGGGATGGGTGATGGGGCCGCTGCTCGTGTTTGGCAGCCTGATGCTTGGCGGCACCGCGGTCCTCTACGACGGCGCCCCAGATCATCCGAACCCAGCGCGGATCTGGTCAGTCGCCGCGGGCCAGGGCGTGACTCACCTTGGCATCTCCCCCACACTGACGCGGGTGTTGATGTCGGCGGGCGAACGCGCCCTGCCGCCCCAACCGCTGTCGCAGCTGCGGGTACTGGCCTCGACCGGCGAGCCCTGGACCCCGGAAGCCTGGGAGTGGCTTTTCGAGGCGGTCGGCGGCGGCAAGGTGCCGATCATGAATTACTCGGGCGGGACCGAGTGCGGCGGCGGCATCGTGTCGGGAAACTTCCTCACTCCCGCAAAGGCCGGAAGTTTCGCCGGACCGATTCCTGGCGTCGACGCCGCGGTCTTCAATGACGCGGGTCAGCCCGTCCGGGGCGAGGTTGGCGAGCTGGTCATTCGCCAGCCCTACCTGGGCATGGCGCTCGGCTTCTGGAACGATCCGCAACGCTACCTCGATACCTACTGGTCCCGCTGGCCCAACGTCTGGGTCCACGGCGACTGGGCGATGATCGACGAGGACGGCCTCTGGTACATCCTCGGCCGCTCCGACGACACCATCAAGGTTGCCGGCAAACGCGTCGGCCCTGCCGAGGTGGAGGCCGCCGCCCTGGATGGAACCGAGGTTGCAGAAGCGGCGGCCGTGGGGATCCCGGATCCCCTCAAAGGTCAGTCGGTCGTGATCTTTGCCGTGGCTCGGCCGAATGCCGACCCCGCGCCGATTCCGGCCGCGGTCTCGCGCAGCGTCGAGCGATCGCTGGGCAAACCCTTCAAACCGGCCGCCGTCCACGTGATCCCACGGCTGCCGAAGACCCGCAACGGAAAGATCCTGCGGCGCGTGATTCGCAACGTCTTCCTCGGGGATCCACCCGGAGACCTGTCATCCATCGATGACATGGCATCGCTGGATCCGATTCGTACCCTCGGGAGAAGCTCGCCTCCTGCCGATCACTAATGCATTCCCGGCGGCTGCCACGGCACATCCGAACTGGACCTGGCTCCGCTCTTGATCGTCGTCCGGTTTCGCCTGCCGCCGAGTGCCAGCCGAAGTCATGGCCGCTGTGGGGAAAGCTGATCGATCAGCGACTCGAAGTCTAGATAGAAGTTCGGATTTCCAGGCTCAAACGCCCCGATCAATCCGTTGTCCAGCGTTCTGCATCCGCTATCCGAGAACCACAGGTTCACGTCGGGTGCACCCTTGTGCGTGAAGATGAGGATCGAGGCAGAACCATCGCCCGACGGGCAAGCCGTGATTCCCTGCGGCGCGGCGGTGCTAATGCTGTCGATCACCGAGGCCAGGTGCGCCGCCTGTCTTGCGTCAAGTTGTCGCTGACGGTAGAGGGCCCCGGCAGCGACCGTCATCTGCCCGTTGACATAGGCGGGGCCGAAGCGGCAGATTAAGCCCGCTTGCGGGTTCGCGGGCACCAACTTTTTGTCAAGACCGGCACTCGTGTTGCTGACGTCAAGGGCGCCACCCAGCGTTGCCGGACAGCCGGCCGAAAGGCTTACGTGGATTTGCGGTTGTCTTGGTGGGATTTTCCACGGATCCACAATCGAGTACCACGTGGTAGTGCCGCAGCTCGAAACGACCACCACCGCTAAGACGAGAAGCTGGCGCCACGGCAAGCGTGAGATCGGTGACTCCGCTAGTGGAAGTACTCGCGCATCGGGACGTTGCTCGACCAGCCCGAGGCGTTGAGGTGCCCGAGGCGCAAGGCATCCTCGACCGTGCGAAGCAATCCATAGTGATTCTCGGCGACTCCCGACCGGAATCCCGGGATAGCCCGCGGGGAGATGACGAGGGTCGCGACGTGTCCACCCCAGCTGTCGCCACAGCACCCGGCGTTGGACGATCCCTCATCAAACGTGATGAAGAGGACGCCGCCGTTTCGGAAGGCGGCCGACCCGGTGATGGTGGGGACCACGCTGCGCAGCCAGCCATCACCGGTCGCCACGGCGCAATCGTGCATGTCGTTGCACATGTTCGGGGTGATCCAGACGAAGTTCGGCACCTGACCGCTGCTCATATCACCCGAGAACTGGGAGAAGGGGACGACGTGGGCGGCGCAGCGGGCCGCGTTGTTCCGGATGTCGTTGTAGTACATGAACGGGTCGTGCTTCATCGCGTAATTTCCTGCCGAGGCGCCGCTGAAACACGGTGAGGGCATGTCTTCCATGTAAGCCTTCCACGAGCGGCCACTGGCTTCGACCTGGTCGGCGATATTGGTCGCGTTCACGTAGCAGGTGGTGCAGTCGCTGGCGATTCCGAAGGTGCTGCCGGCGGTCAGCGCCAGGTAGTTCGGCAGGCTGGGGTGCGACACGCCGTAGTAGTTCGTGGCCAGCCCGTAGCTGGATGCCAGGCTGTTGATGTACGGCGCCGCCGAACTTCCGATGACGCTGCCGTACTCGTGGTTCTCCATCACGATCACGAACACGTGTGAGAAGGCCGGCACAGCTGGGCTTGCCGGAGGTGGAGGCGGTGGCGGCGGCGCGGCGTGAGTGGCAGCGATGGACGGGCTCCTCGGGGCAGCGGTGGCGGCTGGCTGGCTGGCGGCCGGGGTCGGCGTCGGATTGGCGAGCGCTAACCCGTGGGCCCACTCGGCGGCGTCGACGTTGCTGCCGGCGGCCGCCCGGCCGGTAATCGTGCTTACCATCGACTTCGCCGGGGTGTTGCCCAGCACGAGCACCACCGGAACAGCCAGCACGGCGCCGGCGCCACTGACGATGATCGCGACCTTCAGGCCCAAAAGCTTCACGACTCGATTGACGCGTTTGGGCTGGGCCAACTTGCGGATTGGACGTAGCGTCACACAACCGGACGTGAATCCATTTGGCCGGTCGGCACGTTGTATCTGGTAGAGACGCACACATGAAGCCACTCAATGCCGAACTCGCCGCCCGAGCCTGGGAGTTCGCCCAGGGCCTCGAACTCGAGGAATATCGCCGTCTGCAGAACGAGGTCCGCAGCGCCTGGCCGGCAACCACCAAGCTGCAAGGCCTGGACTTCGACCGCGCTGTCCTCGCCTTTATCGCCGAGCACTGGCTGGACAAGGCCGCCTAGGTCTCCGGTTCAACCGTTGAGCCGATAAGCGCGCAAGCCCGCCTGAACTCAGGCGTTACTCGCGACAGGCCCCGATATGTCCATCAACGATGGCCTGGCGCTGATTCGCCGGCATGACTTCGAGGGCGCCCTGCCGCTGCTGGCCGCCGAGGTTCGCAAACGTCCTGACGACGCCTATGCCGCCTATTACCTCGCGTATGCGTTCGTCGGCGCCCAGGATCCGCAGCCGGCCGTCACGCTGCTGACCAAGATCATCGAGGTCCATCCCGACTTCACGGACGCCCATACCCTCCTGGGACTGGCGCGGATCCGCACCTCCGACTTCGTCGGCGCCGCCGAGGAATACGAGGCCGTGCTGGCCCGAGAGCCGAAGAATCCGGCGGCGCTGCTCGGCCTGGGAATGATCGCCTTCTGGAAGCGCGAGACGGCGGCTGCCGAGGACTACCTGGACCGCGCACTGCGGGGCGATCCCGGAGCTCGGGACGCGCTGGTCTTCAAGGCGGACCTGCGCTATGCGGTTGGTGATAGCAACGGCGCGGTCATGCTGTTGAAAGACGCCAAGCGCTTACGCCAACCGGCGTTGCCCGAGGTCTCCGACGCCGACATCGCCGACCGGCTGGTCCGCTACGAAGCCGCTCTCCAGCCGCTCCGGCGCGCCCGCGCGGGGCTCCCCGACATGCCGGGCTGGGTGCTGTGCGTGCTCGGGATCACGCTCGCCCTGACCTTCCTGGCGGCGGCCGGCTTGCCCGGTGCCTGGAACGGTATGCGGCATTACCAGGACGGTAAGGCGCGCCTGGTCACGATGGACTACCCGGGCTGCGCCGCGGAGATGGAGCAGGCGGTCGAAGCCGTCTCCAACTCATCGAAGGCGTGGGCCTACGAGGCCTACTGCCTGCTCCTCGATCATGACAACAACGCCGGTCTCTCCGCCTGGTACACGGCGCGGACGTTCGAGCCCAATGTCACGCTCGACGCGCAATCGGACCAGCAGCTGCTGCTCGCCAAGGTGCGGATCGCTAGCCAGCCGGCGAAGACGGGGCCGAAATGAGCGGCGCTCTCGACCCGATCCAGGAAGACCTTCCCCTCGAGCTGCCACCCACACCGCCCGGCGCCAAGCTGCAGCCGTCCTTCGCGAAGCCGGTGGCTGATCTCCCGCCGTCGCTCTTCGAACAGTTCTGGGCGCGCCTGCGCGGGTTGCCCTGGGCACGCTGGCGCGCACAGGCCGCGCCCGTCCTGAAGTCAGGCGCCGAACAGGTCGGCGCGGTGGCGAAGGGAGCCGTCACGCGAGGCGGCGCCGCCGCCAGAGTCGCGGCAACCCACGGCGGGACGGTCGCTCGGGTCGCGGTGAAGCGCGGGGCGCCTTATACGGTCAAGCTGGCGAAGGCGACCGCCCAAATCAGCCTGATTCGCGCCTTCCCGCTGCTGATCGCGCGCACCATCCACCTCTTCGGCTACCCGGCAGTCGTGCTGCGCACCGCGCTCCAGTTCACGATCGCCCACCGCGCGGGCCTCGCCATCGACGAGGTGATCTACTTCCGCGTCGACGACCCGGCCGGCTACACGGTCTACGAGGCGCCCCCGCGGCTGGGCACCGCCATCGCGATTACCTACGTACCGACGTTGGTACTCGCGGTGCTCGCGGTGATCTGCCTCGCCCCCGCGCTGACGCCGCGCGCCGTCCTGCACCTGCCGCCGACCTGGATCACCTGGGTCCAGCTATGGCTCGGCGTGGCCTTCGCCGCTCATGCGCTGCCGACCTACGAGGAGGCCGGCCCGGTGGCGGAGCAGGCAAGGATCGGCGTCGTCAAAGCCGACCCGGTATCCGTCTTCTGGGTGATCCCCGCCCAGATCGTGGCGGTGCTGACCCGCTTTGGCGGCATCCTGCCCGCGGTCGCCGGGGTGCTCGCCTGCTGGTGGCTGGCCGGCGCCCTACTGCACTAACAGCGTCGTTCCACCCGGCCATTTTTCCTGTACGCTTCCCCGGTGGCCAGCAGCCGCTTCCTTAAACTCCTGTTGAGCCTGCTTGCCGCAATCCTGGTAACCGCCTGCGCCGACGACCAGAGCCAGCCGCCGCCACTGCAGGCCACCGCATCATCTTCGGTCGGTTGCAAGACTGGGCAGGGTTACCAGCACACCACCCTTGGCTATCACCTGTGTTTTCCTAGCGGCTGGACCTCGCGGGATTACACCGCTGAGCCGGGGTCGGGTGGCGCGGTGAGCGTGGTCGCCTTCGGTCCCTCGTCGACCGTTCCCGCGCACGTCCCGAGCACGGGAACCTTCATCCCACCGATCGAGATCAAGGTGGTGGCGGGATCGAAGGGCCAGGTCGAGCCGAGTCTGACGCAAGGCAACCAGGTCAGCAGCACGACCGTAGCCGGCATCGCGGCCGACAAGATCATGGTGGTCGATTCGGGCCCGGCCAATGGCAGCGTGATTATCGTCCTGGAGCACCAGGCCAACACCTACGAGATCAACGAGGCGCCCGGCGGAACCTACGACTCCGCGTTTGCAGCGGTGCTGGCCAGCTTCTCCTTCCCGACGAGCTGATTCTTGTGACGCGTCGTTGTTATCGCACCAGATCCGACGCGTACTTAACCGCGAATCGCCGTAAGCCGAAGGCGGCGGCATAAAGGGCACCGACGAGGATGAGCAGCACGCGATAACCCGTAATCAGCGAGACGTACTCGAGGACGCCCCCCACCATCGCCCCCAGAAGGTTGGCGCCGAAAGCCACGTTTGACGCCGCGACGTCCCGGAAGCGCTTGGCGAAAATCAAGTTGGCCAGGAATATTGGAACAAAGGCGACGGCTACCGCTACCAGGAATCGGGGGACAACGCTCAGCCGTAGGAGCAGATCCGGTTGGACGACCCATGCAACGGCGAGCGCCAGCAGTAATGCGGTATAGAGGCGCCATGACGCGCCGAGGTCGATCCGGCGGGCCAGCTCGATCGCGAGGTAGACCGCGACCAGGATTCCAAGGAAGACGAGTGAGTTGACGAACCAGGTCGTCCCGAAAAGCAGCGCGAACTGCACGACGTTCTTGGTCTCCAGCAGGAGGAAGGCGGCGCCCATGAAGAACAGGTCGAGGTAACCGCCCATCCGGTGCAACGTTCCGGCCGTGACGCGGACCAGCAGCAGCGCGGCCAGCAGGATCAGGGCGAGCGTCAATAGGTAAAAGCCCGGGATGGTCCGATCCTTCAGGTAGAGGAACGGATAGTCATCGGTCGCGGGCGCAGCGACGGTCGCCGAGGCAGTCTTCCATACCCTGGGGCACTGCAACGCATCCGGGCTGGCGCTCGCCATCAGCAGCGCGAGCCGACCGAAGTGGCCGGTGGAGTCCAGGCAGGGCGGGTGCCCGTACACCTCTTGCAGGGTGCCCGCCAGCCGGTCGACGAGCCAATCCTCGCGGTAGTAGTTGTATTCGCCGAACGCGCCGCCGGCCGCCAGGTGCGCCCGTGCCGCCTGCATCGCTTCAGCTGTGAACAGGTAACTCTCGAGTCGTAGCGACGACTGCCCGGCGACGAGTGTGAGGGAGTCCGGCAGCGCAAAAAGGATCAGGTCATATCGCCGGGTCGTTTGCTCGAGGAAGGCCCGGCCGTCGTTGACATACGAGGTCACACTTGGGTCCTGGAAGGGGCGATCGGGGTTCTGTTGCGCGCCGATGGCATGAATGCGCGGGTCGATTTCCACCGCATCAACGTGCTGGACACCTTTCTTCAACGCGACCGCCACATCCACGCCCGTGCCGGCGCCAACGATCAGCACGTTCTTCGGGATCGAGGGCGTCCGCTGGTAGACCAAACCGTAAAGCGTCACGGTATTCAGCCGCTTTTCCGCCGCTTCCATCGTCTGATGCGGAATCCCGTTCACGAACAAGGACACCGCTCCGGACGGCTGGGTGATCAGCCGAATCTTGTAATAGGGGGACCAGCTGTCCGTCGGAACAATGGACTCCACGCCGAGCAGGACGAGCATGATGCCCAGCACCGGCAATTGCCAGATGCGGCTGCTCCGGTCGGCAAGCAAAACCAGTGCCAGGGCAACCACCGAACCCCAGGCGAGGGGTGGCGCTCCCAGGAAGGCCAGAACCGAGAAGGCGATGATGCCGGCGAGGCTGCCGAGGATGTCGAGGCGGTAGGCATCCAGCGGCGAAAATCGCCGGAAGGTTCGCGCGACGCCCTCGCCGATGAGTGTCATCACCCCGGCCACGCCGAGGAAAAGTACCGGAAGGGTCAGCCATGGTGGCAATCCGCTCTGGATGCCCAGAGCGCCAAAGAAGATGAGCTCGGTGCCCGATCGATCGATCTCCACCGGGAAGAGCCGCACGAATGCGATGAGCGCAGCAAGCCCGATTGGAGCTAAAGGAAATAGGTTGCGACGGGCATCGGCCCGCAAGAACCCGAGCCCAATCCCCAGAAAACTTGCCAGAAGGATGAAGTTCGAGAAGTAGGAGAGATAGAGAATGTTGGAGCCCGTCCACCGAATCAGGGCCAGCTCAACAAAGAGCATCAGGAAGCTGAGGGCGAGCATGCGGGCCCTCAACTGCCGAGGCGGTTCGCTACCCATCCCGTTAAGGATGTGCGATTGGGCCCGGGTCAGGGGATCGGCCCCTCAGAAGGCGATGGGAGAGGCCGGCAAGCCTGGTGGTCAGGGCTCCGGCCGGCTGGTGGAGGCGGCGAGAATCGAACTCGCGTCCGAAGCAGCGTCCCGCAAGAACTCTACGAGCGTAGTCCCGGTTTTGGATCTCACCTGCCCGACTCCCGTGGGACCGGATTCGGACAGGCCAGTCGCGGTATTGAGTCCCCCCGACGGCCGCGACGCCCGCCGGGAGCGAGTCAGCGGAGTTTACGCCGGACGCCGCTCCTGCTGACCCAGAGCGGGCCGGCGCCGGGGATAAATCCCCGGTTGACTACGCTACTTACGCAGCGTAAGCCAGTTCGCGATTGGCGTTTATAGCCTTGCCGCTTTTACGTGCTCGGCGACACGGCTCGCCATCTTGCAGACCACTACCCCGTCGAGACCTGGCGCCCCCGCCAGCCTGTCGGAGCACCACCTATTTTACCCCCGCGGTCTGCAGGGAAACACGAACGCGCCCGTCGTATCAGGTTAGCGCCGGGTTCCTGACCGGCACAAGGAGGTATTGATGAAACGGATCCTCACCCTGGCCGTCGTTCTTGCCCTGGGGCTATCGCTTGGCTTGCCGACGATCGCGTCGGCCGATACCCACGCCGTACCGTTGTGCATGGACGCGGCGGGAAACCCCGTCCCGAATTGCTCTTACACCCTGGTCCAGAGGGACGTGAGCATGCTGGTTCCGAGCGTGAATCCCTGCAGCGGTGTGCCCGGGACGTTCACCCTCACCTTCAGCAACTTCATCCAGCACGTCACCGTCAATGGCGCGCTCGACGCCAAATTCACCTCGACCGGCACCGGCTCCGCCAGCTTTGTGCCGGACGACGCAACGCAGCCAAGCTACGCGGGGCACGTCGAGGCGTCGTTTGGCACCAGTGTCAATCGAAACAACTCCGTCCTGCACGACACTTTTAACTTGAGGCTCACGGGAACCGACGGCTCGACCATCACGGCCCACATGGTCGACCACGCGAGCGTCAGTGCCGGCGGGATCGCGAACGTCTTCTCGATTACCTCGATTACCTGCGGCTGACGAACTAGGCTCGGGTGCGGACCGCGCGGTCCATCTCACGGCGGGCGTCGCGCGCGGCGATTGCCTCTCGCTTGTCGTACTGACGCTTGCCCTTGCCGAGTCCGATCTCGAGCTTGACCCGGTTGCCCTTCCAGTAGAGACGCAGCGGAATCAGGGTCAGTCCCTTCTGCTTGATCGTGATCCCCAGGCGGATGATCTCCGCCTTGTGCAATAGCAGCTTTCGCTCGCGTTTCGTCTCGTGATTGGCGCTGTGGCCCCGTTCGTAGGGGCTGATGTGGACGTTGACCAGGAACGCCTCGCCCCCACCGAAGCGGACGTATCCCTCGCGGAGGTTGGCGCCGCCCTCTCGCAGCGATTTGATTTCGGTGCCGCGGAGCTCGAGGCCGGCTTCAACAGTCTCCAGGATGAAGTAGTTATGGAAGGCCGCCCGGTTGCTGGCGATGGTGGTATCGGCATCGCGCTTCTTCTTCCCCATTACCGACGCCCCCGCAGCCACGCAGCCGCGCTCATCGGCCGGCCACCAGCCGGCTGGACCTCGGTAACGACGTAGCTCCCGTCCGTCGTTGCGACGGCGATCCCGTCCGCGACTCCCTCGTCGTCAGGATGGCCAGCGAGCACCTTTACGTCGCCGCCCGGCAGCGTCAACCAGGTACCGAGCCGCTGGCTCAGCGCCCGGACTCGCCGGTCGATCTCTTGGGCGGACATCGTGGCTGGATTCAGCTTGCCATCTTCCGACCGCAGCCGAGGCGCGTGGGTGGCACCCTCGGCCGGCTGCGGCACCGGCTGGATGCGGCCCTGGGCGAGGCCGTCGAGGCTGCGCACCAGCAGCTGCCCGCCCATCTCGGCCAGCCGGCCTTCGAGCGTACCGGTGGTTTCGTTCCCGGCGATGGGCGTTTTTGCCTGAGCCAGGATCGGGCCGGTATCGACGCCGGCATCCATCTGCATGATGGTCACCCCGGTTTCCCGGTCGCCGCTGAGGATCGCCCACTCGATCGGCGCCGGACCGCGATGTCGCGGCAGCAAGGAGGCGTGGACGTTGAGCGTGCCCAATCGCGGAATGCTGATCAATGAAGCCGGTAGTATCTGGCCGTAGGCAACCACGACCATGGCGTCGGCACCGACCTCACGGATCCGTTGCTGCGCCGGCTGGTCGCGAATGCGCTCGGGCTGGTAGAGCTCGAGAGCCAGCTCGCCGGCGAGTTGCTTCACGGCCGAGGCGATTGGACGAAGACCGCGACCGCCAGCGCGGTCGGGCTGGGTGACGACGAGGGTGATGTCGTGCCCCGCCTCGCGTAAGTGCTTCAGGGTTGGCCGGGCAAACGCCGCCGTCCCGGCGAAGACGATGCGCAATCGCGGATCAGGCGCCGACGAGTTCCGCTTCTTGGTCCTGCTCCTGCGGTTCGACCTTGCGCAGCGTATCCAGGCTGGTCAGGCGGTCGGTGAAGAGAATGCCGTCCAGGTGATCGATTTCGTGCTGGATGGCGCGCGCCAGCAGGGCGTCGCCCTTGATCTTGACCGGCTTGCCGTGGCGGTTGAGGCCACGCGCCACCACCTCCATATATCGCTTGACCTCCCCGACATAGCCGGGGATCGACAGGCACCCCTCCAGGCCGACCTGCTCACCCTCGTGCTTGACCATCTCAGGATTCACCAGGACATGTAGGCTGGTGTCGGTCTTGATCACGGCGACGCGCAGGCCGACCCCGACCTGGGGCGCCGCCAGCCCCACGCCCGGGGCGGCGACCATGGTGTCCACCATGTCGTCGATCAGCTTGCGGATGCTGCTGTCGACGCGCGCCACCCGCTTCGCCTTCTGGCGAAGGATCGGCGCTTCCTGGGTGAGAATCGGCAGCACAGCCATGGTTTGAGCCTACATCGGGTCGACGTCGAGGCTCCAGCCACGACCCCGCGGTAAACCGTCTGCCACCCGATGGAGATCCGTCCCCTTGAGGGTCACCTCGAAGCGAAACTCGTCCTTGAGGCGGTACACAAACGCGGGAGAGGGTCCGAGCACCTCGATGTCGCCCAAATTGAGCAGCGCGATTGTAGCAGACAGATGTTCGGCCGCCGCCTTCGCGTCCCGCTCCGCCCGCGCTTGGTCGCGCTGGCTGTAGGTGGCGACGATCAACTCCTTGAACGGCGGAAACCCATAGGTCCGCCGGATCTCCAACTCTTCCCGGTAGAAGCCCCGGTAGTCGTGATATCGCGCGTGGCGGATCGCCGGATGATCCGGGTTATAGGTCTGGATCAAGACCTGTGAGGCGCGGGTGCCGCGCCCTGCACGGCCGGCCACCTGGGTGAGCAGGCTGAAGGTCCGCTCGGAGGAGCGGTAGTCGGGAAAGTGCAGGCTGGTATCGGCGTTGACGACCCCGACCGTCGTCACCGCCGGCAGGTCAAGGCCTTTGGCGACCAGTTGCGTCCCGACCAACACGTCCGCCTCCCGTGACAGCATCTGGTCGAAGACCAGGTCGGCGGCGTCGACCGTCTTCATCACATCCCGGTCGAGCCGGACAACACGGGCGGTTGGGAACAGCGAGCGTACCTCCTGCTCGACCCGTTCGGTGCCGATGCCGAAGCTCTTGATATAGCGGCTTCCGCAGGCGGGACAGCGACGGGGCATCGGCTCGGTGCTGCCGCAGTAATGGCATTGCAGCCGGTTCAGTGCAGCGTGAAACACGAGCGCGACGCTGCAATGGGGACACTCGCGCGCCTGGCCACAGTCGCGGCAGAGGACGAAGGTCGCCAGGCCTCTCCGGTTCAAAAAGAGAATGGATTGCTCCTGCCGGGCCAGCGAGCCGCCGATGGCTGCCTGCAGGTCACGGCTCAACGGGCTGAAATGCTGCGCCGCGAGCTCTTTGCGCATGTCGACGATCGTCACCGGTGGCAAGGCCCTCCCCTGCGCCCGATGTGGCAGCTCAAGCAGGTGCTCTCGGCCGGAGAGCGCGGTGGTGTAGGTCGCGACGCTCGGCGTGGCACTGCCCAGTACCAGCACCGCGTGGGTTTTGCGAGCGAGCCAGCGGGCCACGCTCGGTGCGTGATATCGGGGAAGACGCTCTTGCTTGAACGCGGACGACTCCTCTTCATCGATCACGATCAGCCGCAACCGCGCCATCGGGGCAAAGACGGCGGCGCGTGGTCCGATCACGATGTCGGCCTCGCCGCGCCGGATTCGCCACCACTCCGCCGCGCGTTCGGCCTCGGTCAGCGCGCTGTGCAGCACCGCCAACCGGCCCGGGAATCGGGCGGCGAAGCGCCCGACTGCCTGCGGCGTGAGCGCGATCTCCGGCACCAGGATCAGGCCCTGGCCGCCCTGAGCCAGCACATCATCGAGCAGGCGCAGGTAGACCTCGGTCTTGCCGCTGCCGGTGA
>VBDZ01000209.1 GCA_005881215.1 Chloroflexota bacterium | reverse complement strand
CGGATCTCTTCGGTGGGATCGCCCGCCGTCCGCAGAATTTCGAAGTGCGCCTGCTGCTTCCCTACGCGCTCGCTTCCGCCTTCTACTCCCGGTTGCACGGCAACCCACCGCGAGCGTTCGCCGCCTAACCCGACGGTCCCTTAGGCGGTCGCGGGTTTACCCATTCACGACCCGGGTCGTGATGGCTTCGTGTCGCGGCAGCGTAAACCGAACGAAGGAACGATCGCCGATCCATTGTGTCGGCGGGATCGCCCACCATTTCGCCATACTGTTGAGTTGGCCGGCGTATTGCACGCGCAACCGCGAGAAGCCCATCCAGGACTCTTCCGCCGGGCGCAGCTCCCAGCCGACCGCTGCCAGTCGCTCGCGCGCCTGGTCGAACTCGTAGCGTTCCACCCCCACTTCGTGATCACCTGGTCTCCGGAAAAAGCGGCCCAGATCCTCGACCAGGTGGGTGCCCATGGCGAACATCATCTTGGCCGGTCCGTGCGGTCCATCCTCCACGGTCGTCAGTACCAGCGTGGTGGCGTCGAGGACTGCCCCCAGGGCACTTAACCAAGACTCGTTATCGTGAGATGATCGGAAGTACGCGAGAAGCGGATACGCGATGTGACTATCGAGCACCTCGGCAGCCCACTTTTCCCAATCCGCGAAAAGGGCCGGCAGATCGTCGGTCATGCCGAGCTTTGCTGCAGTCTCGAGGAGGTTGACACCGGACGGCGGAGCACCGGCGCGGGCGTCAAGGGTGACCACCAGCACCTCGCGGCGCTGAAAGGTCGCGTAGATTGAGAACAGGAAGCTGATCGCCAGGGCGATGGTGCCCAGCCCGGCCATCCCGGCCGCGATGCTGACGAGCCGTGCCCCGCCAGAATTCGCCACGACGTTGCTGAAGGAAATCGTGAGCAGCGAGGTCCCGGCTGTATAGATGGCGCTTCCCAGGTTCTCGATAGGGGGCGTCGTGGAGTCGCGAAAGGCGTAGAGCATGAGCCCGAAACCGATGATGAGTCCGGTGATCCAAATCACGAGCAGGAAGATGACGGCCATGGGCGCGAATGTCCCGAGCATCCGCTCTCGCGATCCGGCGGTTCGGCTACGAAGCCCGACCGCCCGCATGAGGCGCCAGCCATTGACGATCACCAGACGAGAGATGCGGAATCGGCTCGGCGTCGAGCGTGGCACCACGACGCTCTGGAAGACGTCGTTGAGGACATACACGGACAGCGCGAGCCCGGCCAGGAATTCGAGGACCACCGCCATGAAGGCCATAGTAGTACTGACTGAATCGGCGGGCCGCAACGAAACGGCGCTCGCTACGTTCAATGGACGCAATGCCGGGACAGGGACTCGAACCCTGACGCCCTTACGGGCAGGCGATTTTAAGTCGCCAACGTCTACCTATTCCGTCATCCCGGCGCGGACAACATTCTAGGTGGCGTCCGCTTGTTTTCTCGCCTGACTTGCGCTAGGCTCCCTCACCTACATGTCGTCGTCGTTTTCTCGCCTGCTGATCCTTTTTCTCGCCATCGGCGCCCTGGCGAGTACGGTCGGCTCGGCGGCTCCCCCCCAGCCGGCCGCCGCCGACAACCGGCTCGTCAGCTCGGCCACTGTGGTCGACGCGCCAGATCGGCGGCCGGACCGAAGCCAGTTCCGAGCCAGCCCGACCTCGACGCCGGCGCCAGTCGCCACCTCAACTCCGCCTCCGGCACCGCCACGACCGGCGGCCACCCTCCACCCCATCCCGGTGCCCGCCATCGACGCGCAGGAGGTGGCGCTGGTCAACCTGGACACGGGCCGCTTCCTCTGGCAGCGCAATGCCCGTACCGCGTGGGCGCCGGCCAGCCTGACGAAGATCTTCACCGCGATGGTCGCCAGCGACCTCATGGGAATGAACACCATGGTCACGGTGCCGGCGTCCATCAGCCAGCTGCCGCCGGACTCGACCGTGATGGGCCTGACGGCCGGCGAGCGGCTGAGCGTCCGGGAGCTGCTCTACGGCGTCTTCCTCGACTCGGGGAACGACGCTGCTGAAACCCTCGCCTCTGGCGTCACGTCGCGCTCGACGTTCATCGCCGATATGAATCTACGAGCTACGCGGCTCGGCCTGCGGACCACCCATTTCGTCAACCCGACCGGCCTCGACGCCGCCGACCATTACTCGTCCGCGGATGACCTCGCGGTAGCGGCGCTCTACCTCGAGTCGCACTACCCGGGGCTGGTGGCGATCGCGGCCACCCCGGCGATCGCGATCCCGGCAACCGCGACCCACAAGGCCTTCGCCCTCGTCAACATCGACAAGCTACTCCACACCTATCCCGGCACCTACGGACTGAAAACCGGCTGGACCGACGCGGCGCTCGGCTGCCTGATCAGCACCTCGAGCCGGGGCGGCCACCGGGTGCTGGCCGTCTTACTGGGGGCCCCAGCCGGGACGGCCTACGATCAGATGCCGAAGGTGCTCGATTACGGCTTCGAACTGCTCGGCGTCCTGCCGCGACCGGCCGGCTGAGAAGTACGACTGAAGAATTTGACCTTGAGTCGATGCTGAGCCATCGCACGGAATCGGGTTTCGTCGTCTGAAGTTCTGAATGCGCGCTTCGGAACCAATTGCCCGAGCCGCTTCCGCTGATGTCGCAGCACATAAACGGCCGGAGTTTCCATCACATCGTCGAAGTAGCTCCATCGCGCTTTGGAAGCGCCATCGATAAATGTCCATGAGACCTCGTCGTTGCCGAAGCAAAAGCTTTGGTCTCGTGCGAGCCGCTCTTGCCGCTGATACTGTCGGCCGGGCCTAACGACAAACATCCAACCAAGCATCAAACTCCAAACCACGGCCACCCCGAGCAGCGTTATGCCCGACGCCCCCGCCCCGGTCAGCGTGAGGCCCAGGCCGCCGATGAAGGCAATGATGTCGAGGCCAACGATGATTCTGTACGGCCAGAGTGCCCACATCATGCTGCGAATGGCACCGCGGTATTCGGAGAGGCTCAGGCGGAAGTCGACGCAGATCGGATCCAGCCGATCAGCGTCGTTCACTCCGTGATCGTAAACGCCGGGTGGGGCCTAGGGGGCCGCCGGTCGCAGGCGGGCCCGGCGAACCACGGCCAACGCCAGCGCACCGCTGCCGAAGACGAGCGCGGCCGCCCCGACCAGCCAACCGAGCACCGGGATCAGCGTGACCACCGCCAGGATGAACAGCCCACCCACCAGAGCGAGCGCGTCGTGATAACGGCCCCAACCGAGCTGGGCGAAGACCAGCCGCCCCAGCAGGAACCCCGAGACGACGTAGCCGAGCGCCAGCGCCAGGATCCAGAGCGGGATCAGTAGCAGCCCCAGCCACCAGCCACCGATCAGCAGGCCGATGATGAAGGCGATCACCGCCACGATCGGGGTCACGACCAGGATGGCGGCGCCGATCCCCAGGCTCAGCCAGGGCTCGGCTCGCAGGATATCGATGCTGCGGCTACTGAACCGCGGCAGCAGCAGGATGAGCAGCAGTCCGAGCGCGGCGATGCCAATCAAGGCGCGCAGCCAGCCGACAAAGCCGTTGCTCACATTGCCCCGGTCGGTCGGGGTGTGGCGAGTGGTCGTCCCGGCCACGCGCGCGCCGT
>VBDZ01000218.1 GCA_005881215.1 Chloroflexota bacterium | reverse complement strand
CCAGGATCGTTCCCGGCTCGGCCATCTGCTCCAAGCGAGCGGCGACATTGACCGCGTCCCCGGTCACGACGTTCTGGTCGGATGCCGCCATTACCTCGCCGGTGTTGACGCCAACGCGAATGGCGAGGCTGACACCGTGCTGCGCCTTGAATTCCGTATTCAGCTCCGTCAGCCGCTCGAGCATCTGGCAAGCGGCCCGCAGCGCCCGCTCGGCGTCATCCTCGCGGACGATTGGGACGCCGAAGGTGGCCATGACCGAGTCGCCCATGAACTTCTGGACGGTCCCGCCCCAGGCCTCGATCGTCGAGGTCATCACCGAAAAGAACCGCTGAAGCAGGACCCGCCAACGCTCGGGATCGAAACGCTCACCGAGTGAGGTCGACCCGGTGATGTCGGCGAAGAGGACGGTGACGAGCTTGCGCTCCTCGCTGGCCCGATCACCGAGAGCCGCGCCGCAGGCCGGGCAGAAGCGTGCTCCTACCGGTACCGCCGCCGAGCAGCGCGGGCACCCTGCGTCCACAGCCACGATCGAAGACTACGCCCTGCCTATTGCTATCGTCGGTCAGGGCTTGTCAAACCGTAGCTGCCCTTGCAGCGCCGGCGCGTCCGGGTGGTAGTCACACCGCTGAACAAAGGTTGCGTCGAACGCCTGAAGGTCGCCAGCCGGAGTGAACTTGAGGCGCGTAATGGTGAAACTTCCCGAGACGAAATCGCAGCCGCGACCCTCACCCTGAATGGCGAGACCTGCTCCCCCGTCCTGGTTGAGAGGGGTTCCGACGGCGATTTGGTAGGTCCCGAGATGCAACCTTTGCCCTGGCGGAGGCACGAACTCAAGGTCCCAGTCATCTTCCTGCTGCACCGTGCCAAGTTCGATATCAATCCCCTCCGGTGGCACGGGACCGAAGACCTGCCTGAATGTGGCCGTTGACTGGTCGTAGGTCCGTGGCACGCCACCACCGATAAAGTCGCCCGGCTCGCTTGTCATTCTGAGACCGTTGCCAGAGACAGGAAAGGGCCCGGCTGATGGCAAGGGTGTTGGCGTGGGCGTTGGGCGTATCGGGTAGGGCGTTTTCAAAGTCGACGTCGTCACAGCGACCGGCCGATGTGGGGCGTTCAGTGCCAACGTAGCGCCGGCAACGGACAAGAAGAGAATGCACATCCCAGCCACCAGGGCGGTAACTTCTCCGAGGCTGGTGGACTTCGCCTTGCGGCCCGGGTACGCCGCGTGCAGATAGGCGTTTGCGGCGCCTTGGACTGTGTAGATCGCGGCCCCGAGAAACGCGCCGCCGATGAGGTAGAAGCCAATGGCTGCCGGTTCGGCCAGACGGGCGGAAAATCCAGCCCAAAGGTTGCCAGCGATGATCAGTACGAGAGCTGTCTTGGCGCTGAAGCGACCTCGCATTTGTGGCGAGAGGCGCAGCTCCAGGTCCTCAAAGTTTCGATAGATGACCGCGAGTCCATAGATCGGCACAAAGATCCACCAAAAGCTCCGTGCTCTGGGAAACCGCTCACGTCTCGCCAGCTTGAAGAATTGCCAGAACCACCAGAGGTAGTAGGCAGCGGACCCAAGGAATGTCAGTACGCCGACCGTTAGAGGATCGCGGAGGAAGGACGCCGACTGCGGATCTCCAGACGCGGTTGCTAGCGGTGAGGCGATCGGGTCAGCGGCCGTCAGCGCCTGTGCGCGAAGATCCCGGCGGCGCGGAAAGGCGATTGAGCAGACGAGAGCGGCCGCCCAGCCCGCGATCGTCCAGCCGAGGAGGAGGTCCAGCGTAATGATGAGCAGCGGCATGGTGGGCCGCCGGACCAGGACGATGACCGTCGGGCTGACGTAGAGGGCGGCGAGACCCAGGAGCAGGGTCTGGTCCATGGCATATCAACGGTCAGCCTGCGGTTAGCTGGCAGGCCCCTGGTGGTCCGTCAGCTGTGGCCGGGCCTCCGACGGACCCGGCAAGTGCCACCTTGGCTGCACCCACGGACCGCGGGCTGTACAATTCCGGCGGCCGTGACCTTTGAAGACTTCCGGCACTGGGCCTTAGTCCGGAGCCTCCAGGCTGCCCGCCGCTGGGAGGAGCCGTACGACGATGAGTTCCAGGTTCTACTAGGCCTCGACGACTACGACGCCTATCACGTCGTTCCCGTACCACCGATCTACCTGAAGAAGGATCGCGGCCATGTCCACTGGTTGGGCGGCGCTTTGCCGGACCTGATCGCGAACCGCAGCCTTCAACGGATTGCCTTCCGTTCGTCCGCGTGGGCCAGCAGTAATCCGAAATATGAGGATCGGCCCGTTGACGACCCAAAACGAACCGAACGGCTACTCCTGCAAGTGGCGGAAAAGGGCCGTTTCGAGTCCTGGATGGCGCCGCTCAAACGATCCCGGTCGGACGTACCTACCGTGGGCGACTGGGAGCTGTATGCGACCGATGAGGATGGCCTGGGTGGTGCATTGCCGAAGCACATCCGGATAGCCCTTGATAAGCGGACGGGTTCGCAGGGTCCAACGATGCCGGCCGCAGACATGGTGCTCGGACCCTGGGACGTCCCCGATGACCTCTTTCCGGTGCAATCTTCGTGTGGGCCGCTGCCGAACCCTAGCGAGACCTCGACTAGCAGCTACAGGGCCGTTTTCCGGCCTGAGTC
>VBDZ01000217.1:3650-6304 GCA_005881215.1 Chloroflexota bacterium | reverse complement strand
GCGTCGAGTGCTGAAAAGCAGTCATCGAGCAGGTAGAGCCGCGGCTGCTTCACGACGGCGCGGGCGATTGCCAGCCGCTGGCGCTGTCCGCCCGAGAGATTGGTGCCGCCCTGGTCGACCGGGGCGTCGAGCTTTTCGGGGAGCGCCACCACGAAGTCGCGCGCCTGCGCCACCTCGAGCGCGTGCCAGAGCTCTGCCTCGGTCGCCTCCGGGTTGCCGAACCGCAGGTTGTCGGCGACGGTGCCGCGAAAGAGGTAGGCCTGCTGGGGAACGAGCCCGATCGTGCTCCAGAGGCCCTCGAGCGCTTGCTCCCGAACGTCCACTCCGTTGACGAGGACCGCGCCGGCGGTGACGTCGAAGAATCGCGGGATCAGGTTCAGGAGCGTGGTCTTGCCCGAACCGGTGCCGCCGATCACGGCGGTGGTCTCGCCCGGGCGCAGCTCGAAGGACAGTTCGCGGAGCACGGGCGCTTCGCCGCCGGGATAGCCGAAGGTCACCTTACGGAATTCGGCGGTTCCCGTCAGCCGGGCCGGCTCGACCGGGTTGGCGGGCTCGGCGATCGAGGGCTGCGTGTTGAGCACCTCCTCGAGCCGGGTGGCGCTGGCCGCCGCGCGAGGAATGAAGATCGCCATCATGACGGCCATCATCACCGCAAACATGATCTGCAGGATGTAGGCGAGAAAGGCGATCAGGTTGCCAACCGGCATCTGGCCGCTGTCGATCAAGTGGCCGCCGAACCAGACGACGGCGACGCTCGACAGGTTCATGATCAGCAGCAGCGAGGGCAGCGCCAGGGCGAAGATCCGGTTGACCCGCAGGCCGGTGCCGGTCAGGTCCTCGTTGGCCGTCTCGAATCGGTCTCGCTCATAGGGGGTGCGGTTGAAGGCACGGATCACCCGCACGCCGGTGATCTGCTCCCGCAACACCTGGTTGATCCGGTCGATCTTGACCTGCAGCGACTGGAAGAGCGGGATGGCGAAATACATCAGGGTGCCGATGACGGCCACCATCAGAGGCAGGATCACCACCAGGATGCTCGAGAGCGTGACGTCTTCGCGGATCGCCAGGATGATGCCGCCGACGAGCATGATGGGCGCAGTCACCAGGATGCTCAGGGCCAGCTGGACGAAGAGTTGCACCTGCTGGACGTCGTTGGTATTACGGGTGATCAGGGAGGGGGTCCCGAACCGATTCATCTCCCGGGCGGAAAACTCCTGCACCCGCGCGAAGACCGCCCGCCGAACGTCACGACCCAGGCCCATCGAGGCCCGCGACGAGAACCACACGGCGACGATGGCGAGGACGCCGACCACCACTGCCAGCGCGAGCATCAGGCCGCCGGTACGCCAGATGTAGCCGATATCGCCCTTCGAAACCCCGTTGTTGATGATGTCGGCGTTCAGGTTGGGTAGATAAAGGTTGGCGATCGACTGCGCCAGAACCAGGACGACCACGACGGCGACCGGGCCCCGGTAGGGGCGCAGGAAAGTCAGCAATAACCGGAGCAGGCCGCGCATGCCGTTCGATGATATCAAATCATTGACCCAAGTCAAGTGATTGACTTAATTCAAGTGGTTCGATAAACTCTAAGCACAAGCCATAATGGTCACGTCCAGATCCCGGCTCGGGCTGAAAGGCCGGCCACACCGACCCAGCGGCCACGATTGGCCGGAGCACCCGGTCGATCCGGAGCTGCGCTCGATCATGGAGGCCATTCATCGGCAGCAATCCGCGATGGCCGCCGATACGTCCGGTTTCTTCATGGACCTGGATCTGACCATGGCGCAGTTCAGGGCGCTGGTCACCATCCGCCGATGGGGCCGAATGAGCGGACGCGAGCTGGCCGGCCGGCTAAGTGTGACGCCCGGGACCCTCGTTCCGCTGCTCGATCGGCTCGAGGAAGCGGGCTACCTGAAACGGGTGCCCGATACCGAGGATCGCCGGCTAACCTGGCTCGAACTCACCTCGAAAGGCGATCGCCTTTTTGTTCGATTGTTCGGGCTCGGCGCCAGGAGGATGATGACCGCGATTTCCCGGCTGTCGACCTCTGATCGCGAGCTCTTCAAGCGCCTGGTCAACCAGATCACCGAGCACCTCGAAGCGGGATAGCTCCCTCCCCGCTCGCGATTCGTTCACAGCCCCTTCACAAGTGTTGGGAATGATGAATCGCAGAACCAAGGAGGTTAGCAACATGAATCAGCGTTTTGCGTGGATCTGGGGACTGGTGACGCTCGGCATTGCAACCATCGTGGGGCTGGTCGCCTACCACGCCGGCCAAACGGCGCAGATCGTGACGACGACAGGCGGTGACGGCAGGGCCATCTATCCCGGTTACTACGGGTTTGGATTCTTCCCGCTGTTCGGCCTGTTCTGGGTATTCCTGATCGGCTTCCTGCTGTTCCGGTTCGTCTTCTGGCGGCCATGGGGCCGCGGTCCCGGCGGATACGGCGGCTACTGGCACCAGCATCCGCACGGGCACGGTGATGCGCCGACGACACCGACGACCGGTACGTCCGACACGGCAGCCAGCGCCTGACTGTTGAGGTCAGTCCCGCCCAATCCCTCCCCCCGGAAGGATCCTCCCTCCCCCTTGCGGGGAGGGTTGGGGAGGGGGTGTCGAGCCTATCCTTTAGGCGATCCCTTCCGTGGCGGGC
>VBDZ01000217.1:0-3544 GCA_005881215.1 Chloroflexota bacterium | reverse complement strand
CGCTAGCGCGAATCCTGCGGCGTTTCACACGGCCGTGACGGCTTTGCCAGCGGATTGCGGCCCCGCGTTGCGTGAATCCGGCTCGACCCGTGGCTGACTTGCGGCAACGCGTGAAATCTTGCCGACGTTCACCTGTGGGGGCCTAAACCGCCATATAGTCGATGCACTCGGCGACCGATTTTCGGTCCCGAGTACGAACTCATTCGGCAGGAGGAATCGATGAGCAAGCGCGAGAAACGGCAGAGCGAGCAGGGCGGGCAACCGCAACCCCAGCAGTGGCCCCAGAAGCAGGGTGGCCAGCCTGGCCAGCAGTGGCCCGGCAAGCAGGGCGGTTCGCAGCCCGAGCACAAGCCGACGACCTGGCCCACGCAGCCGGGACAAAACCGCTAAGTTCGACCTTCGGAAGTCGGCGCCCCCTCAGCCTTGATGGGGCGCCGATTCTTTTTTCAATCCGCCTGGAAGGCCGCCAGGCGGCGGGCCTCCGCCTCGA
This sequence comes from Chloroflexota bacterium, assembly GCA_005881215.1. Classification (GTDB taxonomy): domain Bacteria; phylum Chloroflexota; class Dormibacteria; order CF-121; family CF-121; genus CF-13. Next base: position 3,054 of record VBDZ01000217.1, on the reverse strand, counting down.
CCTCCTCCCTGACCCGCCTGGGCAACGGTTCGAAGGGCTCGAGCTCGATGCCGCCGCCCTCGTAACGCCAGGATCCGGCCACGGCGCCATCCACCAGGAAGGTGGGTTTCGAGTGCGGGGTCTTGGTGTTGAAAACGAGCGGGCGAAAGCGCTCGGGAAGGATCTGCGTCCGCCGAGCGTGCACGAGCAGGGTCGCATCCCACGTCGGTAGGAAGCGAACCGGCGCCGGGGTCGTGGCATCGGGCAGCAGCGCCCGAGGGAGATCGAGCAGCTCTCTACCCTGCTCGTCGCGCAATCGGCGCAACGGTATCCGGCTCAACACCGGAGCCAGCTTTGTGGGCGGGATTCCGGCCCAATCGGCGATCTCGCGAACCGTCGCCGGTCCGAACCCGCCGAGGTAGCGGCGCACCACGTGCTCGAGTCCGGCGGCCTCCGTCACGTTCGTCGACCTCACCCATGTCTCGGCCAGGGCGTAGAGGTCGGCGCGTCGCTGGTCCCAGGTGCCCGAAGGCGGAACGCGAACCATATCGACCCACTGCGCGACACCATTCCACGCAATTGCCGGGTAGCCACGTGCCGCGAGCAGTTCCTTCAGTTCGGTGGCCCGACGCGGGCCGCCGCGGAGGTACTCGCCGAACGCCGCGATCGCGACCTCCATGTCAATCGCGCCGAACTCCTTCCGTGTGCGTCGCCACCATTCCTGGCGCGCCTGCTTCACCGCAGCCAGGAAGAGCGGGTAGTCCCGCGCCGAGACCATGTGTATCGTGCTGCGCAGCAGGGTGCCCTGGATCACCTGGCGCCGCTCGAGCGCCGACGTGAGCGCGCCACGCTGGAAGTTGTTGAGACGCGACCAGAGACCGATGTAGCCCGACGGCGCGTACTGGGTTTGCAGTCCGCCAATCCGTTCGAGTGTCTCAACCAGCGGCAGCGAGGAGCGTTCGAGCAGGAACTGCCGGGCAAGCAGGGCGCGATTCAATTCGCGTTGAGAAATCGCGCGCACCGCTGCCATTGGAAGAAGTTAGTTGCGGTTAAGTGCTGCTGATCACGGCGACGCTGGAGGCGCTCGTGGCGGCCGCGGCATCGTCGGCGTGCAGGAGAATCAAGTACCAACCCAGAAGAATCAGCAGCGGCAGATCGGGCCGTTCGCCTGCGCCGGCCTGGACTTCAACTGCGCCTTTCGCCTTGACGATGCCATGCCGGCCTTTGAACCGAACTACCGGCTGATCCTTGTCCAGCCGGACCCATTCCGATTGCCAGAAATTCGCCGATGCCAGTTTCAGCGCGTTTCCATCAGCGACTTCGAGCGAGCCGCCGCCGGTCCAGCGCGGATAAAACGCGGCGATGTCGGCCTCGGCATCGGCCAGGGTGCCCCGCTGGAAGCGCAGGGTCGCCACGAGATCGTCGCCGGCTCGGAGCTCGTGCTCACGCTTGCGGGCTGCCGGTTGGATCCACAGGAGCTCCTGGTCGGCAACCTCGGCGATTCCTCGCACGTCAGCTAGTCTGCCACGGCCGGTCGAACACACCTTCGGGGCGGGTTCTCGAGCGTCGCGGCTCGACGGCCCTGTTCGGCGGCTAATGGCGCAGAAATCGCACAAATGGCGAAATCGTAACCGTGCATTATTGGGAAACGTTATAACGTCGCAGTCCGAACTAAGGAAACACTAGACGAACGCTGTCTCAATCCGTCAAGATCTGGGTAGAAAAGCCGGGTGACCAAGGTAAAGGCGCGGGTCCAAGTCGACCCGCTGGTACTGAGCGCCGAAGCGCTAATCCTCAAGGGGAAGGACCAGGGCTACCTGGCCCCTGACGACGTCGTCAAGGCGTTCCCCTCGATCGAGGGCAATGCCGACGGCCTCGTCCGTATTGCTACGGCCTTCCAGGAGATGGGGATCTCCGTCACGGCCGACGCCGAGGCGGACCAGGAGGACGACGAGGAGGAGACCCTGACCGAAGTCGAGGTGGTCAGCTCGGTGGCTCTCGACGACCCGGTCCGGATGTACCTCAAGGAGATCGGCCGCGTCAACCTGCTGACCGCTAAGGAAGAGGTTGAGCTAGCCAAGGAGATGGAGGCGGGCTCGGAAGAGGCGCGCCATCACCTGACCGAGGCCAACCTGCGCCTGGTGGTATCGGTTGCCAAGAAGTACCTGAACCGCGGGCTGTCCTTCCTCGACCTGATCCAGGAAGGCAACCTTGGCCTGATGCGCGCCGTCGAGAAGTTCGACTACAAGCGCGGCTTCAAGTTCTCGACCTACGCGACCTGGTGGATCCGCCAGGCGATCACCCGCGCCATCGCGGACCAGGCCCGGACGATCCGCATCCCGGTCCACATGGTCGACACCCTGAACCAGCTGGCGCGCGTGTCGCGGGCGCTGCTCGAGCAGCTTGGACGCGAGCCCAGCGAAGAGGAGCTCGCCTACGGCATGGGGATCACGGTCGACAAGGTGCAGGAGCTGAAGAAGATTTCGCAGCAGCCGGTGTCCCTCGAGTCGCCCATCGGCGAGGAAGAGGATTCCCACCTGGGCGATTTCGTCGAGGACAAGATGGCGGTGGCCCCGCTCGAGGCGGCCTCGGAGGCGATGTTCCGCAACGAGGTCGAGGACATCCTGGCAACCCTGCGTCCGCGCGAGCGGCGCGTGGTCCAGCTCCGCTTTGGACTGGTCGACGACGAGCCGCGCACCCTCGAGGAAGTCGGCCGTCGCATGGGCCTGACCCGCGAGCGGATCCGCCAGATCGAGGCGACCGCGCTCCGCAAGCTGCGGCACCCCAGCCGGTCGAAGGTTCTACGCGACTACACCGAAGACCGCGAGCGCACCCGGGAACAAGAAGCCGTCTCTTAGGACGCCGTCGTTCCCACGGAGGGACTACGCGGCTTTGGCGTGAGCTGCCGGTCGCCTGATACCGAAATAGACGCGCGCTGAGCGCTTCAACAGCAGTCCGGTCACCACCAACGGCAGGATGCCATTGAACAGGTAGACGTCTATGACGGTCCACGCGCCGATGTGCTCCTCCGGAATCACCGCGATCGCCGCGGCGATGTTGGCAAATCCCAGGAGA
>VBDZ01000216.1 GCA_005881215.1 Chloroflexota bacterium | reverse complement strand
CGAAGCGCTCGAGGGCCTCGATGCCGAGCGCGAATTCGCGGATCGCCAAGGATCGCTTCAGCCCGAGGCCGCGCGCCCGAAGGCGGTCGAGATTTGCTGGAAGTGTGTATTCGGGCCCATAAATGATCCGAAGGTACTCCCGGCCCCGACACTTCACCGCTGGCTGGACGATCCCCTTCGCGGCATGTGCCACAAACTCGAGAGGCTTGACCACCATGCCTTCGCCTCCCCGACCTGTCAGGTCTTCCCACCAGCGGGTTCCGTCCAGCTCGCTCGCCGGGTCGGTAACATCGACCACCTTAAATCCGGTGGGGATGAGCACGCCGTCATCTGGCCCGCACAGCTCGGCGAGCTTTTCCATATGCCAGGCGTGATCCTTATCGATGTGGACAGTGCTTTCCGTCGCCAGCAGATGAAACGGCGCGAGGCGCAGATCATTGACGGACTGTACAGGCCAGCAGTAGCGTCGATAGGCATCCACATAGCCGGAGACCGCTTCCACCCGAAGGCGGTTTTTGGCCAACAGGTCGCCGACATCCACGATTGCGGAGGTCCGGTCGAGGGCCGCTTGAACTTCTGCGAGTGCCGCCGTGGCTGCCGACCCGACAGCGGCGTACTGATTGCGGAGCAGATCCTGGGCCTTGGCTGACCATGGCATGAGCTCGCCGTCCAGGCAGATCCAGTCTGTCTGCAGTTCCTCCCACCAACCGGCTCGATCGGCCGCCGCGTGCACCCGCTGCAACAGGTCGTTTTCCAGCGCATGGTCCGAGAAGAACGGGCGTCCGGTTCGGGTGTAAATGCTGCCGATCCCGCCCGTGACCCGAAATCGCTTCTGGGCCGCCTGTTCGTCCTTGCAGATGATCACCACAGCGCGCGAGCCCATGTGCTTCTCTTCGCACACGACCTTTGGAATTCCCAGCTTGCGGTAATACGCGAAAGCTTGAGCTGGGTGCTCCAGAAGACCAGGCTCGGCGCTCGTCTCCGAGGGGGACATCGTCGGCGGAAGGTAAATGAGCCAATGAGGGTCGATAGCAAACCGGCTCATCACTTCAAGCGCAGCCGTCGCGTTCTCCTCCGGAACCGTGACGTTTCGGAACAGGCGCGTCTCTACGATGCGCTTGCCGATCACGTCGGTCAGTTCGAGCAGGTCTTCGTAGTTGCCGGCTCCAGAGACGGTCGGCGCCTGGTCTCCTACGGGTAGGAAGGGCTTGGCCGGCTCGTAATACGTGCGCGCGGCCGGCACCGATACCACTTCCCGCTCCGGGTACCGGAGCGCCGTCAAGCGTCCGCCGAAGACGCAGCCGGTGTCGACGTTGATGGTGTTGTTGACCCAGGCCGGCTCCGGAACCGGCGTGTGCCCGTAGACAACCGTCGCCCGGCCACGGTATTCGGCCGCCCAGTTATAGCGAACTGGCAGGCCGAACTCGTCCGTCTCGCCCGTGGTCTCGCCATAGAGGGCGAAGTCCCGGACCCGGCCGGAAGCGCGCCCCTGCATCTCTTGGCGCAACCCGGCGTGCGCGACCACGAGCTTGCCGTCGTCCAGCACATAGTGGCTGATCAAGCCGTCGAGGAACGCCACGGCGCGCTCTTTGAATCCCGGGGGCTGCTCGCTCAACTGCCCGAGCGACTCCGCCAGACCATGCGTCACCTGCACATTCCGGCCCTGCAGGGCGCGGACGAGCTTCTGCTCATGGTTCCCAGGCACGCAAAGTGCAGCGCCGGAGGCAACCGCGCTCATCACCAGCCTCAGCACGCCAGGCGTGTTGGGGCCGCGGTCGACCAGGTCGCCGAGAAAGATCAGCTTCCGGCCTGGCGGCGGCGTGACCCGGTACTCCGGGCCATCAGGGCCATGGCCTTGGACGCCGACGTCATACCCCAGCCTGCTGAGTAAGTTACAAAGCTCGTCGAGGCATCCATGGATGTCGCCGATAATGTCGAACGGTCCGTGCTGATCCCGCCGGTTAACCCAGAGCGGCTTGCGCTCCACGATGGCCGCATTGACCGCCTCTTCCGACTCCAGCGTGAAGATGTATCGAAAGCCTTCTCGCTTCAGGAACCGCTGCGACCGACGCATCTGGTCGCGTTGCCGATGGATGACATCCTGCCGCACGGTGCGGTCGGTGCGCAACTTGTTCCGCTCGATCATGACTCGCTCAGGCACATCGAAGACGATGCCGACGACGAGGCAGTAGTACTTCTTGGCGAGTTCGACCAGCGACTTGCGCGACTCCGGTTGCACATTCGTCGCGTCAATGACGGTAAGGCGGCCACCCTCCAACCGCTTCGAGGCGATCAGATGCAAGACCTCGAAGGCCGCCGCCGTCGCATCCTGCGCATTCTCATCATCCGCCACCAGGGCGCGACACAGGTCGGAGGTAATGATCTCGGTAGGCTTGAAATGCTTGCGGGCAAAGGTCGATTTCCCCGACGCTGAGGGGCCGATCAGGATCACGAGCGCGAGTTCTGGAATCTCGATCGTCATTGGGTGAACACCGCCATCTGCGTGGGTGGCCCGACCTCGGGATCCTCCGTCCCGACGGGCAGGAACCGCACAGTGTAAGCGTGCTCTGCCCCAACCCGATTCGCCCACGCCTGGAACTCCAGGCGGGTCCACTCAAAGCGATGATCCTCATGGCGCAGGCGGCCGGCGGCCAGGGTAAGAAATTTGACGTTGTACTCGATGTTCGGCGTCGTCACCACGACCGTTCCCGGCTTCGCAAAATGGAAGACGACCCGCTCGAAGGCCGCCAGTCGGGGAGGATCGAGATGCTCGATCACCTCCATCACGGCCGCGGCGCCATATCCCTGAAGTCGCTGATCTCGATACATCAGCGACCCCTGGAGGAGGTTGATTCGCCGGGTCTGCCGCTCCGGAAGCCGCTCCAGATTCAGCCGCTCCCTGGCGATGTCCAGCGCTCGCATCGAGACATCCATGCCGACGATCTCCTGGAATTGGGGATCTGCGAGCAACGGCTTGAGGAGTGCCCCTTCGCCGCAACCCAGGTCGAGCACACGGCTCGCTCCGCTTCCCTTTAATGCGGCGAGCACAGAGCCCAGTCGCTGCTCGCGGAGGGTCATGTCGGTTTCCGGAATCTCCTCCGCGTCACGCGCCGCGATCACGACCTCTGGATCATCCACGTCCTCCTCGATCAGGCGCTCGAGCGCGGCCCGTGTCAGCCGCCGTTGGTGCTTGAGGTAGCGGTCGACGATCAGCTCGCGCTCCGGATGCGATGGCAACCAATCGGCGCCATGGCGCAGGAGCTTCTCGACCTCGTCCTGGGTGATCCAGTAGTGCTTTTCCCGGTCCATTACTGGGACCAGGACATAGAGGTGACGGAGCAGATCGCTCAGGCGACAAGTCGCTCGCAGTTTCACGGTAAAGTACGGGCTTTCGCCCCAGTCCTGAAACCTGGTGTCCAGGGGATAACCCTGAGCCGTGACGGTGTAGCCCACCGGCTCGAAAATCCGCCGGAGTAGAGGCTCGCCGCCCCGGCAGGGAAGGACCGCAATCGTGGCCTCCAGCGGTATTGGCGTTTCGGCGAGCTCGGGGCGGTCCTTACTCCGCCCACCCATGGCGCTCCCGAAAACCTGGGCAATCGCAACGCTCAGGAAGGAGGAGGCAACATAGGGCCGGTCGTTAACATACTGCTTCAACGTGCCGGCGTCGCCGCCCGGCCCCTTCCGGTTTCGGACGAGGGCGACGGGATCAACCTCCAGCAGGAGGGCCGCCGTGCAGCGCGCTGCAGTGGCTTCTGGGTAAAAGACGTGCGCCTTGCCCATCGACAGCTCGGCGGTCTGCAGCCGACCCGGATTCTTGTGGAGCAGGTATCCGAGATCGGTCGCCGGTTGGTGAGTGGTGGTGATGGTGAGGAGCATCAGCGCAACCGGCAAGTTTACCGGTCGGATAGCCGGCGCCACCCTGCTGTGCGGCAACTTTTGCGATCATGGCCGTAGGCGGCCATGGCACCTCTCGACGAGAAAACACGCGCGCGGTTACCGGATAGCGCCTTCGCGTATATCGATTCGCGTGGCACCCGCCGGCTGCCGATCAACGACGAGGCCCACGTCCGCAACGCGCTTGCTCGCTTCAACCAGGTCCGTTTCGAAAACGAAGTGGCGCGCGATCGGGCCCGCGCCAGGCTGCTCAGAGCGGCGAAGAAGTACGGCATCGTACCGGTCGGCTTCATGACCGGCCAGTTGCAGTCGCAGAGCCGGCAGGTGGCAGCCGGGAAGGCGGTCATCGAGCTCGGCGGTCTGGGGACGCCGGACCAGTTGGAGGACCGCCTGCGCACCGTGCTTGGTGACCCGACATTGTCGGTCCTGTACTGGTCTGACTCGGTGGCGGCCTACCTGGACGGCCACGGCCAGCCCGCCGCGCTCCCCCAGGACGCAGAGGATCGCGCGGTCACGCTGCTCGGCCGTGAGGGCCGTCCGATGGCCGCGCTGGTCCACGATCGGGTCGCTCTCAAGGATCCAGACCTGGCCAGGTCGGTGACGGCGGCGGTGACGCTCGCGATTGAAAACGCCTGGATGCACAGCGAGATCCAGGCTCGCGCCAGCGATGCCCGGACGCTGCCCACCGGCTTCGTGACCTTTCTCTTCACCGATATCGAGGACTCCACCGGGTTGGTGCGGCGTCTGGGCGACCGGTACGACGCACTTCTCGCCGACGTTCGACGCCTGCTTCGGGCGGCGGTCCGTGCGGCGGCGGGCCGCGAGGTCGAAACGCGAGCCGATGAGATGTTCGCGGTCTTCGAGCAGGCGCCGGCCGGCCTGGAGGCGGCGATCGCCATCCAGCGCCACGTTCAGGCACGATCCTGGCCGGACCAGCTGCAGGTACGCGTTCGGATTGGTCTCCATGCCGGCCGTCCGACCCTGACCGACACCGGATACCTGGGACTGGCCGTGCACGTTGCTTCGCGGATTTGCTTTGCCAGCAACGGCGGCCAGATCCTGCTGTCGCGCGCGGTTCGGGACGCCATTGCCGGCTCTGAGCCGGCGGGCGTCAACTTCAAGGATCTTGGTCTGCACCAGTTTCACGGCTTGCCTCAGCCGGAGCAGCTGTTCCAGGTGCAGGCGGTCGACCTGCCAACCTCGTTTGCGCCGCCACGCACTCTGGCAGCGGCGTCGAGGCGGCGTGTCGCTCGACCGTAACATCATCCCCCAATGACGTCGACTGCTGTACTCGCGGACCTTCATCGGGAAATCCGGTCGTGCACCCGCTGCGTCAACGCCGGGTATCTTGCGGCTGCCGCCCCCGTGCTGAGCGGCCATGCCGACAACCGGATCATCCTGATCGGGCAGGCGCCGGGCGCGGTCGAGGCGGTTGCGCGGCTTCCGTTCCAGGGACGGTCGCGCCGGGTGCTGTTTGGCTGGCTGATACGGGCCGGCTTCGCTTCCGAGGAGCACGCCCGACGCAACATCTATATGACGTCGATCACGAAGTGCTTTCCGGGGAAAGGCAGCGGCGGGGGAGACCGCCGGCCCAGCCAGGCGGAAGTCGACCTCTGCCGGCCGCATCTCGACCGGCAGCTGGCCCTGCTGCAGCCCGAGATTCTCATCCTGGTGGGCGGGCTGGCTCACGAGCGATTCCTCCCCGGGCGCCGGGTCGACACCCTGGTCGGCCGGGCCTTCGATCTGTCCGGTGGCGGGCTGGGCTTAAGGACCGCGACCCGTCCCGTGTTGCTTCCCTTGCCCCATCCGTCCGGCGCCAGCCGCTGGCTGAACGATGTCGGCCATCGGGCCCTGCTTGACCAGGCGCTGCGCCGGTTGAGGCCGCTCGTGCGCCCCTTGCTTGACCAGCCAATTGCGGGCGCATACACTT
>VBDZ01000215.1 GCA_005881215.1 Chloroflexota bacterium | reverse complement strand
CATTCCGAAGCGGCCGTTCAGCTGACCGTCAGCGGTCACTCCGTCTCGATGGCCCTCTACACCTCGCTGGTCGCCGCCGAACGGCAAAAGATCGAACGGACCGGTGCGCCGGTGAGTCCGACGTCCGCCAGGGGCAAGAATCGGGAGAAGAGCATCGAGGCCTCGGTGATTCGGGAGCTGGTCCGCGACGCCGTGGTCGAGCAGCTGGCCGCGTCCCGGGGCATCACGATCTCGACGGCGAGCCTGGAGGCTCGCCTGTCATCAGCCGAACAAGCCTTCGGCGGTCGAGCCGCGTTCGAGCAAGCGCTCGGACAGGCGGGACTCTCCCGGGCTGATTTCAGCGCCGTGTTGCGCTACCGACTGCTGGAGGCCCAACTCGAGCAGGTGGGCGTCAGCGTCAGCGCCATCGACGCCGCCGTGGCAAAGGCCGGCGTCGTCGCCACCGTTGGCCCTTGCCTGCGCGGCGACTATCCGGCCTGCCTGAGCGGCTCCTGATATCCGTCGGCCCGGTCGACCGTGGACGGGCTCGCTTCCTCCGGTGGGATCCGCAGGAGCGGATAGGCGAGCAGCAGCAGCCCGTAATCGATGAAGCCGACGAAGGTCAGAATCAGGCCCGGGTCCGGTCCGAGCAACCAGGGCGACAGCACCAGGATCAGGACCCAGGGGCCGACCGCACCAATCCAGGGTACCGCTGAGAATCCCGAACGCCTTCCCAGCCGGATCAACGCCGGCAGGGTGAAGATCGCGGGATAGAGGCCACCGAGTGGTGCCAGAGGCACCGTCAGACCCATGGCCAGCGCCGCCCGGCCAGGGTCGAGCGGCCGGCCAGCATCCTTGCGCACCAGCCAGAGCGCCGCCCCGCAACCGATGGCCATGATCACCCCCAGACCCCACGGTCCGATCGACTGGGTGACGGCTTTGGGGGTCCCATTGAATGGATAGGCGGTGATCCCGGCAACGTAGTCGGTGATGAAGGTGTGATCCCACAGGTAGCTGATGAAGAGCAGCGGTGCCATGAACGCGGCGGCCGCGCCGAGCGCGATACCGAGCTGCCGCGGCTTTCGCCATCCCCCATAAAGAAGGATGCAAAGGACAGGAATGGCATTGAGCACCCGGATCATTCCCACCGATGCGGCGATGCCGACCAGCCACCATTTCTGGCGTCGCTGAGCCCAGATCGCCAAACTCAAGGCGGCCAGGCCGAGCGCCGCCTGCAGTTGATCGATCCACACCACCGCGAAGAGCGGCGCGCAGAGCAGGAATGGCCAGGCGATCCGAGCTGCGCCGGGTGCTGGCCGGGCGGCGGCGTCGCGCGACCAGAGCCCGACCGTAAAGACCATCAGCGCGGCGGTTGCCAGCATGCTCGCGACATGCGCGGCCTGGTATGGGAGGAGGCCGAACGGCGCCAGGAGCACCTCATGCGGAGGAGGCCAGGCGTTGCTGATGCCAATCCCGTACCAGTGGGGCACAGCCTGCCCGCTCAGGAAGAGATAGGTGGGCGTCCAGATCGGCGAGAAGTCATACTGCGGGGTCAGAATCGTCCAGGGTTTGCCCTGGCTTCGGATGATGGTGGCGACCGCTTCGTTGAAAACCAGCTGCCCGGCTACCGCGAGCAGGGTCAGGCCGGCATAGCCCAACCAGCGGCGGCCCCGCGCCCAGGTGCTGAACACCCAAGCTATAACCGAAACTCCTGTATAGTTCCATCGCTTTCATGCTCCTCGTCGCCTCGCCGGCTTATCCAGAACCACCGATCGATGGCGACAAGTTCCGCTGGACCAGCCTGCTGCGGCACCTCACCGAGCTCACCCCGCTCCACGGCGTCTTTGGATTCATGCGAACGCCAACCATGGAGGCGCGCGACGAGCTGTTCGATCGGCGCTTCGCCGGCCTGGACATTGTCGGCACCCCGAATGTCGAGGTCACCCTCCGGGCAGGGCTGCTGGCGGTCCGCGGCTGGCCCTCGGCCTTCGGGCGCCGGGCCACGCCCCGCTGGCGCCGTGCGGTGGCGGCGGCCGCCGCACGCCATCATCCGTCCAGCATCTTGCTGCTGGGCACCAGTGGCGGATACGTTCCGACCCTGCCGGCTCCGACCTGGCTCGACCTGGTCGATGTCCGAAGCCGCCATCGCACCATCGCCGGCGACCAGGTCACTCGTCGTCGGATCCTCGCTGCCGAACTCCAGCTCGCAGCACGACACCGGATCCTGCTCACCTGCAGCTCGGACCGCAACTGGCTGCTGGAGCATGGCGCGGCACCTTCACAGGTCGCGGTCATCGCGAACGGCGTGGACCCGAGCCTGTTCGAGCTCACCCCTGATCCAGCCTCCAGGCTCCTCCTGTTCGTGGGCAATCTCCGCCTGGGAAACAGTCGGCGCGGTATCGAGTGGTTCCTCCGGGAGAGCTGGCCCAAAATCTACTCGAGCGATTCGACCGTGCGCCTGCGCATCGTCGGCTACGGGGCCGACCGCATCAGCGCCTCTGACCGGGTGGAGATCTATGCCGACGTTCCCACACTTCGGCCGCACTACGCCGCGGCGGCGCTTGCGATCGCGCCGTTGCTCGAGGCCCGCGGAGTGCAGAACAAGGCCCTCGAGGCAATGGCCGCCGGACTTACGGTGGTCTGCACCTCGCCGGTGGCGCGCGGATTCTTCAGCGCTGAACCGGCCTGGGAGGTGGCGGACGATGGCGAGGCGATCGCACAGTCCTGCCTCTCACTGCTCGCCAACCCCTTGCGACGAGCTGAGCTTGGCGAGCGGGGCCGCCGGTACGTTCGGGCCAACCACGACTGGCGCAAGAGCGCGGAGCAACTGCTCAGCCTGCTTTCGCAATAAACCCCTCCCCCCAGCGCCGAGCCCAGGGTGCCTGCCCGGAGCTCCAAAGCTCGTTGAGCAGCTGCATTTCGCGGACGGTGTCCATCGGTTGCCAGTAGCCGGCATGCCTGTGAACCGCCAGCTGTCCTTCAGTGGCCAGGCGCTCCATCGGTTGCCGCTCGAGCACGGTCTGATCGGATTCCAGGTAGTCGAGGACCTTCGGGGTCATGACGAAATACCCGCCGTTGATCCAGCTGTCGTTGCCGACCGGCTTCTCCGCGAAGCGGATGACGCGATCGCCGTCGAGGATGAGCTCGCCAAAGCGGGCCATCGGGCGCACCCCGGTGACCAGCACCGCTCGCCCCGATTGCCGGTGGAGGTCCAGCAGCGACCGGATGTCGACGTCGCAGACGCCGTCGCCGTAGGTCAGCATGAAGCGCTCCTCGTCGCGCAGGTAGGGGGCAAGCCGGCGGAGCCGGCCGCCCGTCATCGTCTCCTGGCCGGTATCGACGAAGCTGATGCGCCAATCCGCTTCTTCGTGGGCGGTGGTCAGGCGCTCGACGCGCTTGGAGCCGAGCTCCATCGTGAAGTCGCTGTTCAGCAGGTCGTAGTTGAGGAAGTAGTCCTTGATCATCTCGCCCTTGTAGCCAAGCGCGAGGATGAAATCGGTGAAGCCAAAGGCCGCGTAGGACTTCATGATGTGCCAGAGGATCGGCCGGTT
>VBDZ01000211.1 GCA_005881215.1 Chloroflexota bacterium | reverse complement strand
GTCAGTCTGGCGGGAGGCCGGCTGCCGCTGCAGCAGGTGGCGTGGCTGGTGGCCGGTGCCATGGTCGCGGGCGGGGTCCTGATCCTCGCGGTCGTTCTGTTTGCGACGACGCTACGTCGCTTCCGCCGTCTCTAGCCGGCTCTGGTCAACCGATGGTCGTGTGCACGGGTGTCGACGCCGCGACCCGCGGAAGGATTTCGGCTTCAAACCGGAGCATCGGCTCGTGATCGTAGGCCACGCCTGGGATATAGATGATGAAGTAGTTGATGCCGGCCTCGATCAGGGGTTCCAGGTGGGCGACCACCCGGTCGGCGTCCGCCACCAGCGTGCCTTCGCGGAAGGACTCGTAGCCGCGGGCCCGGGCGGTCGCCCACTCGGGGTCGTCGCCCTTGCTGATGGGAAAGACCTCCACCGTCACGGACTTCACAATGTCGTCGTAGTTGCGGCCAACCGCCTCGCAGTGCTCGCGTAGCACCGCGAGCTTCCGCCGAACAACGTCCGGATTGGGTTCGATGTTGCAGGCGTCACCGAACTGCGCGACGAGTTTGAGCGTGACGCGCTCGCCTGAGCCGCCGATCCACAGCGGTGGGTGCGGCTTCTGGACGCCTTTCGGCTCGTTGATGGGCCGGTCGATCGAGTAGTACTTCCCGTTGAAGACGGGATCGTCTTCGGTCCACATCCGGTGGATGATCTCGCAGGCTTCCTTGAACATTCCCATGCGCTCTTTCAGCTCGGGAAACCCGTAGCCGTAGGCGCGCCACTCGTGTTCGTACCAGCCGGCGCCGATCCCGGCATTCAGGCGCCCGTGGCTCGCCACGTCCACCGTCGACGCGATCTTGGCGTACAGCGCCGGATTCCGATAGCCGTTGCAGCCGACCATCTGGCCGACCCGCACTCGTTTGGTATCGCGCACGAGGGTTGAGGTGATCGTCCAGCACTCGAAGGTGGTCTCTCGCTGCGGCGTCGGCACCGTGTGGAAGTGGTCGTAGACCCAGATCGAGTCCCAGCGGCCTTTGTCGGCGGCCTGGGCGACTCGCGTCATCGCCTCGTACTTCTCGACCGGATCTTCGATCTTGATGAGATCCGTTCGCCAGCCCTGCGGCACGAAGACCCCACACTTTATTGCCATTGGTCGAGTCTAATCGGCGCTTACGGCGTAACGGCCAGCTGCTGGGACCAGTGATAGCCACCGTCGATTGTGGCAACGATGACGATGTGACGATTTACATCGACGGTGAGCACCCACCCCAGGGATGTGCTTACGAAAGCCGCATCAAAGGTCTGCCACGCGCCGGCGATTTCCCCGGTGGTTTTCAAAGTGGCGCCGCCATTGGTCGCAATCATCGTGGTCTGGCCGGTGGCGGGCGGCGTGTCGCCGACGAACACCGCGGTGGACGGATCGACAACGCTGAAGCTTCCCGGATAGCTGCCGGGGCCGGCGGGGACACCGGGGAGCTCGTTACCAATCGTGCCAGGCTCGGCCATGACCGTGCGCCAGAGCTGCCCGTCGACGGTGGCGTAAACCACATACGGCGAGTGGCTCATGGCGGCGCCTCCAGGCGCCCACTGCACCCACAACGCTGACGGCGCGGCGCACTCGGCGCGCCCCCAGCCAGATAGACCTGTCTGACTCCGGGCCATCTGCAGTACCTGGTCCCAGGTGTGGCCACCGTCCTGGCTGCGGTACACGGTCGCCGACTCGGTTACCAACCATCCGTGGCCGCCGTCACTGAAGCACACCGATTGCGGATCGCGCGGACTGTTCAACTCAGCCCAAGACCGGCCGCCGTCATTCGTGACGATCACGCTGCCGCCGCCGTAGGGGATCAGCACGCCGTGCATAACCAGGGGATCGCCGCCGGAAATCCCCCAGCCCTGGTTTGCGTTGATGAAGTGAACCGACCGAATCAGCTGCCGGGACTCTCCAAGCTGATGCCAGCTGCGCCCACCGTCGGTGGTTCCGATCAGGGTCTGACCGCCAACCACCCAGCCGGTCGTTGCGCTGATGAAGTCGACCCCAACGAAGTCCTCCGGGGACGAGTACTGCTTGGTCCAATGGGTGCCGTCGCTGGTGGCGTAGATGGCATGCGAGCCTACCGCCCAGCCCAGGTGCGGACCCACCATCTGGATCGAGGCCAGCGCGGGAATCCCCCCGGGCACCGTGCCGGACGGTGCGATGGATGGAGTCGGCGTCGGCGATGGTGATGCATTTGGTGTTGGCTCCGCCGTGGCGCTCGGCGTCGGTGTTGGCAGGACGACTGGCGGCGTCGGCGGCCTGTGCCCTAGGGTTCGCAGCTGCCACGCGCCGACGGCGATCAGGATGCCCGCTACCAGCACGCCGCCGGCCATCGCGAATGCCGGCGCCATGGCGACGGGACCCTGCGGGCGCGGCCTGCCCTGCCGGACGCCGGTCATCAACACCCCGGCCAGATCGTGGCGGGGGTTCGCCTCGCGGCGAAAGGCCTGGGCATAGCGGCGCAGACGGCCCTCAACGTCCAAGTTATTGCTCATCAGCTCGACTGTTCCTCGATCTTCAGGGCCGGCGCGAGCCGACGAAGCTTGGCGATCACGCGATGCAGCAGCACGCGAACCGTCGCCGGCTTGATGCCGAGCGAGCGGCCGACATCATCGGGCGACTGATCCTCGAAGTAATAGAGGTAGGCGACCTGGCGTTCGCGAGGCGACATCCGCCGAAGCAACCGTCCCATTTCCTCGTCGCCCGCTCGCCGGTCGATTTCCGCCATCGGGTCGGCGGGCGCCGGCTGCCAGAAACGGAGTCGCCTGGACAGCGCCTGGCGGCGATGGTAATCGGTCGCCCGGCTGGCAATCGCACGATAGAGGTAGCGGCGGAATTCCGCTTCCTCGGACGGCGTGCCCGGCGACGCCCACAACTGGGTCAGCGCGTCCTGCAGGACGTCCTCGGCGATCGCGGGATTCTGGGTGAGCATCAAGCTGAACTGGTACGCCGGACGTGCCAGCAGCCGCACGTGCAGTTCGAACCACGGACGGTCAGCGGCAGCCAGCGTGTCCTCCTTTGTCACCTCTACTACGAACGGCGCGCTTAGAACGTTTACATCGAGAAACGGCCTGAAAGGGCTTGCGTTACTGAACACCTCCCGGGAATCGGCGCATCATTGCACCGTGGCGCGCTTCCTGGTCGTGGCGACCGCCGGCGCTGGGGGCGACTTACCGCCGCTGGCAGCCGCGAGCCTGGCCCTCCGCGATCGGGGGCACGACACCATCTTCATCGGTGATGCGCCAGTACAACGCCTGCTCGGTCCGCTCCGCGTTGACGTTGACATTCTCCCAAAGGAGTTCGACCTCGGGCCTCGGATGGCCGGCGTGATCCAGAACGCGATGCAGGTGACCGGTGGCGATCTGGCCAAGGCGGGTCCGCTCGTGCAGCGCGGCCTGACTGTCTGGGCCCACGAGGTGGCGGAGCCGATCTCCCGGTTGATCGACCGCCATCGACCCACAGCCATCGTGACCTCGCTCTTTGGCG
>VBDZ01000210.1 GCA_005881215.1 Chloroflexota bacterium | reverse complement strand
GAAACTTATAATCTTATGGACATTGGAGGAGGACCAGGCGGTGATCAGTCGTACCTCGGCCGTCCCGCTGCATACCCAGTTCAGGGCGCACCTGCTGCAGCGAATCGAGCGCGGTGAGCTTCGCCAGGGGCAGAAGCTCCCGAGCGAGCGCGAGTACGCCGATCAGCTGGGCGTCAGTCTGGCCCCCATCCGCCAGGCCATCCTCGACCTCGCCAAAGAGGGCTACCTCCATCGGACGCGCGGGCGTGGGACCTTTGTCCAGGAGGCGAAGGTCGACGAGAAGATCGCCATCCTCTCGAGCTTCACCCAGAGCATGCGCGCCAAGGGACTGGAACCGGATATCCATATCCGCTACCGAGGGCTGGTGGTGGCCGACGGGGCGATCACCCGGGCACTGCAGTCGCGGGAACGAAAGCTGCTCCTGATCCGCCGGCTGGCGTCGGTCGATAGCGAGCCCGTCGCGTTGCTCGATGCGTACCTTTCGCCACAGAGCTTTCCCAAGCTCGCGCAGGCCGAGCTGCTCGAAGGTTCCCTCTATCTCACGATGGAGGCGCTTTATGGCGTCGTGCCCACTCGGGCGGTCAGCACCATCGAGGTGATTCGTTGCCAGGAGGACGCGGAGCTGCTCGGTCTCACCCCGGGCACTCCTGCCCTTCAAGTCGAGGGCACAACCTTCGATGCGGACGACCGCCCGGTTGAGTTTTCGCGGGTGATCTATCGAGCGGATCGCTTCCGCTTCACCATCGAGAGTTTTCATCGCCAGGACCGTGTCTTTCATTTGATCGGCGCCGCAGACGGGGGAGCAAGGAAGAAGGGAGAGTCATGAGTACAGCAGTCTCGATCGGCAAAGGCGGTACCACCGGCGTCTTTCTCCGTAAGGCCACCGGGCTCGTCCGGGAGGTCTCATTGGTCGATGCCCTGATCATGAACACGCTCGGGATGAACGTCGCCGTCGGCGCCGTGTTTTTGTTCCTGCAGGCGCCGGCGAATTTCCCGAACGGCAACATGCTGCTGGCGGTCGTGATCGGCACAGTGTTGATGGCGTTCACGCTGTTGTGGGTGTATTCGGAGTTCGCCGCGGCGATGCCGCGCTCCGGCGGGGACTACGTGTTCGTCAGTCGCGCCCTGCATCCCTTCCTTGGCTGGTTGCTGTCGTGGAGCCAGGGGCTCTGGCTGATCTTCTTCTGGATCGGCTTTAACGCCTGGTTCGCGCTGACCTTCGCGGCGCCGACCGCCCTATCGACCATCTCGGTTGCCACCGGCCAGGACGTCTGGATGAATGGCGCCAACGCCCTGGTTTCGAGCTTCTCGTTTCTTGGCATCACCACTCAGTGGTGGGTCTTGCTGTTCGGCACCGTAATCAATGTCGCGTTCGGCGCCTTGCTGCTCTTCGGCAACCGGAGTTACTGGCGCTGGCAGCGCTGGTTCTTCCTCTTCGCCGGCGGCAGCATCCTGATCGCGGCGGTGCTCCTGCTCTTCCGCGGCGGCGACATCCCGTCCGCCTGGAACGCGTTCGCGGCCAAGGCCGGAGGCCTCACCTTCGACAAGGTGATTCCGACGGCTGAGTCCAATGGCTACACCGTGCCGAGCGGCTTCGACTTCGGGCAGACCTTGCTGATGCTGCCCTGGGTTTTCTTCGTGGTCGGTTACGCGCAGGGCTCTGCGCAGATCGGCGGCGAGGTGAAGCGCGCCGCCCGCTCGCAGCGGGTCGCGATGGTCGGTGGCGTGCTGATCAATGGCGCCGTGCTGGCGCTGCTCGTCATCCTGGTCACGAATGCCCTCGACATCAAGTGGATCGGCAGCC
>VBDZ01000078.1 GCA_005881215.1 Chloroflexota bacterium | reverse complement strand
GTCGCCTTCAGCACCACCGGCGGAGCCGGGTTTCGCGCCGCGTCCCGCACGGTCAGCCGGAATTGATAGTCGCCTCCGGGCGCTCCCAGGAAGCGGAGCGCGCCCGCCGCCGGGCCGGCCGACGCCAGGTCGGTGGTCTGTGAGAACCATGGCCGCAGCGGCGACGACCCCTGACCCACCTCGATCCCGATATCTTTGACGCCCGAGAGGGTGTCGCTTCCCGACCAGTGGAGGCTGAGCGCGCTCGAGGCGCTGCGGTCGACCCGTAGCGCCGAGCTTGGCGACTCGACGTCATATAGATATAGGTACGTGATGTCGGCACTCGCCCCAGCCCGGTCGAAGACCCGGACATGGAGGGTATGCGAGCCGGGCCCCGGGACCGCGGCGGTGCCGCTGAACGCCTGAGTGCGGGGCGCGCTCGTGCCGGGGTCCGCATCCCACCTCGCGGCATAGCCGCCGAGGCCGCGACCGCCGTCGCGCAGGCGCCAGCTCACGGGTGGTGGCGGGCCATCTGTGCCGTACCAGTAATTCCAGTGCGCGCCGCCCACAAACGCCAGCGGTAGCAGGAAGGGCACCGGCCGGTTGCTCGTCCACAGGTAGCCCAGGTCCCAACGCCAGGGATCCGGGCCGGGCCCGGTCCAGCCATAGGGATCGATCGAATGCCAGGGCGTCAGGAGATCACGGACCTCGAAGTGCAGATGCGGGCCGGTGGAGTTGCCGGTACTGCCACTCAAGGCGATCAACTGGCCGCGGGAGACGTGCTGCCCCGGATAGACGAAGAGCTGGTTGTTGTGGAAGTACGCCGTTCGGTCGTAGGCATGGTCGATGACGACCCCCCAGCCCCCGCTGTCGCTCCATTCGCTGTAGATCACCGTGCCGTCGTCGGCGGCGACCACCGGGGTATTGGAGGGTACGGCGAAATCCGTACCCCGATGGCCGTCGTACGCGTAACCGGTCGCGCCGTCGAAGCGGATCATGGTCCCGTCGTCCTGTCGGGTCGGGTAGTGATGGTCCATCCAGGACGTGATCCGGGGACTCGGGTTCGCGAACGGTAGCGTCAGGTTGCCGGCCGCGAACGCCGGTTGCGTCGAGAGCAGTGCCAGGGCGAGCGCCAGCGTCATCGGCCTGTGGAACCTTAAGGACCGCATAACAACAGAGCCGTAACGAGTTCTGAAAGAAGCCCGCAACAGGCCCGCGACGGGGCCGTCACGATACTCGGCCGCTCTTGGGGTCGCTACAGGCTTTCGCATAGGCTGGCGTTGAATTGCGAAGGAGTCCCAGGATTTCACCTGTTTTGTCGTGTGTCGCGTGGCCTCGCCGCGGCGATTCTAACCGCTCAGGAAAACAAGGCATGACCCAAACGCACTCACGTTCACGCGGGAAACGAGCTCAGGCCCTCGCCGAGATGGCCGTCATGGTGCCATTCCTCGTGATCGGCATGATGGGCCTGCTGGACCTAGGCCGGGCATTTTATTACCAGATCTCCATCACGAACGCGGTTCGGGAGGCTGCCCGATATGCCGTTCAGCCGTATTATCTCGGGCTCAATCCCGCTTGCCCGACCATCCCTCCGATTCCGAACCCGTGGCCGACCAACTGTGTGACGCCCGCGGACGCCGCCATCACAGCCCGCGTCAACCAGGAGCTTCAGGGAACCGGATTCCTGGTGCCAGCAGGCGCCATCCAGGTCAGCCCGAACGACCAGGGGAGAACCGACAACTTCACCAAGGGCACCTCGGGATACCCGATCCAGGTGTCAGCCAGCTTCAAATTCACCTTTATCACGCCGATCATCGGTCAGCTCGTTGGTGATGCGAACGGCCAGCTCACCATCAACACCAGCGCCGTCTTCAGGGCGGAGTACTGATGCGAAAGGATGTCTTGCGCCGCCACAGCGGTCAATCGATGGTGGAGTTCGCCGTGCTCGCCCCGGTGTTCTTCATGCTCCTGCTTGGGACCATCGACCTCGGGCGGGCCGTCTATATCTACAACTCCATTTCGGACGCTGCTCGTGAAGGCGCCCGCGCAGCCATTCCGTTCGACTCGCCGCTGCCGACAAACGCCCAGGTGGTTGGTGCGGTGCAGAGCAAGTTGGGCGGCGGTTTTGCCCTGACGGTCGATCCCTGCATCGCCAATAGCAGCAATCCCTGCCCGTCGACGCCTACCACGCCCAATACGGGAACTATCTGGTACAGCTCGGGGATCGGCACCCCCGGCCGCGGCAGCGTCACTGTCAAGATCTCGTTTCTCTTCCAGCCCTGGATTCCGGTAATCCGGGATGCCTCAGGCAACGGCGTGGTGATCTCGGCGCAATCCACCATGGTGACGGAGTACTGAAATGCTGATCCAGCTGCATCGCGGCAAGAAGGCACAGAGCCTCGTGATCGTGGCGCTCTCCGCCACAGCCTTGTTTGGGATCATCGCGCTCGGGCTCGATGCCGGGCGGCTCTACTTCCAGCGCCGCGACGTGCAGAACGCCGCCGACGCCGGCGCCCTGGCCGGCGCCCAGGAGCTCACCGCCGGCGCAAGCGTCAACCTGACCGCGAGCATGATCCGGCAGGCAAACTGTGAGGCCTCCGTCTATGCCTTGCAGGGTCTGATCGATACGCCGCGGGACGGCGACTGCAACCCAGCGTCCGGCGCGTATAACGGCAGCGGGATCACCGAGCCGGCCGCCCACATTCCGGCGACGGTCCAGGTCTGGGTACCGTCCCGGAACAACCAGAACGAGATCCACGTGCGGGTGACCTACAACGTCCCGCTGACCTTTGCCGCGGTGCTCGGATTCACCAGCTCCGC
Organism: Chloroflexota bacterium; assembly: GCA_005881215.1. Classification (GTDB taxonomy): domain Bacteria; phylum Chloroflexota; class Dormibacteria; order CF-121; family CF-121; genus CF-13. The sequence continues at coordinate 9,637 of VBDZ01000078.1, read as the reverse complement.
GGTGGTCGCCGACGCCTACGCCCACGGTGGGTTCGTCAACAAGACCTACACGATCTTCGGCTTCGATGCCGGCGGTAACGGGAACAGCGTCAACTTCGACCAGAATGGCAATGTCCAGATCGACGACGGCCTCAACGGCACCGACATCTGCAATCCGAGTCCGACCCAGGGGCGCCTGGTCTCGAACGCGAAGTGGCACGCCCCGAATCCTGGGGGCGGATGGAACAACCTCAACGGCCAGTTCTTCTACTCGCAGGCCGCGGACACCCATGCGCTGGTCACCTACTGGTACAACAACGTCGCGACATCCCAGCCCGTCGAGCAAACGCCGAACTACGAGCCGCCTCTCAAGCCGGCGGACGCACTCCCGCCATCGGGAATCAATCCCGTCGTCTATCACCCGGGAACCTATCACAGCAACATCAACCTGACCAATAACAATGTCCGGTATGAGTTCGAGAACGGGATCTATTACTTCGACAACGTGAATTTCAACATCACTGGTGGGACGGTTTCGAACACCTCCAACGGCCAGCCGAAATTTGGAGCCTACGGCGGCGTGACCGACCTGCCGCCGGCTCCGGATGGCACTAACGGCGTGGTGTTTGTCTTCGACGGCAACTCGAGTTTCAGCGCCACCACGAGCGGAAACACGTCGCCCAGCGTATTCTTCGCGGCCCCATCATTCGTCTCCAGTGGCACGGACAGCATCGCGTTCTTCATCAAAACGACTGACACGATCAGCGGCCCCAACGGCTCCCCGTGGAGCGAGACGATCGATGGCACCAAGGCGCCCGCGGGTGGCTATCCCTTCCAGATCTGGGGCTCCATCTTCGACGCTGATACGAACGGCTCCCATGGAACGGTCGTCACCGTGCAGGCCGTCAGTACGTCGGTCTACGCGGTCACCGGGGAAGTCGTCGCACCGCAGGTCGATCTCGACGGCGGCAACCTGGCGAACGGTGCCTACATCGCCAGCACCCCAGGCAGCAGTCCGTGCAACCCCGGGCCGCCGCCAGGTTACCGTCAGAACCTGGCCGGCTACATCGACCAGTTCAACCCGCACTACGTGCCGCACTTCCGCGGGCTCGCCTACCTCGTCAAGTAACAGGCCCTACAATGCGGGGAGCGTGGCGCACGCCATCTACTGCTTCCTGGACGGCGAGACCCTGCACGGTGACCCGCCCCGGCGGGAGCTGGAGTTCCCCGTCATCGAGACCAAGGTGCACAACCTGGGGACCAACAACCGGGGCGCCTTCGTCCCGCTGAGCAGCCTCAAGTACGTGCTGTTGGACTCGCGGCCGCCGTCCAACCCGGTCGACATGAGCCGCTACCAGCGGGTCGCCATCCATTTCGTCGACCACGAGGTCCTGCGCGGCTACAGTGACCGCCTGATCCGGCCCTCCCGGTACGGCGTGACCCTGTCCCTGGTCTCCCCCGACCAGAGCGAGGTCAAGGACCTGGCGATTCCCTTCACGGCGCTCAAGGGAATCTTCTATCTGAAGACCTGGGAGGGCGGTGAGTCTCCCATGCTCGAGTCGGACTGGGTGCCGCGGGTGCTCGAGGCTCGCGAACAGGAGCAGGTTCGACGACAATACGGCCCGGCCGGCAAGCCGCAACGCCGGATGCCGTTGTTAGAAAGGATCATCCGCCGCCGGAAGATCGCCGAATAGCGCCCGGCGCGGCGGGCGGACCCTGATATGTTGAACCGCGAGATGGAGCCCGCCGCCGTTCCGCCGGAGGCGGTGGTCCAGAAGTCCGCCCTTCGCGAGCGACTCACGGATCCGCGCACCCTGATCTCGTTCGGAATCCTCGCCGTGGTGCTCGTCGTCGTGCTGACCCACGTCCAGCTCGACTACGGCGCCAGCCTTCGCGCCATCAGCCAGACCAACCCCTTCATCTATGGGCTCGCGATGGCGGCGTTTTATCTCTCGTTCGTGGTCCGGACGGTCCGCTGGGAATTGCTGCTCCGCAACACCGGCGAATCGGAACGCTTCGGCGAACTGTTTCACATCGTGATCCTCGCCTGGTTCGCCAACTGCGTCTTGCCGGCGAAGATGGGCGACTTCTACCGGGCCTACCTGCTGCGGCGGCAGACCGACGTCTCGGGATCGAAAGCCCTGGGGACGATCTTCAGCGAGCGTGCCCTCGACTTTCTCGTCCTGATGAGCCTGCTGGTGATCAGCGGCCTGATCAGCTTCCGCGCCTCCGTTCCGGAACGATTCCTGCCGGCCTTCATCGTCGGGCTGGCGATCGCCGCCGGCTTGATCGGCGGCCTGCTGGTGATCCGCTACAGCGAGGGCCGGCTGTCCCCCTTTCTTCCCGAGCGGCTGCGGGAACGGGCGGCCCGCTTCAAGCACGGACTGCTGAGCGCGTTTGCCGGTCGACTGCCGTTGCTACTCGGCCTGACTGTCCTGGTCTGGGCGGCCGAGTCCACCCGCCTCTACCTGGTCGTACAGGCGCTGCCCCTGCACCTCTCCCTCAGCCTGGCGCAAATCGTGTTCATCGCGCTGGTGGCCTCCCTGCTGACGACCATTCCCGCCCTCCCCGGCGGGCTGGTCCTGGTCGAAGGCGGGATCATCGCCGTCCTGGTCTTCTTCGGCCTGACCGGCTCCCAGGCGTTCACGGTCGCGATCCTCGACCGCCTGATCAGCTACTGGAGCCTGATCGCGGTCGGGCTCGTCGTCTTTCTCCTGAGCCACCGGCGTTGAAGGTCCTGGTCAGCGGCGGGGCGGGGTTCATCGGCTCGCACGTCGCCGATCGGCTGCTCGGCGCCGGCCACGAGGTGGTGATCCTGGACGACCTGTCGACCGGCCACGTCGAGCAGCTGCCGGCCGGGGCGCGCTTCTACCAGATGGACGTCCACTCGCCCTGGCTGGACGAGCTCTTCACGATCGAGCGGCCGGAAGCGGTCGTCCACCAGGCCGCCCAGGCGAGCGTCCGCCGATCGGTCGAGGACCCCGTGTTCGACGCCAGCGTGAACCTGCTGGGGACTGCGGCGTTGCTGCAGGCCAGCGTGCAGCACGGCGTCCGCCGCTTCCTCTTCGCTTCGACGGGCGGCGCCATCTACGGTGACACCGATCTGGTGCCCACTCCCGAGGACGCTCCGGCGCTACCCGTTTCTCCCTACGGCGCGTCCAAGCTCGCCGCCGAGGTTTATCTGCGGACGTTCCATGCGCTGCATGGGCTGTCGTACGCGGCGCTGCGCTATGCGAATGTGTATGGCCCGCGGCAGGATCCGCATGGCGAAGCCGGGGTGGTGGCCATCTTTACCCAGCGACTCCTTCGCGGAGAGAAGGCCCGCATCAACGGCGACGGCAAGCAGACCCGCGATTTTGTCTACGTCGGCGACGTCGCGGACGCCAATGCCCGCGCGCTGACGTCGGACCAGGTCGGCGCCTTCAACGTGGGGACCGGCGTCGAAACCGACATCAACCGGATCTTCGCGCTGCTGCGACAGCTGACCCGCAGCGACCGACCCGAGGAACATGGTCCGCCGTTGGCCGGCGAGCAGCGGCGCTCGGTGGTCGATCCGAGGAAGATCGAAACGCTCCTCGGCTGGCACCCGCAAACCAGCCTGGAGGCCGGCCTCAGCGCGACGGTGCAGTACTTTCGTGAGGCGCCGGCAATTCGGCCGGCAGTGCCTGCGCCGCCTGCCTGAGCGCGTTATCACCCACGTCCATCAGCCGGCGGGCGGCTTCGATGATCAGCGGATTGCGAACACTCTCACTGCCGAGCATGCGGCTCGCCCAGTCGTAGGCCTCGCAGGCCTGACCGAGTTCGGCCCGAGCGGCTGCCAGGACGTCGGCTCCGGCGGCCGGCCGCAACCGAAGCGTCTGGTAGTAACCGGTCTGAAAGATCTTCCGGCTCTGACCGGCGACGTCGTCCAGGGCGGTAGCGGGCGAGGCGTCGAGCGCTTCGCGCAATCGGGCCGCCGCCCGCTCCACGCTGTCGGCGACATCGGCAAGCACGACGGCGTAGTCGGTCGGCGCCAGCCGGGACGGCGTGCCCAGGATCCGGTAGACACCCCAGAGTCCGACCGCCGCCACGGCCAGGAGCAACAGATAGAGCCAGATCACGGTGATCTGAGGTTACCGCGAGGCTACTTGTAGCGGAAGATGATCCGGCCGCGGGTCAGGTCGTAGGGCGACAGCTCTACCCGGACCCGGTCGCCGATCAGGATCCGGATGTAGAACTTGCGCATCTTCCCCGATGTATAGGCCAGGATGGTTTGCCCCGTCTGCAGCTTGACCTTGAACATCGCGTTCGGCAGGGGCTCGACCACCTCGGCGTCCATCTCGATGGTTTCTTCCTTGTCGCCCGGGGTTTCTTTCTCGACCAGGGTGTCGATGCCGGGGCGCAGCGTGGTCGGACCGCCGCGCTTCTTCGGGTAGCTACGTTTTTTGCGCAAATCGTCGCCATATTACCCGACTCTTGCGTGAGACAATCGGCCGAGTGCAGGTGAAGGCCGAGCTTGCGGGCAATCTGTGGAAGGTGGTCGTCAAAGAAGGGCAGCAGGTTGACGCCGACGAGACCTTGATGATTCTCGAGTCAATGAAGATGGAGATCCCCGTCAACGCGCCGAAGGGCGGACGCGTCACCAGGATCCATGCCAAAGAGGGCGAGACCGTGCAGGAAGGCCAGGTGCTGGCCGAGATCGATTAGGCGGCGGCCTGCTCGCGCTGGGTGGGGGTGAAGAAGGCGATCCCCACCACCGACATGCCGTGCTTGCAGAACCCGCAGTAGGTGACCTTGACGCTCCCTCGAGTCTCCCACCGCTTTTGCTCCCGGCGCCCGCAGTGCTGGCAGACCAGGTCGAACATCATGTCGGCCATGTGGGGGGGACCGTACCACCCGCGACGCCTCCTCCTCGAAACGGGGCGGCCGCGACTCTGTAAGTAGATGTAAAGGTCAGCCCAGCAGCTTGACGATGGCCGCCTGGACCTCGTCGGTCGCCGTCGGGCCCTCGAAGCGCGTCTGGATGACCCCCCTGGCGTCGATCAGGAAGATCCATGGCTCCGACTGCAGCCGCCATTCCAGCACGGCCGGCGCCAGCTGGCGCTTCGAGGGATCGGGCGCAAAGTCCCGATAGACCTCGACGTGGATGAATGTCAGGCGGTCTTTGTAGGCGGGCTCAAGACTTTGCACCACCTTGACCTCTGGGCCGCAAATCCGGCTGGTGCAGAACGCGGGCGACGCAAAGATGACCAGCGTTGGACGATGCTGCGCGATGGCGTCGGCAATTGAGATCTGGTGCATGTCATCGGGAGGCCGGCCGCTGTCGATGGTGGTGGGGTCGGCATCCTTGGTGGTGGGCGTGTGACTGGCCGGTGCGGCCTGGCCCACCGCCGGCACAACGGGGGTGGTGATTACGTTGAAGGCGACCTGCTGGCTGAGATGAGCGCCGTTCGGTCGGGATGCGGTCACCTGCAGGCCCCAGTTGCCGGCCGGCACCAGGTCGAGATGCGCCACGTAGACGCCGGCGCCCCCCAGTCCGGCACCTTTGAAGGGCGCATCGGACTCCCCTTTGAAGACCCCGGTCGTCCCCTGCAGGAGAAAGGCGCGCACGTGCACCGTGGCATCGTTGACCGGCGTGTTGTGGTCGAGGATCCCGATCGGTACGCGCTGCTGCGATCCCGCCACCAGCTCGGATGCCACCACCTGGGCTTGCAACTGCGAGCTCGAGGCCCCCGTGTCCGGCGCCGCGGCGGTTCCACAGGCGGTCAGCAGGAGGGCCACCGTCAGGACGGCGGCTTTCAATGCGATCCGGCGCGCTCGACGTAGAGCGACGGCCGCTGGATCTCGGCCATTGTCGGGAGCCAGTCCGGGCCTTCCCAAACTCGACTCAGCAGCGCGCGACCGCCGGCATCGCGAACTTCCCGACAAAACCGTTCGCCGAGCACGTACTGGCGCATCTTCATCTCCAATCCGGTCAGGCGCAGGAAGGCCCGCTCGAGCGGCGTCCGCTCCTGCTGCCGCCGCCGGTAGGCACCCTCGAGCAGCGCGAAGTGCGGCAGCTCGCGCCGGCCGACCTCGTTCATCACCAGGTTGCTGTAGCCCTCGAGCAGGCTCATCACCGCCTGCAACCTGGCGATCGCCTTCCACTGCTGGCCAACCCCGACGGTCAGGGTCCGCAGTAATTCCAGCCGGCTCGGCCGATGGCCGTCACCGAGCCGGCCCACCAGCACCTGCTTGAGCAGCCCCTCCAGGTAGGGCTGCAGCCAGGGATGCGCCCGAAACTCCCAGGCGTGTGTCATCTCGTGCATGGCCAGCCACCGGCGCAGCTCGTCAATCGGCAACTTGTCCTTCTGGGCCCAGGCCTGGACGTTGGGTTCCACCAGGATCAGGGAGGAGGTTTCCACCGGCTCCCGGCCCAACAGGGCGGGATCGTATTGGCCCAGAACCCGGCGCGCCAGCAGGCCGAGCATCAGCCCGAGGTATCGGGTAATGCCCCGCTGGCCGAAACTCAGGATCAGCGAGCCCGGAATCAGGCGTTGGAGCGTCTCCAGCGGCTCGAACATCTGGCGGAAGATCCGGATGTTGAAGCGCACCCACTGCCGCCGGCCGACCGCGGTCAACCCTGGATACAGGCGGGTGCCGCTGGGGGCCGTCCCCGAGCCAAGCGCCTCGACCAGCTGCGGCTCGAGTTCCGCCGCGATCGCCTGGTAGGTCTGCTCCCGGGCGAGGTCCGCCGGCGGGTCGGCCGCCTCGCCGCAGCGGTTGAGCGCGATCTCCTCCACCCTCTCCCAGTCGATCAGCCTGGCGGGCTGCTCCCGGGGGCGGACCAGCTCGCGCAGGACGACGGCGCCGACGCCGATCGCCACCCCCCAGGCCATGGCGCGGCCGACACGTCGAGTGGGATTAGGTTCAGGAATGCTCATGGGTACCGGTGCAGCCGCCCAGATTCATTCTACCGGCGCCTATCCGGGCTGGCGCTCGAGGGGGCCGATTGCTAGCACTCACCGTTTAGGAGTGCTAAAATGCGGGTACCTACCGCCCCGGAACACTGGCCGTTTGCCCACTCATCACTAGCAGGAAGGAGGACGATCGATGGCGAAACAACTCGCTTACGATGCTGACGCCCGTTCGGCGCTGAAGCGCGGCGTCGACAAGGTCGCCGACGCGGTTCGAATTACCATCGGCCCCAAGGGCCGCAACGTGGTACTCGACAAGAAATTCGGCTCCCCGACGATCACGAACGACGGGGTCACGATCGCGAAGGAGATCGAGCTGGAGGATCCCTTCGAGAACATGGGAGCCCAGCTCGTCAAGGAAGTCGCGAGCAAGACCAATGACATCGCCGGCGACGGCACCACGACCTCGGTCGTGCTGGCCGCGGCGATCATCGGCGAGGGACTGCGCAATGTCACCGCCGGTGCCAACCCGATCGCGTTGAAGATCGGCATCCAGAAGGCGGTCGACGAGGTCGTCAAGGCGATCAAGGAACAGTCGGTCCAGATCTCCGAGCGGGAGAAGATCGCCCAGGTCGCCACCATCTCCGCCGCCGATCCGTCGATCGGTGACATGGTCGCCAACGCGATGGAGAAAGTCGGCAAGGACGGCGTCATCACCGTCGAAGAGTCGAAGGGCATCGAGGATGAGCTCAAGCTTGTCGATGGGATGCAGTTTGACAAGGGCTATATCTCGCCCTACATGGTGACCGACGCCACCCGGATGGAGGCGGTGCTCGAGGATCCGTACATCCTGATCACCGAGAAGAAGATCTCCGCGGTTGCGGATCTCCTGCCGGTGCTGGAGAAGGTGGTACAGAGCGGCCGGCCGCTGCTGATCATCGCCGAGGACGTCGAAGGCGAGGCGCAGGCCACCATCATCGTCAACAAGCTGCGTGGCACCTTCACCGCCGTCGCGGTCAAGGCGCCGGGCTTCGGCGATCGCCGCAAGGCCATGCTGCAGGACATCGCGATCCTGACGGGCGGACAGGTCATCTCCGAAGAGTTGGGCCTCAAGCTCGACTCCGTGCAGCTCAACCAGCTGGGTAAGGCGCGCCGCGTGACCGTCACCAAAGATGACACCACCGTCGTCGAGGGTGCCGGCAAGCAGGATGAGATCAAGGGCCGGATCAACCAGATCAAGGCCGAGATCGATAAGACGACCTCCGACTGGGACAAGGAGAAGTTGCAGGAGCGGCTGGCCAAGCTCGCCGGTGGTGTCGCCGTCATCAAGGTCGGCGCGGCAACCGAGACCGAGCTCAAGGAGAAGAAGCACCGGATGGAGGACGCCGTGTCGGCGACCCGGGCTGCCGTGGAAGAGGGCATCGTGCCCGGCGGTGGCGCCGTCCTGGTGCACGCCCAGAAGTCGCTCGACAACCTGAAGCTCACCGGCGACGAGGCCACCGGCGTCGCGCTGGTCCGCCGCGCGCTCGAGGAGCCGCTGCGCCAGATCGTCAACAACGCCGGCTACGAAGGTTCGGTCGTGGTCGCGAAGGTCAAAGACCTGCCCAAGGGCCAGGGCTTCGACGCCGCCAAGGGCGAGTACAGCGACATGCTGAAGGCCGGCATCGTCGACCCGACGAAAGTCACCCGTTCGGCGCTGCAGAATGCCGCGAGCATCGCGGCCATGCTGCTGACCACCGAGGCACTCGTCTCGGACATTCCGGAGAAGAAGCAGTCGGCCGCGCCGGCGCCCTCGATGCCGGACTACTAGGCCGAAAGGTCAAGCGACGGAGAGCCGCCCGAGGGGGCGGCTCTTTTCGTTTCCGGCGCGCGCCAGCAGATAGCATGGCGGCATGAAGCCGAACGGGATCGTGACGCTGCTCACCGATTTCGGCCTCGATGACGCTTACGTCGGCGCCATGAAAGGGGCGATCCTCGCGGTGTACCCAAAGGCATCGGTGATCGACATCACCCACGGCGTCCGTCCTTTCGCCGTGCTGCAGGGTGCCTTCCTGCTGGACAGCGCCTGGCGGAACTTCCCGGTCGGCACCGTGCACGTCGCCGTGGTCGATCCGGGAGTCGGCTCCCGCCGCAAGGCGATCGCCTTCAGGACCGCGGACCATGTCTTCGTCGGCCCGGACAACGGACTGTTCACCTTTCTCACCGAGCCCATCAGCGAGACCGCCGAGCTGCCGACGCCGCCGGAGGCGTCCCCAACGTTCCACGGCCGCGACATCTTCGGGCCGACTGCCGCCCGGCTGGCCGCCGGCGCGTCGCTCGCCGAGCTCGGCAAACTCCGGCGCGACGAGCCGATGCGACTGGCTGATGCCTGGGCCTCGAAGGTCGGCGAAGCCTGGCGCGCCCAGGTGCTGCACTGCGACCATTTCGGCAACGTGATCACCAACCTTCCCATCCGGGCGCTGGCTCGCATCAAGGTGGTCAACGGCACACCGGTACCCACGGTTGAGACCTACGAGGATGCGGCGCCCAACGAACTGGTGGCATTGGTGGGCAGCAGCGGGCGGATCGAGTTCGCGCTGCGCGAGGGATCCGCGGCGGCGCGCCTGCATACGGCACCGGGGGAAACCCTGCTGGTCACGTGAACTGGCCGGCTGTCCGCTGGAACGGCGTCCCATCCGTCTCCTCGGCGACGCTGCGCAGCGCTGATGCCGGCGCTCGCCAGCAATTTGGAATCGAGCCACTGCAGCTGATGGAAGTGGCCGGCTGGCAGGTGGCACGGTTCA
>VBDZ01000193.1 GCA_005881215.1 Chloroflexota bacterium | reverse complement strand
GTGGAGAGCGGCGTGGTGCTGGCCGGCTTGGCCACCACCGTGTTGCCGACCGCCAGTGCCGGCGCGATCTTGTTCGCCAGCAGGGTCAGGGGGAAGTTCCAGGGGATGATGGCGCCCACCACTCCAAGCGGCCGGCGAACCACCAGGCCGAACGCCCCCGGCACCGAGAGCTGGACGTGTTTGCCGCGGATCGCACCCGAGGCGGCGATGGCAGCGTAGAACTCGATGTTCTCCACGAAGCGCTGGGCCTCGATCTTGGAATCACGCAGCGGCTTACCCTGCTCGCGCGTCAACAGCGACGCCACCTCATCGAGGTGCTGCCGAGCGAGCGCCGCGCCTTTCATCAGGATCTGGAATCGCTGGTGAGGCAGCATGTCCGCCCAGGCGCGAAAGGCCTTGTGGGCGGCGTCGATCGCCTGCCGCGTCTCCTCGACGCCGGCCTGCGGCACCCGGTCCACCAGCTCACCGGTCGCTGGGTCATGAATCTCGACAGTCGCGCCGGAGCGTGCCGCCACCGGCTTGCCGTCGATCACCATCGTGCTCATGCAGTTGCCTCTCCTGTTGTCGATCTGCGGATAGACTCAGGGTACACAAAGGAGGGACCGATGGAGCAAGCGACCACTTCGGCAAAGGTTGTGTCAGTCAGTAAGGAATCGGATGGCGTGGCGCTGATTCATCTGAATCGGCCGCCGGCGAATTCCTATGACCGCGGATTCATCGATGATCTGAACGCGGCGATCGACGAGATCCGCTTCGATGAATCGATCGGTGCGGTGGTGCTGACCTCGGATCTGCCGAAGTTCTTCAGCGCCGGCGCCGACATCGGGATGTTCCGCACGGTCACGCCCAGGGCGCGCGCCATGACGATCCTGCACATGCACGAGGTGCTCTTGAAGATGGAGCACACCCCAAAGATTTTCATCGCCGCGATCGGTGGCCACGCGCTGGGCGGCGGCCTGGAGATCGCGCTCGCCACCGATTTTCGGTTTGCGGCCGAGGGCGACTACCGGCTGGGGGTGCCCGAGGTCACGCTCGGTCTGCTGCCCGGCAACGGCGGCACCCAGCGGCTGCCCCGGCTGATCGGCCGGCAGAAGGCGATGGAGTTGCTGCTCACCGGCAAACCCCTCGACTCCAAGACGGCGGCAGCCTTTGGGATCGTCGATCGGCTGCTCGCCCCGGACCGGCTGCTGCCGGAGGCCGTCAGCTTTGCCGCGAGCATGGCCGCCGGCCCGCGGGCCGCCATCGGAGAGATCAAGCTGGTGGCGAAGCAGGGCCTCGAGATGTCGCTGGAAAGCGCCCTGGCCCTGGAGCGGGGCGGGATCTTCCGGCTCTTCGAAACCGCCGACGCCAAAGAGGGGCTGAGCGCCTTTGCCGAGAAGCGCAAGCCGGTCTGGAAAGGCGAATGAGTCACCTGAGAGGGACCCAGTAAGCTCCCGCCCTTGACGTGGCGACGCCGACTTTGGACACTGAGAGGCGGAGCTGTTTTTCGCGACTGCTGGAGGGAAGCCCGTTGCGACGCCGCGCCATCCTGCCGGGACTCTTCTTGTGCCTCGCCCTGGTGGCGCCATCCCTGCCGGCGCATGCGACCGGCTCCGTTGCCGGCTTGAACGACTGCCCGCGATACGGTGGCGTCCGCATCTGCTCGGGTGAGGTCGCCAGCTGGGATAAAGCGCTGCTCGATGTCGATCTGACGCTGCCCCAGCCGGGCACCGGCGCCCGCCACCCGCTGATCGTCCTGCTGCACGGGTTTGCCAACAACAAACACGAGTGGGAATCCCGCAGCGACGCCGGCGACGGCGCCGACAAGTGGCACTGGAACAATCACTGGTTTGCCGAGCACGGCTTTTATGTGTTGACCTACACGGCACGCGGATTCTTCGACGACGGCGTCACCCGCGCGGACCAGCCGGCAACGCCCGCCGGCGTTCCCGCCCCATGTATTCGCCCTGGTTCGGCCTGCCCACCCAACGGGACCATCCACCTGAAGAGCCGCGAGTTCGAGATTCGCGATACCCAGTGGCTGGCGGCGCTGGTCGCCCAGGCGTATCCGGACCTGGATGTCAACCAGGTCGCGATCAGCGGCGGCTCCTACGGCGGTGGCGAATCGTGGTTGCAGGCGAGCCAGCCGGTCTGGGACGCCAACACCTTCGTGACGCCCGCCCCGATCCCCGCACTGCCAATCCTCCAGCTCCAGGTCGCCATCCCGAAATACCCCTGGACGGACCTCGCCTACAGCCTGGCACCGAATGGTCACCCCGGGCCGTTCGATGCCACCATCTATTCGTCGTCGCAAGGAAGTCCCACGGACTTCACCGATACGGGTCAGGGAAATCCGCTGGGAACAGCGAAGTCCAGCTATGTCGTCGGCTTCTTCCTCCAGGGCTTGATCCAGGGCATCTTCGAGGCCGGCACCACGACGACACCCTCCGATGAAGGCCCGATCGACATCCCATCCTGGGCCGCCAGGGCGGCGCTCGTCGGTGATCCCTACGACGCGGACGGAAAGGAGGACGTTATTGTCGCCCAGATTCGGCGGGGTTTGACCGAATTTCGGGGATCCTTCTACCAGGACGAGGCCTGGGCCGCCGAATTGACCAGCCGCGAGGTCGCCGTCTTCTCGGTCTCGGGTTGGACGGACGACCTCTTTCCCCCGGTGGAGTCGTTCCGGCAGTTCAATTACCTCAAGTCACTGGACGCGCAATGGCCGGTGGCGCTGGCGGTGGCCGACGTCGGACATCCCCGGGCGCAAAACCCGGCCTTCGAGTGGCGTCCTATCAACAGCCAGGCGTGGGAGTTCCTGCTGAACCAGATCACCGGCAGTCACCGGCAGCAGACCAACGTGCTCAGCATGCCCACCGTCTGCGGCGCCCCTTCGGGCGGAGCAGGGGGGCAGGTCCAGAGCCTGACCGCTGGCACGCCGGAACAGCTCTTCAACGGATCGCTTACCGTTCAGTACGCCAGCGCCGGCACGCTTCGCAACACGAAGGTGACGGGGCCGGAGGATCCCGACAATCTGCAGACCGATCCCGTGGTCGGCTTCGAGACCGGTGCTTCAGGTTGCCGGAAATCACTGACGCCGGCCGCCTTCCCCGACGCGACGGCGCGCTACACCGGATACTCGGTCGCGCTCGACCGGTCCCGGATCTTCGTCGGCCTCGGTCAGGTCGACCTGACCTACACGCTGCTCGGCGCGACCACGGCGACGCTCAATGCGCGGGTCTGGGACGTCGCGCCCGACGGGACGGCGTTCCTCGTCACGCGCGGGACATATCGAATCGACACGCCGGCCTACAACACACTCAAGCAGACGATTCAACTGCCACTCTTCGGTAACCATTGGACGCTCGAACCCGGTCACCGGATCAGGCTCGATCTGACCCAGGTTGACTCCCCAACGTTTCTGCCGAGCAACTCGCTGGACGCGATCCTGATGTTTCCCGGTGCGCAACTGGTGCTGCCCACCAGTGAAGCCGGCGACACGGCGATTCCCGGCGCCTGAACTACTTCAGCCAGGCGCGGGACAGCGGCGGGAGGAGCGCAAGGACGGCGGCGGTCGCGAGCAGAAGGTCGAACGCGCTCCAGAGGCCGAAGTCGCGAACGGCGGGGACCGGGCTGAGCGCCAGCACCGCAAATCCCGCCGCCAGCGCCAACGCCGAGGCCGCGATCGCCGGACCCACGCCGCCGGAGGCTGCCCTTGCCGCGGTGTTGGGTTCAACGCCGGTCGCTCGTTCGCGGCGGTA
>VBDZ01000077.1 GCA_005881215.1 Chloroflexota bacterium | reverse complement strand
GTTGGCATTAACCAGGGACATCTGCTCCCGACCCGGAAGCTGTTCGCCGACCTGCGACTCAACCTCATCCTTTGAGAGTCCTTCGGAACGATCCCCTCCGATTCCCCTACGAGTCTCCTTCGCCATGGTTGACCTCCTTCTCATTCGGCTGCTGGGTCTCCGACTCGGTCCGGGTATGTCCACTGCGCTGAACGATGCGGCTGTAGCTGCGGACCGAGCTAGTCGAAACGCCACTGTCGCCGGTAGAGATCGCGGCATTCACGTCCGCGATGACGTTGACGCCTCCGCGGCTATAACGGATGAGGTTGTGTATGATTTTGTGCATGCCTCGTCATCATTCTATATGATAGGATCGTTGCAATGTCAACCGGCTGTCTTGGGCTCAGGCCACGCAGCGCTATGTCGCCCAAGCAGTTCATAGGAGGTACAGAAATGGCGACAACGATGAGCATGGCCGAAAGCTCGGTGCAGGTTGGGATACCACCGGAAAAGGCTCGGGAAAAGTGGAACGCCTGGACCAAAGAAGGCGGGCCCGGCATGGGGATAAAGTTCGAAGGCAAATCGCAAGATGTTCCCGCGGCGAAGCTACCTGCGGAACTGCAAAAAGCAGAAGCGGGCACAGCTTACTTTGAGCCGGGTTCTAAGGGCGGGACCGAGGTCCGAATGCAGCTCCGCTACAACCGTGAGGGTCTGGAAAAGGCCGGCCAGGGACCCGATTGGGTCGAGCAGCGAATCAATCTTTACCTGACCCGCTTCAAGAACTTCGCCGAAGGCCGCCCGGCGTAGGTCCAGCAAGTGGCGATGTCGGGACATCACGTGATCTCGAGTCTGCAGTGGCGGCGGTTGCGGGCCATCGCCCTGGGAATCGCTGCCGCCGCCGCGCTGGCATCCGGGTCGACGGCGTACGCCTCGGATGAGGAGTCCTGGCCGAACCAGAACAACATCGTCGTCGCCCAGAACTATCGCGATTACTCCGAGTTGGACCGGACCTCGCTTAGAGTCGTCTTCGTCGACGGTGACGTGACGGCGTCCAATGAAGCGGTTGCCTTTGCGAGCTGCCAGTATTGCCATACGACCGCAGTAGCGATCGAAGCAGTTGTGGTCATCGGCTATCCCAAGACGTTCGTGCCCCAGAACATCGCCATGGCCATCAATTACCAGTGCAGCCACTGCGTGACCGTCGCTGACGCCTGGCAGGTCGTTTTGCAGTACACGGGGCCGGTCGAGCTGACCGGACAGGGAGAAAAACAGGTTGCGCAACTGCGCCAACAGCTCCGCGACCTGGCGGACTCAAACGCGACGCCGGACGCGATCGTGCAAGGAGACATGCAGATTCGAGACCAACTAAAGCAAGTCCTGCAATCTGACCTTGTCCCCACGGAAGGTGGCGAGGACAAATCGAACGAACAAGACCGCGAGTCGTTTCGTATCGCAGCCTAGTTCTTCGACGATCTGCCTGAGGAAGCCGGTCCCGACGGGACCGGCTTCTCGTATTCGAATACGCGCATACAATTAGCGCGTGCCCAGGGTCTTGATCACCGAGACCGTGCTGCGGGACGGGCAGCAGAGCCTGGTGCAGGGTCGCCTGAAGCTGCAGCACGTGCTGCCCATCGCCAGGACGCTGGACGATATCGGGTACCACGCGCTCGATGCCTGGGGTGGGTGGACCTTCGCGGCGTCAGTCCGCGCCCTGCAGGAGGATCCGTGGCAACGCTTGCGGTCATTGCGAGCCGCCATCGACAAGACGCCGCTCCAGATGCTGATCCGGGGACAGACGCTGATCGGGCAATCGCACCAGCCCGACGATGTCGTGCGCGCGTTCATCGAGCAGGCGGTGGCCGACGGCATTCGCGTGGTGCGCATGTTCGACCCGCTGAACGACCTGCGCAACCTCGAGGTTCCAATCGAAGCCGCCCGCAAAACCGGCGCCCGCGTGATCGCAGCCCTCGTCTACAGTCCGAGCCCGGTCGAAGACGAGCCCTGGTTGGTGAGGTCAGCCAACCGGCTGAAAGCCCTGGGCGCCGACTGGATTGGGATCGAGGACGTGGCGGGGATCCTGGCGCCCGCCACCGCCCGCACGCTGGTGAGTGCCGTCGTGAATGCGACGAGGCTCCCGGTCAGCATCCACTCGCACTCCACCACCGGCCTTTCGCCGATCACCTACTATGCCGCCATCGAAGCCGGGGCGACGGGCGTGGACACCGCGCTGTCGGCGCTCGCCTGGGGCGCGTCGCAGCCGGCCACGGAGACGATCGTCGCCAGCCTGCACGATGGACCGAACGACACCGGCCTCGACCTCAGCCTGATCAGCCAGGCCAGCCGCTACTTCGATGAGATCCACGATGAGTACCTCGAGTTCCAGGACCCGATCGCTTTTCGCAACGACGTCTTCGTCCTCGAGCATCAGCTGCCGGCTCCGGTGCTGGCGGTGATGATCCGCAACCTGCGCGAGCGGAAGGCGACCGATCGCTATGACCGCTTGATGCACGAGCTGGTGCAGGTTCGCCAGGAGATGGGCTACCCGCCGATGGCGGCGCCGATCAACCGGATCGCGGCGAACCAGGCGCTGGCCAACACGCTGAGCGAGAAGCGCTACCAGCACATCGAGCAGCCCTTTCGCGACTACGTCAAAGGTCTGTACGGCTCGCCTCCGGGCCCGATTGATCCCGAGGTTCGCAAGCGCGCGCTGGGGTCATCGGAGGCGATCACGATGCGGCCGGCCGACCTGCTTCAACCGGGGCTGGATCGTGCCCGGCGCGAGATGCGCAAGCAGGGCCTCACCCCCACCAGTGTCGACCAGGTGTTGACCTACATCCTATTTCCGGAAGACGCGGCCGGCATCCTCCGTCCGTCGACTCGACGGGAGCCGGCGCCGGCCAGCCCGCCGCCCACGCCGTCTGCCGAACCCGCGGCGGCGCAGAAGCCTACCCCAACCGAGCTGCCGGCTGTCACCAGCGCGGCCCCGGTCCGAGAGTTCACCGTCGAGGTAGACGGCGAGCCCTACAAGGTGCGGATCCTCGGCGACGGCGTGACATCTTCCGCGGCAACGCCGGCGGCCACGCCTGTTCCTTCCGCGACGCAACGCGCCGGCGGCAACGGCGCCATCCAGGCGCCCATGCAGGGAATGGTGGTCAAGGTCAAGGTGGCGGCCGGCGACCGAGTGCGGCTCGGAGACGTGGTTGTCATTCTCGAAGCCATGAAGATGCAGAACGATATCGTGGCCACCGTCGGCGGCACGGTGCGCGAAGTCTTTGCCAAAGAGGGCGCGATCGTCGCCCCCAATGAAGTGCTGATGACGATTGGCTAACGTCACCAGGGTCCTGGTCGCCAACCGCGGCGAGATCGCGCTCCGGGTGATGCGGACCTGTCGGGAGCTGGGGATCCCGACCGTGGCGGTTTACGCGGAGCCCGATGCCCGCGCCCCACACGTGTATTTTGCGGATGAGCAGGTCCGACTCGAAGGGCCGTCGCCCCGGCAGGCCTACCTCGATATCGAGCAGCTGATCCGGGTGGCGCGTGATCATCGCGCTGACGCCATTCATCCCGGATACGGCTTCCTCTCCGAAAACCCGGCCTTTGCGGAGGCGTGCGCGACGGAAGGCCTGACCTTCATCGGTCCGTCGGCGGCCAGCATGCGAGCGATGGGGAATAAAGTCGAGTCCCGTCGTCGAATGACCGCCGCGGGGGTCCCCGTCGTGCCCGGAACCGCCGCGATCGCTGATGAAGCGGCCGCCCTCGTCGAGGCGAAACGGATTGGGTACCCGGTAATGGTCAAAGCCGCCGCCGGCGGGGGCGGCATCGGCATGCGAGTCGCAAAGGGGGCCGAGGACCTCCCGGCGGCGTTCGAAGCCTGCCGCCGGGCAGCACAGAGCTCCTTCGGCAGCCCCGACGTCTACCTCGAGCGATATCTGTCGCATCCGCGACACATCGAGATGCAGGTGCTGGCCGATGCGCACGGCACCACGCTGGCCCTGGGCGAGCGCGAGTGCTCCATCCAGCGGCGGCATCAGAAGCTGCTGGAGGAGACGCCCGCGGTCGGGCTCAGCGAGTCGCGACGCGCGGCCATGGCCGCGGCCGCCGTCAAAGCCGCCGCGGCGGTCCGATATCACAATGCCGGAACGGTCGAGTTCATCGTCTCGGGCGACGACTTCTATTTCCTCGAGATGAATACCCGGCTGCAGGTCGAACACCCCGTCACCGAGTCGGTGCTCGGCGTCGACCTGGTCCGCGAGCAGATCCGCGTGGCGCGCGGCGAGCGACTCCCATCGGACGGCTACCCGGCGCCCCGTGGCCACGCCATCGAGTTCCGGATCAACGCCGAGGATCCGTTGCGGAATTTCATGCCTGCTCCTCGCCGCGTGCTGCGGTATGCACCCCCCACCGGGCCGGGAGTGCGCGTGGACAGTGGCATTCGGCCGCACCAGGAGATCTCGGCGCATTTCGATTCGCTCCTGCTCAAGCTGATCGTCTGGGCGGAGGACCGCCCGGCGGCCATCGGGCGCGGGCGTCGGGCCCTGCAAGAGCTGGTGCTGACCGGGCCGAAGACCACGGTGCCGTTTCATCGCGCCCTGCTCGACGAGCCGGACTTCGTCAACGGCCGGATCTCGACGGGGTTCATCGACGAGCATCCTGGGCTGCTGGAGCGCACTAAGGCGTTTGCGACGGAGGGCTCGCCGCTCGAGCCGCTCTACGGTGGGGGAGAGATCGCGGCGGCCATCGCCGCCGGGGCGGTCGTCGCGGGCGAGCGCTAGGCTAGAACGGCAGGCCCAGCGCGTCGGTCAGGAATTTCGTGAACGGTGCCGCGACCCGGCAGCTGCCGATGAAGCGGTCGAGGAAATCCGGGCTGCATGCCTCCTTCTCCGTGAAGGTATGGCCGGCAGTGAAGTCGGTCCGCTTCAAGTCGTCCAGGTGCGGATGGTCCTTGGGATATCCGCGCGGCACCGTCTTCAGCGATCGGCCTTCGACCGTGAGCGTCGCGGTGAAGGCTTTGGCGGTGGTCACCTTTTTCCAGCGTTGCGGGTCGGCGACGATCGCATCCCGTACCTGGCCCACCGCTGCGGTGTCCGGGTGCCAGAGCCCGACTCCGCTGTAGACGCCGCCGGGCTCCAGGTGAAGGTAGAAGCCGGGCGCCGCGCCGGTCCGGTGCTCGTGCGGAAAGTGGACCGCGCCGGCGGTCTTGTATGGCGTCTTGTCTTTCGAGAACCGGATGTCCCGGTAGATGCGAAAGACCGAGCCACCGTTCGGACGAGGGTCAGCGACGAAATGCGGGCTGATCGCCTTGAGCCTCGGACCAGCGGCCAGGACAAAATCAACCAGCTTGTTGCGGACGTCGCGCTCGTAGCGTGGCTTGTTCTTCTCGAACCACGGCCGCGTGTTATGCCGCTTGAGCTCGCGGAAGAAGTCGAAGAAGGCCGGCGTGAAATAGGCGGTCACCCGCCACACGGTAGCACTCGGCCGTCGACCGATTGCCAGGGATGGTGGGACGCGATAGGCTATTCACCGATGAAGCCACCAATTCGGCTGGCGGTCGCCCCGGTGCTCGTAGCCGTCGTCCTCGTTCTCGGCGCCGTGAATGCCGCGGCGTTCACCAGCGGAAGCAGCGGTTACGACATCGGCTACCTGCAATGCAACACCGCCTATCCGAGCGGCGCGTTTGGCATCGTCGGCGTCGATTCGGGCTGGCCGTTCATCTCGTCGCTTCACCCCGGAAATCCGTGCCTTGTCAGCGAGTACGCGCACTCGCCATCGGCCGGGTTGTACGTGAATACGGGGTTTGACCCGAGCTACACGGACTCGAATCACACCACCGCGGACTGCGCCACCCGGTCGGCCAACGTGGCCGGCACGCCGGGGCAGCGGGCCGCCTGGGCGGCCGGCTGCAGTGAGGCGCAAAAGGACCTGGCCTACGTGGCGAGCGTGGGGATCGCCGCCCCGAGTGGTTGGTGGCTGGACGTGGAAACCGCCAACAGCTGGTGCGGCCAGTCAGGGACGAATTGCACCGATCTTTCCCTCAATCAGCAGACCATCCAGGGGCTGATCGATACCCTCGCCGCCAACTCGACGGCTCCGATTGGGATCTACTCGACCGGGTACCAGTGGTCGAGCATCGTCGGCACCCTTGCGGTCAGTGGGGCGGCCGCCGACTGGTACGCCAGCGGGCTCCGCAGCGGGAAGCATGCCACCGCATACTGCGGCAGTGGGTCGAGCTTTTCCGGCGCCCCGGTCACGATCGTCCAGTACGGGACCTCATCGAGCGATCGGGATTACGCTTGCTGATTCGCTGAACGGACGAAGCCGTCGGGCTAGCGACTGATCACGAGCGGCGCGTCGTACTCCTGGGCCACGGCGACGCCATTGATGTCTGTGATGCCGGTCGTCACCACCAGCTGGTAGGTGCCGGGGCGTAATCCGACGGTGAGCGTGGCGAGGTGGTTGTCGGCGTCGAAGCTGACTTGCTCGCTGACATCGTTGCCCTGGTGATCCTTGACCTTGATGGTGTCATTGCTGACGGTCGACGGGTTCAGATCGGCATCGAAACGCACCCGGACCTGTTCGCGGGAGCCCGTCTGCGTGGTCTGCACCGAGACCACGGTCGGGCCGTGCCCCACCGGCATCGTGGCCGAGGCGCTGGCGGCGTCGATCAGATACTTCTGGTCGTGCTGGACCAGGGTGAGCTGCTCTTCGAAAAAGCTGGTCTCCACGCCGGCCTTGGCGACGAAGATCCGGATGCCGACCAGGAACCGGGTCGGGTTGCTGGCCGTGAGCTGGACGGTGACCGGATAGTACCGGTCGAACGTGGTCCCCGCTGGGCTCAGCAGCGACAGGCTGCCGGCCTGGTAGGCCGCGCGTCCGGCATCGTCGAGCTCGGCCTGCGCGGCGGTACGGTCGCCGTGCATCCGAGCCTGCATGAAGGCATTGACCTCCGCCAGCGCCTGCTGCTCCGCCGCGTCGCTCGCCGACGGCACGGCAGTGGCGGTCCAGAATGCCGTCGCGCCGGTGGCGTCGTCGCGCCGGACGAACAGGACCAGGTCGCCGCCCGGTGACCACTGCGGGCTGACGTATGCCTGCTGCGGCGCACCGAAGCCGGTCGGATTACTGCCATCGCGGTTGATCAACAGCAGGCTCGACGTGGAGCCGCTGCTGCCGGTCGAGGTGCTGGCCATCAGCAACGAGGCTGCGTCGGGCGCCCAGTTCAAGTCAGACCACGTCTGACCGGCGGAGCTGGAGGCGATCCTGACCCACCGAACATCCGACAGAAGGTAGAGGTCGGTGACGCCGTCCCGCGGCACGAGGAAGGCCAGGTCGCCCTTCGTCGACCAGGCGAAGCCGGTCGCGCCTTGCGGCAGGCGAGTGCGGGACGCACCGGTTGCCAGGTCGATCACCATGGAGCCATCCGAGCTCTGGGCCGCCAGGAACTGTCCGTCCGGCGAGCCCGCCAGGCTGCCGTGGTCGACTCTGGTCGTCTTGATGCTGACCGGTGTATGCAGCCCGGCGATGCGAAGTGTGCCATGGTCGACGTACGCCACGCGATCCGCTCCGACCCAGACGGCCGGGCGATCGGGAACCCCGTCGACGGTGGCGACCGTGGAGACCAGGTTGCCGTAGAGATCA
This sequence comes from Chloroflexota bacterium, assembly GCA_005881215.1. GTDB lineage: Bacteria > Chloroflexota > Dormibacteria > CF-121 > CF-121 > CF-13. The sequence continues at coordinate 7,459 of VBDZ01000077.1, read as the reverse complement.
CGAATCTGAAGGCTCGCCTGGTTGCTCGAGCTCAGACTCCACGAGGCAAAGAGCCCACCGGTCGGCGCCGCGGATGGCAGGGTCGCGCCCTGGGCGAGATCGCGCAACGGGGTGCCCTTGGCGGTCATCAGCCAGACATCCGTGGTCCCGCTGCCTGCCGGTGAAGCCGACGGGCTCGGGGACGTCGCGGTACCGGGGCCGGGCTGACCGGCTGGGCGGGTGACGAGCAACTGGCCGGCGGGCGTCCAGCTGCCATTCAGAATCGTGCCCGGGCTGGCAAGCCGGTCATCGTGCCGCCAGTTGACCGTCGAGCTCTTGAATGACGGCGGAAGTGCCTGGGTAACCGGTGCGGGCGTGGTGGTGAAATGGACCACCACCGGCGTCGGTGCGACCGTCGGCTTCGGTGTGACGGTCGGATTGCCGGGATTGGTATTCGGTGCCGCCGATTTGGGTTTCAGGGTGACCGTGTAGGTCGTGTTCGACGCCAGCGGATGATCCGGGACGATCACCAGGGTGTTGCCGTCCCACTGCTTGGTCACCGAGGTTGCCGGCTCGATTTGCACCGAGGCCTCGACGGCGGCCTTGTCGACCGGTCCGCTGAACGGGATCTTGATCGGCTCGACGGTCGCGATGTCGGTTTTGTTGTTGATCTGCCTGGTGTCGACGGCAACCAGCGAACCGGTCGAGCTGGTCTGGTTGTGCAGATAAATCTCGACGCCGAGCACCACGATGAACCCGGCGGCAACGGCGGCCATGGCGGGCGCCAGGGCATTCGGGGTGAACCTGAACGGAAACCATGACCGGGAAGCCCGGGGCCCCAGCGTTCGCTGGGCCTCGGTCATCAGCTTTGCGCGCAGGTAGCTTCGGAAGTGCGGGTCCAGCGGGGGCGCCGCCGGACGCGACGCATTGAGCATGTCCAGCACTTCCTGGTGGGCCGGGTCGGTAAAGATCTCCTGGAGCTCGGGATCGTTCATCATGGCAAGCCCAACTCGGCCTCGAGCGGCGGCAGCTCCCGGCGCAACCGCTCGACGCCACGGTGCAGCAGGAGCTTGACGGCCCCCGAGCTCTTCTTCATGATGTGCGCGATCTCCTCGATCTTCCGGTCCTCGGCGAACTTGAGCACCATCGCCACCCGCTGCTGCGGGGGAAGCTGATCGATGGCGGCCCACACCCGGCGGCTTCGATCGCGCCGGACCACCTCATCGACCACGGTCGGCTCGCCGCTCGGCACGCTGGCACCCTCCTCGAGCTCCACCTCTTTCCCCGCCGCCCCGCGGTAATGGTCCGCGACCGCGTTCAGGGTGATCTGGTACAGCCAGGAGGAAAACGGATGACCCGAATAGGTGTACCGCTTGATATTTTTCAGCGCTTTGAAAAACACCTCTGACGTCACATCCTCTGCCAGCGATTGGTCTCGCACTCTGGAATACGCAAAGCGATAAATCTGCGGGAAGTAGCGGTCGTAGAGGGCCCCGAACGCCTCGGGGTTCTCCTTCGCCAGCTCGACAAGTTCCCGATCTTCAAATTCCGGCATCACGGCACCCCACGGGGCGCCCGCTGCAGACTGAACGGGACCCGCCCCCTCTTGGTTACGAGTTCGCCCAATTTACCAGCAACTCCCCGTAAGGCAAAAGTCGCTGGAGGTGAGAGAGGTTACGGCGAGTCTAACCCGTTGCTGTCCGGTTTCACGGCTATAATCAGGCCGTCACCGACGGCCCGCCACCCACAAGGAGACCTGCCGCCGTTTGATCCCTCGGTACGCTCACCCGGAGATGAGCGAGATCTTCTCCCCAGCGCAGCGCTACGAGCTGTGGCTGCGGATCGAGCTCATCGTTACGGAGGGCTGGGCCGAGATCGGCGAGATCCCCCGGCCGGCGGTGGAACGCCTCCGGCGGGCCCGGGTCGACCCGGAGCACATCGCCCGGTTGGAAGAGCGGGTTGGCCATGACGTCGTCGCCTTCCTGGATTCGCTGGCTGAGTCGCTGGGGGACGACGCCCGGTTCCTGCACCGGGGGCTGACCTCCTCGGACGTCCTCGACACCGCCCTCGCCCTCCAGCTGGTGCAGGCCGCCGACATCCTTCTAAATGATGTCGATCGGTTGTCGGCAGTGGTCCGCCGGCGGGCGATCGAGGAGCGCGCCACCTTGATGGCCGGCCGAACCCATGGGATCCACGCCGAGCCGGTCAGCTTCGGCTTCATCCTGGCCGGCTGGCTCGATGAACTCGACCGGGAACGCCAGCGCATCGTCACCGCCCGGGAGGACGTCCGGGTCGGCAAGCTGTCTGGGGCGGTCGGCACCCATGCCACCGTCGATCCGCGGGTGGAGGAGATGGCGCTCGCCAAACTGGGGTTGAGGGTCGCCCCGGTCACCACCCAGGTGATCGCCCGCGACCACCACGCCGCCTACCTGACGACGCTCGCCGTCGTCGGCGGAAGCCTGGAGAAATTCGCCACCGATATCCGCCATCTGCAGCGGACCGAGGTGGCCGAGGTCCGCGAACCCTTCGGCCCGGAGCAAAAGGGCTCTTCGGCGATGCCGCACAAGCGCAACCCGATCCTCAGCGAGCGCATCTGCGGCCTGGCCCGGACCGTGCGAGGCTATGCCCAGGTCGCCCTCGAGGATCAGGCGCTCTGGCACGAGCGCGACATCAGCCACTCCTCGGCTGAGCGGATCATCTTCCCCGACGCCTGCGCTCTGCTCGACTACATGCTCCGCTTGATGGCCGACATCATCGAAGGGTTGACCATCGACCGGGAGCGGATGCGGGCCAACCTCTACCGCAGCGGCGGGGTGGTCTTCTCCCAGCGCGTGCTGCTGGCCCTGGTGCAAAAGGGGATGTCCCGACAGGACGCCTACCGGGTAGTCCAGCGCGCCGCGCTCACCGCGCTCGACGATGGCCAGGACTTCAGGACGATCGTCGGTGAGGCGCCAGAAGTCCGAGAGCGGCTGACCACGGAGGAGCTCGCTGAGCTATTCGACCCGGCGTATTACCTTCGCCATCTCGACGTGACTTTCGAGCGCGTCGGCCTCGAGCCGGTGGCCCTGGCTCCCTCCCCCGCCCGCGGGGGAGCGCAGGGTGGGGGCTCGTGAACGCGATTCTCACCACCGACCTCCCGCTTCCGGTCCACTCGCGGGGCAAGGTGCGCGACACGTATCGGCTGAGCGATCGCGAACTCCTGATGGTGGCGACCGACCGGATTTCGGCCTTCGACGTGGTACTACCGACCCCGATCCCGGACAAAGGACGGGTCCTCAACTGGCTCACGCACGGCTGGCTGTCCGAGACGACCCACTTGATCCGCAACCACGTGGCGGGTGACCAGTCGATCTCCCGGGAACTTCTCGATTCTCAGCCGGACCTGCGGGAACGGGCGATGCGGGTGGTGATGGCGGAGCCGATCCTGTTCGAGTGCGTGGTGCGCGGCTACATCTCGGGCTCGGGCTGGAAGGACTACGAGCGCACCGGTTCAATCGCGGGTGACCGGCTGCCGGTCGGCCTGAAGGAAAGCGACCGGCTTCCCGAACCGATCTTCACGCCGGCCACCAAGGCGCTGACCGGCCACGACGAAAACATCTCGCGCGCCGAGCTGGCCCGCCGCGCCGGCCTCGAGCTGGCGGATACCCTCGAGCAGGCGAGCCTCGCCCTCTATCGCTTCGGCGCCCAGCGTGCCCTCGAGCGTGGCCTGATCCTGGCGGACACGAAATTCGAATTCGGCCTTCACGACGGCGAGGTCATCCTGATCGATGAGGTGATGACCCCAGATTCCTCGCGATTCTGGGATCTGGAACGGTACCGGCCGGGCGGGCCGCAGCCGTCGTTCGACAAGCAATACGTCCGGGATTACCTCGAGCAGATCGGCTGGAGCAAGCAGCCGCCGGCACCGCCGCTACCCCCTGAGGTCGTCCAGGGGACGAGTGCACGCTACCTGGAGGCGATGCGACGCCTCGCCTTTCGCTACGCGGTGGCACGGACATGACCTATCGGGCGGAGGTCTTCGTCACGCTGAAACCGGTCGTCAACGACCCGGCGGGCCTCACCATCCGCGGCGGCCTGCACGCTCTCGGGTTTGAATCGGTGAAAGACGTTCGGGCCGGCAAGTACCTGTCGATCCTGCTGGACGAGGCGGACGAGGACCAGGCTCGAAGCCGAGTCGAGGAGATGGCCCGCCAGCTGCTGGCCAACGAGGTGATCGAGGACTTCCGGATCGAGCTCCAGCCCGAGCCCGCGCTCGCGGAATCTCGGGGTGGGGGCCCTTCTTGAAGACCGGTATCGTGGTGTTTCCCGGCACCTGGAGTGACCGGGATTGTGCCCACGCGCTCCTCGAGGTCCTGGGTGAACCGGTTCGCTTTGTCGACTATCGCGAGCGGGACCTCGGTGACCTCAACCTCGTTATCCTTCCCGGCGGCTTCTCCTACGGTGACTACCTTCGCTGTGGCGCCATCGCGCGCTTCACCCCGGTGATGAATGCGGTCGCGGACTTCGCGAACCGCGGCGGCCTCGTGCTCGGCATCTGCAATGGCTTTCAGATCCTTCAGGAGGCGCGTCTGTTGCCGGGAGCGCTGCTGCGAAACGCGTCGTGCGAGTTTCGCTGCGAGTGGGTGCAGCTGCGGGTCGAGCAGAGTGATTGTGCTTTCACGGTCGACTGTCGACCGGGCCAGGTCCTCCGAATCCCAATCTCGCACGGCGAAGGCAATTTCTTCGCCGACCCGCACACCCTCGAATCCCTCGAGGCTAACGGCCAGATCGTCTTCCGGTACTGCACCGCCGACGGCCGGATCACCCCGGAGGCGAATCCGAATGGCTCGCTGCGCAACATCGCTGGGGTCGCCAACGCCCGAGGCAACGTGCTGGGGCTGATGCCGCATCCCGAGCGGGCCTGTGAGCCGCTGCTTGGCGGCGACGATGGGCTCGCGATCTTTCGGTCGGCGATCCACGCCCTGAACCGGGTGGCAGTCTAATGGCGGCCGTGATTGACCGGTTCGCGTTGGCGGCCGTGGCGCTCAGTGCGGACGAGTACCGGGCGATCGTTGCGGCCCTGGGTCGCGATCCGAGCGAGTTGGAGCTGGGCATGTTCGGCGCGCTGTGGAGCGAGCATTGTTCCTACAAGACCTCGAAGGCGCTGCTCCGCCAGCTGCCCACCGAAGGTCCCCACGTGCTGCAGGGGCCCGGCGAGAACGCCGGCGCGGTCGACATCGGCGATGGGCTGGCGGTGGTGTTCAAGATCGAATCCCACAATCACCCGTCGGCGATTGAGCCCTACCAGGGGGCGGCGACCGGCGTGGGCGGCATCCTTCGGGACGTCTTTGCGATGGGCGCCCGACCGATCGCCATCCTGGACGCGTTGCGCTTCGGCCCGCTCGAGCAGGGCCGCAACCGCCACCTGTTCCAGGGGGTGGTCGCCGGTATCGGTGGCTACGGCAATTGTTTCGGCTGTCCGACGGTGGGCGGCGAGGTCTACTTCGACCCCGCCTATTCCGACAACCCGATCGTCAATGCCATGTGCGTCGGCCTGGTCGAGCATGACCGGCTGCGTCGCGCCCGGGCCGATCGTAGTGGCGACCTGGTGCTGCTGGTGGGCGCCGACACCGGCCGGGACGGTATTCACGGAGCCACCTTTGCGTCGGTGGAGATGGACGAGCGATCGGCAGCGCGCCGGCCGGCGGTCCAGGTCGGCAATCCCTTCCTCGAGAAGCTGCTATGCGAGGCCTGCCTCCGTCTCAACCAGCTCGATGGGGTGACAGCCATTCAGGACCTGGGGGCCGCCGGCTTGACCAGCGCCGCGGCTGAGCTGGCGCATCGCGGCCGGCGCGGGATCGACATCGACGTCGCCCGGATCAGCCGCCGCGAGCGGGAGATGAGCGCCTACGACGTCATGCTCTCCGAGTCCCAGGAACGGATGCTGGTCGTGGTCCGACCGGAGGCGGAGACCGCCGCCCGCCAGATCTTCGATCATTTCGAGCTGCACGCTGACCGGGTCGGCAGCATCACCTCGACCGGACGGATCCGGGTGCGCGACGAGGGGGCGGTGGTGGCCGACATCCCGCTGAAGGTGCTGGTCGACGGCGTGCCGGCGCGCTCGCCGGCAAGTGAGGTGCCGGACAAGCAACCATCGCTGGGGATGCCGTCCATCGAGGAGCCGGAAGCCGTCCTGCTCGACCTGATGGCCCGACCAAACCTACGGAGTCGCCGACCGATCTTTCGCACCTACGACCATCAGGTTCAGGACAACACCGTCTGGGGGCCCGGCTTCGATGCGGCGCTCCTGCGCGTGCCTGGCACCACCAAGGGGCTGGCGCTGACGACCGACGGCAACCCCTGGTACGTCGCCCTCGATCCATACGAGGGCACGAAAGCCGCCGTGGCAGAGGCCGCTCGCAACATCGTCTGTAGCGGCGCGCGACCACTGGCGGTGACGAATTGCCTCAACTTCGGCAACCCCGAGCGACCCTTCGTGTTCGGCCAGCTTCAGGAGAGCGTACGCGGCCTGGCGGATGCCTGTCGGGCATTCGAGCTGCCGGTGGTGAGCGGCAATGTGAGTCTGTACAACGAAACCAGCGAACGTAACATCCCACCAACGCCGGTGATCGGCATGGTCGGTCTGCTCGACGATCTGGCGCTTCGATGCCCGGCCGGGTTCCAGGAAGACGGCGATCTTGTGTTCCTACTGGGCGACACCAGCGAAGAGCTCGCCGGCAGCGAATACTGGCGACTGATCGGCGCTCGGCCGGAGGGCCGGCCACCGATAGTGAGCCTCGAGATGGAGCGTCGCCTGCAAGCCGCGCTGCTCGATTCCATCGGCCGAGGGGTGCTACGCTGCGCCCACGATGTTTCGGATGGCGGGCTGCTCGTCGCGCTGGCGGAGAGCGCGTTGTTCAGCGGGCGAGGGCTGCGCTGTCCGGGGATCACGAGCCCCGTCAGTCGCGAGGCGTTCTACTTCGGCGAGTCCCAGGGACGGGTCATCGTCAGCGTCGCGCCCCGTCGGGTGCCAGAGCTGCAAAAGCTGATGGCGAAACACCACGTGCCGCTGCACGCCATCGGCGTCGTGGGTGGGGAAGACTTCCAGGTTGGCTCGGATATTCGCATCTCGCTCGAGAGTCTGCGGCAGGCCTGGGAGACGCCGTTTTGAGTCGGCGTCACTGGCTCAGCGACGAACGGATGCACGAGGAGTGCGGTCTGTTCGGCATCGATGCGCCCGGTGAGGATGTGGCGAACCTGACCTATTTCGGCCTCTACGCGCTGCAGCACCGCGGACAGGAAAGTGCGGGCATCGCCACCGCCGATGGCGCCTCGCTCCGGCTGCACAAAGATATGGGCCTCGTCGCCCAGGCGTTCGACCAGGCCGCGCTCGAGCGTCTCACCGGCCACCTGGCGCTGGGTCACACCCGCTATTCGACCACCGGGTCGAACCGATTGGAGAACGCGCAGCCGATCGTGGTCGAGCATCCCCAGCTGGGAC
>VBDZ01000076.1 GCA_005881215.1 Chloroflexota bacterium | reverse complement strand
CCGTTGCGGCGCGGCCTCGAACACGAAGGCGTCCGCTTCAAGACCTCGAGCGACACCGAAGTCATCGCCGAACTGCTGGCGAGAACCAGCGGCCTCGACCTGCTCTCGGTGTTGCGTCGCAGTCTGCCCCGGTTGCAGGGAGCCTACTGCCTGCTGGTGCTGACCCGGGACAGCCTGGTCGGGGTTCGCGATCCGCTCGGCATCCGGCCGCTCTGCCTCGGCCGCCTGCCCGATGGTGGCGCCATCATGGCCTCCGAGACCTGTGCGCTCGACACCGTGGGCGCCGAGCTGGTGCGCGAGATCGAACCCGGTGAGGCGGTGCTGCTCGGCCAGGGCCCTCCGAAGGCGGAGCAGCTGATGCCATCCACCCGCAAGGCGATGTGCATGTTCGAGTTCATCTATTTCGCCCGACCGGATTCCCGTTTACAGGGCCAGTCGCTCTACGAGGCTCGTCGCAACATGGGTCGCGAGCTGGCTCGCGAGGCTCCGGCCGAGGCCGATATCGTGATCTCGCTGCCTGACTCGGGGACACCGGCGGCCGTCGGTTTCGCCGAGGCCAGCGGGATTCCTTACAGCGAGGGACTGATCAAGAGTCGCTACATCACGCGGACCTTCATCCAGCCG
>VBDZ01000139.1 GCA_005881215.1 Chloroflexota bacterium | reverse complement strand
GACCGTTCAGTAAAGGGGCGACCGTGTCCAGGTCCCTGGTCGACCTCCGGCATACGGTGGAGGACCTTGATCCGTCGCAGCAGGGGCTGCTCAGCCAAAAGCGCCTGTTTGGGATGATTCCATTCGGTAACCGACTGCGCGACTATTTCGCCCGCTACCAGTCGGCGCAGGGCCATCTCAACGCGATCATCCAGGCGCTCTACCACGGGCAGGATGAGTTGCGCCAGGACAACGCGGCGATCGAGCAAGAAAAAGTCAACGCGTGGGACATCAAGGGCAGGCTCGAGCAGTACATCTATATGGTCGGCAAGCTGGACGCCGCGCTCGAGGCACAGATCGACCAGATCGGGCAGACCGACGCCGAGCGGGCTAAGGCGCTGCGCGAGGACGTGCTGTTCTACGTTCGGCAGAAGCGGCAGGACCTGCTCACCCAACTCGCCGTCAATGCCCAGGGCTATCTCGCCCTGGAGTTGGTTCGCAAGAACAACCTGGAGCTCGTCAAGGGCGTCGACCGGGCCACCACCACAACGGTCTCCGCGCTAAGGACGGCTGTGATCGTAGCCCAGGCTCTGACCAACCAGAAGCTGGTCTTAAGCCAGATCGCTGCGCTCAACACCACGACCAGCAACATGATTGAGTCAACGTCGGAATTGCTCAAGGAACAGTCGGGGGCGATTCACGAACAGGCGGCCAGCGCGACGGTCGGCGTCGAGAAGTTGCAGGCGGCCTTCGCCAACATCTACGCCACCATGGATATGATCGACGCGTACAAGCTGCAAGCGCTCGACAGCATGCAGAAGACGGTCGATGCGCTGACTGGCGAGGTTACCAGGGCCCAGTCGTATCTACAGCGGGCGCACAATGCACCGGCGACCGAGACCGTGGGCATGAGGCGCGGCGAGCTGGCGCTGAGCGGGCCAGCCACTCGGAGCTGATCGCCGGGCCGCCTCTTCGCAATAGGCCCCTGCCCCTCTCGCCCCTGTCAGTGTTAAAACGGGGGTAGCGATGGGCTTCACCAGTAAACCCGTCAGGGTCGTCGAGATACCGGAACCTGCATCCGAACCGCTGCTGGCGCCCGAGCGGGAACCCGAGCGGACGGAGAGGGAAGTAGAGGTGCCGGCGACGACGCCCGCGTGAACCCTGCGGTCGGCTACCGGTTCTGGCGGGTGGACCCGGACGACGCCTGGACGCGTGGCCGGTTGCAATCCCCGGTGGCCGAGACCCTCTGGCCGCCGCTGGAAACCCTCGATGCTGAGTGTCAGACCCGCCCCGGACTCCGGCTGGCGCGCGCCGGCCTGCACCGGCCGGACGAAGCCCGGGTATCGCCGGAGCCGGGCTGCAGCTGTGGGATCTACGCCTACCACGACATCGCCCCGATGACGCGCGCGCTTCGGGAGGAGCCGTACATGTTCGGCGGCGCCGTGCTCTGCTGGGGCCGAGTCGTCATTCACCCGGAAGGGATGCGAGCCCAGCACGCCCGGCCGCTGGCGTTGTGCCGGCCGGAGAGCCCCAGCGTGCAGCAGCGTACCGCGGCGTTGCTCGAGGAGGTCACCAAGGAGTACGCGATCCCACTGCTTGAGATGAAGGACCTGATCGCCTACGCGAGCGAGTTCGGCGCCACCTACAAGCCGGAGATCACCCAACCGCAGCGCAGGCGGATCGACCGAATTCGCGACGCGTTGTCCTGGCGCCAGATGATGCGCCTGCTGGGTAAAGCGATCGGCGGCTAGAACCCGGTCCCAACACCGATAGCGCCGACCGGGGCGATTGGATCATGCCATCCTAGGAGGGCCGAACTTTACTCGTGCGATCCTGACGATCCTGATGCCTCGCCCGGAGGACTGCTACGAGCATGCTGAAGCTCAGCGCCAGTATGGCGTAGGCGATGAGGACCAATACAGCGATAAGCGCGTGACCGGTCAGCCAAAGGCCAAGCATCGCGAGTGGTAATAGAAACGCCCAAGCGATCGCGAAGTAGCTGAAACGCAGCCGTCGCTTCAGGAGGGGAGGATCGGCGCCCCCGATTCTCATTCGCCGCGTGCCTGCGATCGCGGCCAAGAAAAGAATCAAACACACGCCGGCTGCAGCACCGATGACGGCGCCAGCTGGCGGTGTCGCATCAAGAACCGTGAGCATCACGACAACCAGGTGAAGCGTAGTGCGCTCAGGCCACCGCGCTGGATGACGTCAGCTAATCGCCCCAGGTAGGCGTAGCACCGTCAAGCCGTCAGTGCTCCTCAATCTAAGCTCCGATCGGCTTGCCGCTGGCCTTCCGACGCCGATATTTCTCAACCATGTAGGCGCCTGCAGCCGCGGCGCCCCCATCGATCGAGAGCGTGACCCCGGTGATGAAGCCGGACTCGGGCGACGCGAGAAACAGCGCTGAGGCGGCGATCTCATCAACCGTGCCAAATCGCGCGATCGCCCCGTGCTGCGGCCGCTCGCGCAAGGCTTCGGCGGTCCAGACGCCAAGCATCAGCTCGGTCTCGATTGGGCCGGGCGCGATGGCGTTCACGGTGATCCCGAAGTCAGCGAGGTCCAAAGCGCCGGCTCGTGTGAGCCCGACGATGCCTGCCTTTGCGGCGCCGTATGCGGCGAGATCAATCGGTCCGATCAGGCCGGCCACAGACGACAGATTCACAATTCTTCCGTAGCCCCGCTTCGCCATCTCGCGTGCCGCCAGCTGCATGCAAAAGAACGTCCCCGACAGATTTACGTCCAGCTGTCGTTGCCAATCCTCGGGAGTGATCTCCAGGAACGGGGCGCGTTTCTCGATTCCTGCGTTGTTGATGAGGATGTCCAGACGGCCAAGCTCGCCAACGATCTTGGCGATTGCTGCCTCGACCGCGTGGAAGTTCGCGACGTCCGCAACGGACACCAGAGCGTTGCGCCCGATGCGTCGAATATCTTCCGAGGTCGCCTGTGCCTTCTCGCCGTTGACATCGATGATGCCGATGTCGGCCCCTTCGCTGGCAAAACGTGTGGCGATGGCCTTGCCGATTCCCTGGCCGGCTCCAGTAACGACGGCGACCTGTCCTTGAAGAGCCATTTTCCTTCCTCCTCCCCAGCGGCGTCCGATCCTATCCTAGAAAGGACCTCGGTCCCCACGTCGTTGCGCTCTCATGCTGTTCTGGGCTGCACCGGCCATTTCTTCCGCCGATAATGCAGTCGGCCTGGCGATCCTATTCGTGATTATCGGTATGTTCGCCGCGCCGCCAATCCTCTTCCTCGAATTGCGCAAGAGGAGTCGCGCTCGTAAGGGGACCGCATCGAACGAGGTGACGGGCGTGACCGAGTCAGCCGAAGCGGTCGTGGTGCCGAGCAGCGCCCTGTTCAAGCTGATCGGTGGTATTGCCCTGGTGTGCGAAATCTTCGGCGCAGTCGTTTGGAGCAGCGCGATCGCCATGCGCGATTCCGATGTTGCGAACGGGGCGCTCGTTTTCCTGGGCCTCTTCGGCGTGGTCGTGCTCGCCTGTTATGCCGCGAACCGGAATATCAGGCTCTTTGTCCAGCAAGTTACACAGGCCGAGGCATGGGTGTGTGGGTGTTCCCAACGCTGCACTTTCGGCGCCGGGACACGAGCGACGCCATCGTGACCCCCGCGATCTTTTATCGCATCGATGCGCTGCAGGCCCTCGCCGAGCGGGTCGGCATGCCCATCGACCTCGAGCGGCCCATCGGGAGGGCCGCGTAGTCACGGCCCAGTAGTAGCCTTCGATCTCGTGAGCGCCGACGCCGATGTGATCGTCGTCGGTGCGGGCCTCGCCGGGCTGGTCGCCACCGCCGAACTGGCGGACGCCGGTCGCCGGGTAATCCTGCTCGAGCAGGAGCCGGAGCCCTGGTTGGGCGGTCAGGCGTTCTGGTCTTTCGGCGGGCTGTTCCTCGTCAACTCACCCGAGCAACGGCGGCTCGGGGTTCACGACTCGGTCGAGCGGGCGGTGGCGGACTGGCTGCGCACCGCCGGCTTTGACCGGGAGGACGACGAGTGGCCACGCCGCTGGGCTGAGGCTTACGTGGCCTTTGCCGGAGGCGAGAAGCGGTCGTGGTTGCGTCAGCAGGGTATTCGATTTTTCCCGATCGTTGGTTGGGCCGAGCGCGGCGGGTATGGCGCGAGCGGTCCGGGCAACTCTGTCCCTCGGTTTCACATCACCTGGGGGACCGGCCCGGCGGTAGTTGCGCCATTCGAGCGCCGGGTGAGGGAGGCGGCGGCGCGCGGAACCGTGACGCTCAGGTTTCGACACCGAGTCGACGCTCTAACGCTTACCGCTGGAACTGTCGATGGCGTCCAGGGGGTGGTGCTTGAAGCCAGCGCTGTCGAGCGGGGCCGCCCCAGCTCGCGCGTTCCGGTCGGTGAGTTCGCGCTGCGGGCGCAGGCGGTGATCGTCACCTCGGGAGGGATTGGCGGCAACCATGACCTGGTTCGCCAAATGTGGCCGGCGCGGTTGGGTCGGCCGCCGCGTCAGATGCTCAGCGGCGTTCCGGCGCATGTGGACGGCCGGATGCTGGTGATTGCGGAGGGTGCGGGCGCCAACCTCATCAACCGCGACCGGATGTGGCACTACGTCGAAGGGATCCAGAACTGGAAACCGATCTGGCCGGACCACGGCATCCGCATCCTCCCGGGTCCGTCCTCGATCTGGTTCGATGCCCTGGGCAACCGACTTCCAGCCCCGCTGTTTCCCGGTTTTGACACCCTCGGAACGCTGGAGCACCTGATGAAGACGGGGTGTGATCATTCATGGTTCGTGCTGAACCAGCGGATCATCAAGCGCGAGTTCGCGCTCTCCGGTTCGGAGCAGAATCCGGATCTGACGAACAAAGACATTCGGCTGCTCCTCCAACGGGCGGTATCGAGGTCGGGCCCGGGTCCGGTCGAAGCGTTCAAGCAGCACGGCGTTGACTTTGTCGTCGCGCCGAATCTCGCCGAGCTGGTGGATCGGATGAATGCCCTGGCGCCCGAAGCCCGACTGGACCTGCAAAAGCTGGAAGAAGCGATCGCTGCCCGTGATCGGGAGATCGACAACCCGGCCACCAGCGACGCGCAGGTGCGGGAAATTCGCGCCACGCGGCGCTATCTCGGTGATCGCCTGATCCGGGTCGCGAAGCCGCACCGGTTGCTGGATCCAGCTGCCGGTCCGTTGATCGCCGCGCGGCTGCGGATCCTGACCAGGAAGTCGCTTGGTGGCCTGCAGACGGACCTGTCTAGTCGGGTGTTGGGCACGGACGGCAGTCCGCTGCCCGGCCTCTACGCCGCCGGCGAGGTAGCCGGCTTCGGGGGCGGCGGCATGCACGGCTACCGATCGCTGGAGGGTACGTTCCTGGGCGGCTGCCTGTTTTCCGGGCGGATCGCAGGTCGGGCGGCCGCGGCCGCGATCTAAAGAACCAGGGCCATCGGGCTCTGCAGCAGGCGCTTGACCTCCTGCAGGAACTGCGCAGCGGTCACGCCATAAAAGACCCGGTGATCGACGGATAGCGTGACCCGCATCCGCTTCCCAGGCACCACCTGGCCGTCCTTGACGACCGGCTTGTCCTCGATTGATCCAACCGCCAGGATGCCCGAGTCCGGTGGATTGATGATGGCGGTGAACTGGTCGACGTCGTACATCCCCAGGTTGGAAATGCTGAAGGTGTTGCCGACGTAGTCTTGCGCCGCTGCTTTGTTACTCCGGGCTCGCTCGATCAACTGCTTCGACTCGCGAGCAATGTCCTTGAGTGGCTTCTGGTCAGCGTTGCGGAGCACCGGCACGATCAGCCGATCGGGGAGCCCGACGGCGATCCCGATATTGACGTCGCGTTTGCGTTCGATCCGTCCATCAGCCCACGATGCATTGACCTCCGGGAATTTCGTCAGCGCCAGGGCGACCGCCTTGACGACCAGGTCGTTGATACTGATCGCTTCGTCCTTGCCCACCGCTTCGTTGAACATCTGCCGGAGACGGACGGCGTCGTCCATCGCGATCTCCGATGTGACATAGAAGTGCGGGGCGGAGAATTTGCTCTGGGCGAGGCGCATCGCGATGGTCGCCTGCATCTTCGACAGCTCGACGACTTCGACCTCGGCTTTGGGTCTCGCCGTGGGCTTCGGGGAGGGGGTGGGACCGCGATGGGCCGCAGCCTCGACGTCTTCTTTCGTGATTCGGCCGCCCGGACCCGACCCCGTCACGCGGCTCAAGTCGACGCCCTGCTCCTCGGCGAGGCGCCG
>VBDZ01000075.1 GCA_005881215.1 Chloroflexota bacterium | reverse complement strand
CTCCAATAGATCTCACTGCTTTCCTCCAGTCACGATCCAACTGACGCGCGGCGCGGGGAAGTGCCGAAAGGAGTGCTAAGGCTAGGTCCCGAGTCCACGCCATCCCGGGACGACGCCCCATTCTGGTGATCTTGGATTCGGGATACGGCGGAAGCGGGACGGTCAGCCTGACCTTGCGCTTATTCAGCGGCCGCTATGGCTTCGCGCCGCATGCCTGCACGCCCCGAGCCGCGCATCAGAAGGGCACCGTGGAACGACCGATCGGCTGCGTGAAGGCAACTTCTGGGCGGGCCGGGACTTCGTCGACTTCGCCGATGTCGTGCGTCAGGGCGCCGACTGAGTGGCCCGGTTGCTGTCAAAAAATGAACCCGTGGGACGGCGTTAACCGGACGTCGGCCGCGGTTGCCATCGGCTAAGGCGCAGGCTGCCGCTCGGAAAGGCCGACAACTCTCGGTTGCTGGGTCATGAAGTTGCCACGTGCGAAGTAGCATCGGGTTCTCGAATCTCCTAGCGCGGTTTAAGCCGAGTCCGCAAGTCTCGATGAGTACCGACATCAGGGTCAGCGGCACCTCTGTGGCGCACCAGTCGCTCCCATGTATTGAGGAGTGGGTAGGACGCTAGCCAGGCGGCCCTGATTTCGTTGAAGTAGGGCGGCTAGTCAGGGCCCCGTAGATCGCGGCGGCAACCCCCAAGACGAGCGCCAGCCAGAGCAAGGCGACGAAGTGCGTGGCGATGAATGCAAGGAGCAACAACGGGAGGAACATGAGGAGCAGAACCCAAGCAATGATTCGAATCATGAAGAACTCCTATGCGCGTGTTACGTCGCCAGACTCACAGCATCCTGGCGGAGTGAAGCTCGCACCAACAGTGCTGTTAGGAGGATTGAGGACCCAGTCGGCGTAGTTCTTTGGGCGCTTCCGGCCCTGGCTGCGGGCATGGCCACAACGCCCGAGCGGAGCCTGGCTGGCAGGCGACGGTGGCGCTTCTCGAACTGGGATGACGATGGCGGCGATCGGCCTGTACCTACGGTGGCGAGACGCTGTCTTTATTGGCGTCACCGTGCGCCCGGGCCGCGCTCGGAGGTTTGGCGGAACGCTCATCGCGGTATCGCGCTGCGCTGGCAACAAACCATCAGCGCGCAGCAGCCCTGTTTCCATCCTGACCTGCTTCGCCTGAAACTCGCTGGATCGCTCCCCGGCTGGGTACGCGAGACGCGAACGCGGAGCTTCTATGCCGGGCCCCTCACGGTTGGCCGCAAGCTACTGGGCGTCCCCATGATTGGTAACCAGAGCGCTGTCGGAATTTCCCGTCGAGCCCAGGAAACCTGCGAACCGCTCGCAGTCCCCACCGCTCCGGCCATTTCTCTTTTCGCGGCGCAGTTCTAGAGAGCTTTGCCCCCAACGCCGCTAGGGCCGCGGGAAGCTGAAGGATCCTGACAGATTGAAGAATCGGCTTGAACTCGTGCCGAGTGTGCAGGGCACCCCGGCGACCATGATGTTGCTCCAGGTCAATTGGTTGGGATCGTACCGAGAGAAAGGACACAGCGGCCACGGCCCAGCCAGCACTGGGGGCAGGTGCTCCGTCCCTGGGAGAAAGTAATCGCCGCCAGCCTGGTTGACACCGTCCGGCGCCGCATACCATTGGTTTGGCACTCCACGAAGCGCGGCGTTCATGAATTGATGCCAGATAGGTGCAGCCCCGACGATCCCGGTCGAGCTGTGACTGAGGGGCGTGCCGTCTGGATTTCCGACCCAGACTGCCGTCGCCAGTGTTGGCGTGTAGCCAAGCGTCCAGTTGTCGCGGAAATCCTGCGAAGTCCCGGTCTTGGCTGCTACCTGGCGACCAGGGAGGGTGAGGTCGCCACCCGCCCCGAACTCCATCCATCGATTGCGATCGTCGGAGAGCATGGCGCCCATGATGAAGGCCACTTCGGGGCTGACCGCCTGGAACGTATTCTGGCTCGCGTCGTATTCGTAGATGGGATGACCGAGGGGGTCGCTGATGCTCAGGATTGCTGTTGGCTCACGTCGTATGCCGAGGTCGGCCAGCGTCGCGGCGGCTAATGCCATTTCGATCACTGGCACGGGATAGGACCCCAATGTAAGACTTGGGCCGTAGGTCGAATCAGGCTGAGTCAGGGTAGTGACGCCCATTCGTCGGGCAACGTTCAGCACCGCCGGGATCCCGGTGTACAGCTCGGCCTTGATCCCAGGAATGTTGAGCGAGTTCCCCAGGGCAATCTTCAGCGGCACCACCCCATGCCACCGGAGATCGTAGTTCTGGGGAACGTAGGGCCCGTTGTTTGGTCCGCCTATCGGAAACGCGAGCGGCGCATCGAGGACCGGACTGCTCATGGTCGCCTTCCGGTCCGCGATCGCCGCCGTATAGGTGAAGACCTTGAAAGCCGATCCCACCTGGCGCGTGGGAGAGGTCGCCATATCGATGTCGCCGTTGGCCCGATCGCCAGGTGCGCTGCCAACCATGGCTAGGATCTCGCCGGTGTGCGGGTCCAGGCTCACCAGCGCCGCATCGTGGAAGTTGTAGTACCGCCCTGGTCCGAAGACCTGGGCCTGAACCGCCTGCTCCGCCCGGTCCTGCAGGGCCAAGTCCAGGCTGGTGAACACCTGGACCGCACGGCGGGCCCAGGGCGTCACCTGAAACTTCTGCCGCAGGATGTTGAGAACATATCGGACAAAGTGAGGCGCGCGCACGGTATTGGCCGGCGCGAAGATGCGCAATCGCGTGGCGCCGGCTAACCGGGCTTCCGTCGCACTGACATAGCCTTCTTTGACCATCGCGGCTAGCACCTGGAGCTGCCGCTGGTGCGCCGCTTGCGGATGCAGGATTGGGTTGTATGCCGTGGGTGCGCGCGGTAGCCCGGCGAGCAACGACGCTTGGGCCAGCGTCAGGCTTGCTGCGCTGGTGTGGAAGTAGGTTTCGGCCGCGGCTTCGACGCCGTACGCCTGGTCGCTGTAGTAGATGGTGTTCAGGTAGGTCTCGAGGATGGCGCTTTTCGGATATCGATTCGTCAACACCATCGCCAGGATGGCTTCTTTCATTTTCCGCTGGAAGGTTGCGGGCGCGTGTGGTCCGATGAACAGTTGCTTGGCCAGTTGCTGGGTGATGGTGCTCCCGCCCTGGACGATGCGGCGACTTTTCAGGTCATCGACAGCGGCCCTCGCAATCGCCACGAAGTCCAGACCGTCGTTGCGATAGAAGGTCCGATCCTCGATGGCGATCGTTGCTTTGAGCATCATCGGCGCCACCGAGCCGAGCGGCACCACGATTCGGTGATCGCCCTGCTGCGCGATGTCAGCGAGCAGGGTTCCATGGCGATCGTAAATGAGCAGGTCCTGCGGGAGGCCTGCCGCCGAGATATGGGCGATTGGCAATAGCGGAGACACCATCGCATCTGCGACTGGTGCTCCCGCAAGCAGGAGCATGGCACCGACGGCAGCAATGACAAGACCGACGGATTGCAGCTTGCGGATTGCCCGGCGGCGGTGGCGGCGACGAGACGCTCGACGTAGAAGCGACAACCTCGTACGGGTTGTTGCCTCGGGCAAAAACCGCACTTGGGCGCGCATTCGAATTTTGTTGGTGATGATGCGATCCACGTCGCCACCTGAGGCGGAAGTGTGGGGCACCTTCGGCGGCTTTCGGAAGTACCGCGCGGCTCATGGCTTTCGGGAACCTGCTTTGAATGAACTAGGCCCTAAGGCACTGGTCACACGCTTCGTGGATTGATTTCATGAGAGGGATCGTTCTAAACGACTGCAGGAAGGTGTCAGATGGGGAAATGGCGAACAGCCCTCGCCGCCATTTCGTTTGTGCTTGCGTTTGCAGGAAGCGTCGCCGCGTATCGGTTGACTGGATCGGCCCAGGGAAATGCCGGCGACGTCTGGGTGGACAACGTTGGACAGCCCTCGGGTCCGGGCCATGAGCAAGACCCTCACCTCATGTGCGCCGACATCAATCTCTGGGGCAACGGGCTCGCCGACGGGAGCGGCTCCTTCATCATCGACAGCTGGTCTCCCACTGGCAACGGTGCGCCGGCATATGGGCCGGCACCGTGGACCTACAACCTGACGACGGGCGGCGATCAGGTACTGGCGGTGATTCCGATCAACTCGTTGCTGGCGGGATCAGCGGCCAATGGCGACATCCCCCAGGCGTCGCAGGGTCTTCATTTCAAGCTGCAGTTTGTCGAGGATCCACAAAAGCATAAGACGTTCTGGGTGAACTGTCTCGCTCCGGCGCCGAGCCAAACCCCTACTCCCAGCCCCACCCCAACGCCCGCGCCGTCGCCCTCAAGCCCTACACCTTCGGCATCGCCCACGCTCACTCCAACGCCTACGGGAAGTCCAAGCCCGACGCCAACCGGCAGCGTCGCCCCAACGGTGACTCCGCCAGGTAGCCCAAGTCCCGGCCCGAGCACCCCAGTGCCGCCTGCGACGCTTGCCGGAACCGGAGGCGGTCCTGGCAATGTTGCTGGAAGCGGAGGAACCACGGTGCCACTCGCGATGATCCTCATCCTGCTAGGCGGGTTGCTGCTCGCCCGAGACGCCTTCAGACGGTAAAGGCGGCTGTCCGCCGGATGGGCCACACCGATACCTATATATATGTATGTAGCGCGGCCGGCTTTTTGGCCGGCCCAAGGGTCACTTTTACCTAGGCCGCGGGTTCCTTGGCGCCATCGATGATCTGGTTGTAAACCCGTAAGTAAGCGCTTGCCATTCGCTCGGCGCTGAAGTTTTGCAAGGCCCAATCCCGGCACAACCGGCGATCGATGGCCTCCAGATTCCGGCAGGCGTCAACCATCTCATCTTCCGACTCCACGAGAAAGCCGTGCTCACCATGGCGCAGGAACTCAGGTATGGATCCTCGTGGCCGGGAGATCACTGGCGTCCCGCTGGCAAGCGCTTCGATGAAGACCAGCCCGAACGGCTCCTCCCAGTTGATCGGAACCAGCAAGCCAGCCGCATCCGCCAGGAGGGCGGCTTTTTGCCGGTCGGTCTGCTCTCCCAGCCACTCGATCAACGGATGCCCGAGCGAAGGGAGCACTTCGTCCCCGAAGAAACCCTCGTCGGCCGGATCGACCCGGGCAGCGATCTTCAGCCGGAAGCCCGACCGGATCGCAACCTTGATCGCCGTTACCGGGTCCTTCTGGGGTGAGACCCGACCGAGAAAGAGGAGATAGCCTCCGGCCCCACGGCCAAGGCGGTAGCTGCGGGCCAGATCGAGACCGTGATGAACGGTCGCCGCCCAATTGAGGCGTAGGCCCGCTGCCGGGCGGCGCTGGCTGTTGCTGATCGACACCAGCGGGTGCTCAGGCTCGGCCCTCAATATCGGCCAGGTCTCTGGCAAATCCAGGCGGCCATGCAAGGTCGCGACCAGAGGCGTTGCCATCGTGTCTCTCGCCAAGCAGAGAAGTTGGTCGGTGTGGGTGTGGACAATGTCGAACTGTCTCAACTGCCTGCTCACACGGTCCAGCTGACCATGCGGGTATGGAACGGATTCGGCCGGATCCAGCTCCCAGAGGGGACGTGGCGAGCAAGCTATCAGCCGAGCCGATGTCCGTGAGGTTCCGGCCGCAAAGAGTGTCACGTCATGACCAAGTCGGACGAGCTCCTCGGTGAGCGCGAAGATGACTCGCTCTGTCCCGCCATAGCGAACCGGCGGGACCGGCAAGACGAGCGGGGCAACCTGTGCAATTCTCACGCTGCGGCCGCCTGCTGCCGCAGGCTATGGGCTCGTAGCTTCCGCCGGTACTTCTTTTGCTGCCTCCTCCAGGGCGACCTCTTCCGTATCGTGCGCTTCCGCATCGCCGCCCAGCTCAGTGAGTTTGTCCTTGATCATGGTGGCTTGGTCCTCCGGCGCCAGGACGCCGACGACCGCGCGTCCCTGTTCCAGTTCCCTGGTGATGCGATCCCGATCCGACTCGTCCAGACCGAGCCCCTTACGATGCAACCGGCCGAGCACGGCGCCCCCGACAGTTCCCGCGACGAGCCCCACGGGTGTCAGCATCACGAGAATCAGACCGATGCCGGCTCCCTTGCCCGTGCTGCGAGCACCCATTTTGTGCGTCTTGATCTTGCCTCGATCGTCCATCACCAGGACGCCGATCGAGCTGAGCTTGATCTCATCGGTTGCCTTGTCCCAGCTCTTTACCTGATTCACTGCAGCATCCGCTGCCGCTTCGTCGTCGAACACTGCAAGCACGACTTGCTTGTCACTCATCTATTGACCTCCTTGATACTTGCGCGAGAACTCCGGCGGCATCGCCATCGAGCGCCGGACGGCGGCCTTCAGTCTGGAGGAGCCTCCGCATCCGCGCGAGAGCCGGAAGTCCTAGATGCCGCTGGGTACCAGGCTCACGGACCTACTCCATGAGCTGCTGAACAAGTGCCCGAATCCTACCGGGAACCAGGAGTTCATCTTTTGTCATGATCCGTGCGGCCCCGCTAGTCGTGAGATCTTGAGGGGCATCTCTAAGGCTGGCGGAGAGCAGAACAAGCCGCGTATCGGCCGAGGCTGCGCGAATCTGGCGACAGGCTTCAGCGCCGCCGATCCCTGGCATCCGCAAGTCCATGAAGACGATCTTGGGGCTCAACTCGCGACACATCTTCACGGCGGCCTCACCCGACGGCGCTTCGGCAACCTCGCACTCACTCTGGTCCAGGAGGTAGCTTCTAAAGGCAGTACGGAACGCGGAGCTATCGTCCACGATCAATACGCTGGCGGCGGCGCCATTTGCACCAGTCATCGCGCTAGCCTCGGGGCCGATCCTTTCTCAATGGGATGCCGCCGGAAATCGTGGTGCCCTGTCCGGCGCGCGACTCGATGCTCAGCCAACCACCGATGCCATTCATCCGTTCGAACATATTTCTCAACCCCTGTCCCTGTGCTCGAGTTTGGTCGAAACCACGCCCGCTGTCGCGGACCGTGAACGATAGTGCGTCATCCGACCCGATGATGTCAATCGTTACATTAGCGTCCTGCCCACTGTGCTTCTCGGCGTTCTGCAGAGCCTCGAGGCAGCAGAAATAGATCGCCTCTTCGACGTCAGATGGGTAGCGTCCAACTCCGCGAGAGCGAAAGACGACGGGAATTGGTGCTCGCTGGGCCGCCTCGGCAAGTGGAGGGGTCAATCCCTGAGCCAGGACGTTGGCCGGTTGCAAACCCCTGGCGATGTCGCGCACATTCTGACGCGCCAGGGCGAGGTCCCCGCTGATGCCCGTGAGGCGGTCTCGCAGAGCTACATCTTGCGTCAGGTTACGTGCCACCTGGACGCGCATATCTACCGCAAGGAGTTCTTGCTGAAGGCTGTCGTGAAGATCACGTTCAATACGTCGCCGTTGGTTTTCCGTAGTGGTGGCCGACTCCGCTCGTGAGCTGCTCAGGTATTCGCGCGTTGTCTTCAGGTCTCCCTCGATCCGTCGCTTGTCAACCGCGATGCTGAGGACCCGCGCCGCGGCTTCAAGCAGTTCGGGATGCTGACCGATCGCCACGCCGGAGATGATGCCACCGATCAGTTCGCCGCCCCGCCGAAACTCCGTCATGACGCGGCCGGAATTTTCGGTTGGCACGCTGACGCGGGTGCCATCAGCGTCGACGAATTGGTCGGAAGCCGGTATCCAGAACGCGAGCTTGATGTCGGGGTCGCTCAACGCGTCCGCAAGCGTGGCCTCCTCGTTGAGACGCGAACCGGAATCAAGCTGTCGGATGACCGTTCGGAGAGAACTGGCGGTCAACATTTCGGACGCGATCAGACCGGCAAGGAAGCCGAACGGAAAGATCGCGCGACCATGGTAAAGAGCCCAGAACACTACCTGAGATTCGCGATCGGTTAGCTGGACGGCGCCGTAGACGGTCGATCCCAGGAGCCAGATCGAGAAGATGACCAGCACCGGGAGCATGACCTGGCGCTCGGCGGCGCTCCGCCTCAGGGTCGGGAGATAACGAAGGAAGACAATAGCGAGAAGAATGAAGGCGCCGATGCGCCAGGCTCCCACCGGCCTGGAAAGGAGGGGCGCGAGGCTGGTAGGTGCGCTCGCAATCAGGAGCGGATTGGCCGGGCAGTTTGCGTCGCACGCACCCAGCGCCGTGGGCGTCACCATCGTTGGATGGAGCAGAAGCCATGGCCCATAGAGCACCATAACGAGAATGCCCCATCCGGCGAGGATCCATCGCCCGCTAGCACCGAGCCGCGGCCTTTGATAGACAAGGATCAGCCAAACGATGAGGATCAGCGCCGGCACTTCCGCTAGCACCCCGATGGTGCTGATGAGCGGATTGGATGACCCTTGCAGGCCGATTGCCGCGTTGCTGAACCCGAAGGCGACAAGCAGATTGCCCAGACGGCTGGTTGGCCGATTGCTCCAGTAATAGAAGCCAATTGCGACCGAGCTCCAAACCTCGACCGCGTCCAGGATGGCATAGGGAACCGAGTACACCAGGTGATTGCTGGTCGCGATGAGCCAGCCGGCCGCTAACCCGGCGAAAAATCCGGTTAAACCGACAAGCACGTATGGCCGCTGGCCGGCGGCCCTCGCCAGTCGGACGACCGTCAATGTGCCGCTGCCTGGAATTGCGCCCGACACGTTCCCCTCTGCGCGGGTCGCCTAACGCGCCACGGCATCATAACACCGGTCGCTCGTGACGGCTCACTGTGAAGCGGATTTGGCAGGGGCCTAGTCCCGGGTAGTTCCTTCGGCCCTTCACCTGGCCGGCCCGAAGGTGTGACGATTCAGCCGAAGCGCCGTCAATGGGAGGAGGCCGATCACAAGTTGCCGGCATCACCGCAACAGCAGCGGTTTTACCCGTGGAGGCAGGGTCGCCGCGGGTTTTCCGCGGCCATAGCCGGTCCGAGTTTCAGCTGGGCAGTCAGTAGCCTCAGAGAACGGTCGGTGAAAAAGCTCAGGCCGCAGGTCGTTCGTGAGGGCCTCTGCAGAGAAGGGTCGCAGCTGAGAGCGAAGTACTAACGGTAGTTGCCATTTGCAATTTGGGCCGCGCAGCGGCACCATCTCTCTCAGAGGGCACGGAGTGCGGTGGTCGGCGATGGTGGGGGTTATGGCCATACAACAGAGCAATCGGCGTCGAGCCAGGATAACGCCTGATCGCGGAAATCAGGAGCTACTGCGCTCGCTGCGGGACTTTCTCGGGCAGCCCGATCGCAGGGCGATGTTGCGGGAAGCGACGGCGATGCTCAACCGTTGTCTCGAGCCGGAATCGGTTTCGATCATACAGCTGGGTCCGGTGGACGGCGCGCAGCGGGTCGTCGCTCAAGCCGGCTCGATATCAATCCTCCGGCGGCTGATGGAAAGCGCTGAGTTTAGCCAGGTTTTGGCCACGGTCTTCCGCTACCGGCATCCAGTCATGTTCTCGGATCTGACCCGGTCCGGCTGGAGAAATTCCCCGCGCGCTGTCCTGGCCCGCTCGCACGGTCGAGTAATTATCTGCCGCATCGATGGCATCGGGCGCCCCTATGGCGCTCTGACCGTCCGCGCCCGTCCTGGCACGCTCTTTGGAAGGGCGGAAGCGAAACTGGTCGATGGAGTTGCCGCACTGCTCTCTGTGGTGCTCGGACGGTTAGAAAGAGAATCCAGAGTCCGCGAGACACTCAGCCAGTACCGACAACTCGTCGAACGCGGCGATGATGTGATGTTTCTCGCAACCGTCAGGCCGCGGTTGCGGATCACGTATGTCAGTCCCGGTATTGAGCTGCTGACCGGATATCGGCCATCAGATTTCTACGAGAAGCCCGGACTCATCGAGAAGGTCGTCCACCCTGACGACCTGCCGGCGGTACGCGCCGATCTTGCCCAACCGGAGCGGCTCACGGGCAGGCTCTGGATTCGACTGATGGGCCGGGACGGACGGCTGGCGTGGGTCTCTGTGTCTCGCTCTCCAATCCACGACCCTCGCGGCAGGGTGATCGCCGTTCAGGGCAGCATTGGTCGGGCCTGGGACCAGGTTGTTGAACGGGAGGCCCTAAGGTCGCGCGCAGAGGCCACCACGGCGATTCTGCAGGGGCGCCGACTGAACGGAGCGCTCCTGATGATCGTACGTCACCTCCGCTACCTCCTGGAGGCCGAGGAGGTCCTGGTTGCCGCCGACCGCGGCCGGAAGGGAGCGCTGCAGATTCTTTGCCGTGACGGGATTGATCGGGGTGGTCCTCAGGACGGCCACAAAATCCGGGACGGCCCGCTGGCTCGCCAGGCCTTGCGAACCGGCCGGCCGGTGGTGCGCGGTGACGAGCTGGCGACCATTATTCCATGGTCAAGCGACCGCAATGGGCTCCTGATTGGCCGCGGGCTGGCGGGAGACGAGGGCGATCGCGGCCAGGCGGCCGCTTCCGTCGATCGGTTCGCCCGCGAGATTGCGACCGCCGTTGAATCGATGCGCCTGGACAAGGAGCGGGTCCGCAAGGCTATCGGCGCCGATCGGTCTCGCATCGCACGCGAATTGCACGATGGCGTCGTTCAAACGCTCTTCGCCGCTGCCTTCCGGTTACAGCTCCATGCCGATGAGGTTCCCAAGGCACTGAGGACGACGATCCAGCAGACCACGGCAGGCATCCGCGAGGCTATCAATGATATTCAGGCATACGTCCACGGCCTCGAACCGAGCCTCGTAACGCTCGGAGGACTCGCCGCATCACTGAAACAGCTGGCGGTGGAATTCGAGAGCTCGTCCGGGATCCCGGTTACCGTGGAACTCGAGCCCAACGCCGTGGCTGCGCTCGACGGCGTAGATACCGACATCGTGCAGCTCGTTCGGGAGGCGCTCTCCAACGTACGGCGTCACGCACGAGCCCGCCGTGTCGCACTGACCATTCGGGAGGCAGCACATGCCACGGTTCTCGAGGTCCGCGACGATGGTCGCGGATTCAGCCCTGAAGCCGCGCAGGGTCTTGGACTCCGCAACCTTCGCACCCGAGCCGGGCTGTTGGGCGGGCAGCTCGAGCTCCACTCCGGACCTGGCAAGGGATCACTGGTTCGCCTCGTCGTTCCGGAGCCACAGCAGCGGCCGGAAAGCGCGGAGTCGCTGCCCGTCTGATTTCGTCAGCCTCTCGGGACCTCCGGGAACGCAGGCGGGCGGCGCGCCGGCAGCGCCGGGAGATGCACGTTCCTGAGCCAGCGCGGGGGGTGCGATGTGGCGGCGGGTGTCCGCGGTGCCAGCAGCAGGGCGCCCATGCCATACGTAACCGAAGCGAGAGCGACGAACGCCCCAACGTACGGAATGAGCGTTAGCACGCTGATCAGGGCAAGACCGCCGAGCAAGGCCCAGAAGATGTTCAGGCTCGTCCAACCCAGTCGATCGAAGAGTACGCGGCCGATCACCATGCCGCTGTAGGTGTACCCGGCGGCGAGCGCAACGGCGCAGAGGCCCACCATCATCAGGCCCAGCCACCAGACACCGAGGAAGACGCCGCCAACCAGTAAGGCGATGCTGGCACTCGGCATGGCGATCAAGGCCAGCAGGCCTACACCGAGCCGCTCCCAGGGGGGTCGCATCGCCGTCCCGCGAACGCCGCCACCGAGCGTCGGGAGTAGCAGGATGAGAAGGAGTCCCAGCAGCAGGAAGGGGACCACGGTACGAACCCAGCGGACGATTTCGTCCAGGACCCCACGGCTAAACGACCCGAGGTTCTCCAGCACGCTGGCCGACGGCGCCGCGAATGGGGCACGGGCCGCTAGCAGGTGCTGCTGGCTGGGGGTTTCGGCCAGGGGAAACGGGGAAACGACGCTGAGACCCGCGAGATCGACGCGAAGGGGCTGTCCGTCGGTCTTATTCAGCGTCACGGTCGTTGGACCGACCGTGACGAGCGCGTTGCCCGTGACGCCAGCCTCATCCCAGTTGACGGTCGCGTGCAACCCCTGGCGAACGTTGGTGGTCAACTGTGCCTGGAGTCCGGTGCTCCGGGTCGTCACGTGGAAATCAAGGCTGCTCGTGACGTCTGCCGCCGCTCCGGTGGAGATGAAAGCCGACAGAAAGAGAACTGACAGGTGCATGACCTCAGCATCGTGGGTGGGTGTCGGAGCGCCAAGGGCCGAAAGATGCGACTTGGGGGGAGGTCACGATAGGCTGGTTGCGGTGTCGAAAGGCCTGCCCTTAGCCGAACGGATTTCGGTGCTGGGCGACGTAGGCGGCCGCTTCCGTCCGGCGCTCCACCTCGAGCTTTCCGAGGATGGTCGAGACATGGTTCTTGACGGTTTTCTCGGAGATGTGGATGTCGCGAGCGATCTGCGCATTGGTCTTGCCCTGGGCCAGCAAGGCGAGGACCTCGGCTTCCCGACTGGTCAGCCTGGAGAGCTTTTCGTCCCGTGCCAGAATCGGGCTCTGTCGGACCCGGGTGAGAACCTGGCCGGTGACGGACGGATCGAGCAGACTCTCGCCCTGGCCGACACGCCGCACGGCGCGGATCAACTCGGCAGGCGTCGCCGATTTCAGCATGTATCCGGACGCTCCGGCCATGATCGAGGCGAACAGGGCATCATCGTCCGGGTAGGACGTGAGCATCAAGACATTGCTGGCGGGGACGCGCGATTGGATCTCCCGGGTCGCCTGGATGCCGCTGCCGCTGGCGAGCCGGACGTCCATCACCACCACGTCGGGCTGCGATCGAACGGCGTTGGCAATCGCATCTGGAGCGGTGCGCGCTTCGGCCACGACCCGTAAGTCGCTCTCGGATTCCAGGACGAGTCGAAGACCCGCGCGGACCACGTCGTGGTCTTCGGCGATCAGCACCCGCAGCGGACCCGACATTGGCGTAAGCCTCACCGCTCCTCAGGTCCGAGTCGAGAGCAGAACGAATCAGCCGTCGGGGACGAGGTCCCTGAACCGCCTGAGTCCGAGGACCTGCCCGTAGCACTCCGCGCGTAGCTTCTACGTCATCGGTATTCACGACGGAAATCCGGAGCGTGTTGGATTCCCTGCGCCTAAAGGACCCCGCGCTCTAGGTCCAGGATCGGCCTTCTTGCACTGGAGCATCCGGAGGTTTTGTGACAGCGTCGCAGGGACAACCACTTTCCGACAGGGAGGACAACTCGATGAGCATGCAACCGAGCGCCAGAGGCGCATTCTCCGATTCCGAGAGCGCCACCGCAGCTTACCCCGACGTGGACACGGTTTCCGTCGTCTTCATCCAGGACGACCCCTCGCTGGCCGAGATGTACCGCATCAAGCTCGAGGTTGACGGCTACCGTGTGACCGTGGTGGATGCCGACCAGCTCAGCCAGGGCCACATGGCGCGCATTCACCCTGACCTGGTCTTTCTCGACATCAGAGCTCCCCATCGTGAACGCGCGCAAGTCCTGACGAAGCTGCGCGAGAATCGGGCCACGAGGAAGGTGCCGGTTGTCATCCTGTCCGATTACAGCCAGCAGCAGCTCAGGGAAGCCGGCGTCGGCTTGCATCAGCGGGAGTACCTTGTGCTCAACTTCGCTGCACCGTCCAGCCTGAGCAGGGGGTTCGACTGGCTGGAGGCGGATGCAAGAGTTCGCCTGGGCCACTAGCGGCCGTGAGACCGGCGCCCCCCGCACGGCGTCGAGGGCGCCGGTCTAGTCAGGCGACGAGGTCAGCTCTTAAGCGACCTCCCGGTTAACGGCGAGCGCGTAGATCACGACCACATCGATCGCGATCACCGCGAGCGCCCAGATCGGAAAGACCGCGATGAACACCAGCTGGGAGAGG
>VBDZ01000074.1 GCA_005881215.1 Chloroflexota bacterium | reverse complement strand
CCAGCATCAGATCGGTGCTGAGGCTGGGCCCGAACAGCGCGTCAGATGGCAAAGAACACCGTCTCTTGCTCGCCCTGCAGCCTGACGTCGAAATGCAGCACGCCCCCGCAATGCTTGGCGATCAGCGTCCCCCGGCGGGCCGGCTCGACGAGGTTCAGCACCGGATCGGTGGCATTTGCCTCGGCCTCGTCGGGAAAGTACACCCGGGTCACCAGGTGACGGAGCAAGCCTCGGGCGAAAACCGTGACGTTGAGGTGAGGGGCCTGCAACCGTCCGTCCGGGGCCGGGGCAGCGCCGGGCTTGGCGGTCGTAAAGCTGAACGCGCCTTCCGAGTCGGTGCGAGCGCGTCCGAACCCGGTACCGGGCTGCCAGATCTCCAGGAGCGCGTCGGGGACCGGTTCGCCGTTGCCATCGAGGACCTGTCCCTCCAACCGAATCGCCCCCGCCGAGCCCGGCGTGACGAGCTGCTCGCCTTTCTCGAAGGGCAGGCCGACGCCGAAGAAAGGGCCGACCGTCTGCGACGGCGTGAGCGGTCCGCTCATCGCTCTGCCTCGAAGGGGGTCGCGGCGCGGCCGCGCAGCACGATGTCCCAGCGGTAGGCCAGCGCCCACTCGGGGATGGTCGTGTCAGGATCGAATCGCGACACCAACCGCTCGCGACCGGCCTGATCCGGGATCGATTGCAGGATCGGATCCCGTGGCATCAGCGGGTCGCCGGGGAAGTACATCTGCGTCACCAGCCGGCTTCGGAACTCACCGCCGAGAAGCGAGAAGTGGATATGCGCCGGCCGCCAAGCGTTGCGATGGTTCTTCCAGGGATAGGCACCGGGCTTGATGGTGATGAAGCGATATCGACCCTCGCCGTCCGTCAGACAGCGCCCCGCGCCACTGAAGTTGGGGTCGAGCGGTGCGGGGTGCTGGTCATCCTGGTCAAGGTAGCGGCCGGCGGCATTCGCCTGCCAGATTTCCACGATCGTCTGTCGCAGCGGTCGACCATGGCTGTCGACCACCCGGCCGGTCACGATGATCCGTTCGCCGATCGGCTCGCCCGCGTGCCGGCGGGTCAGGTCGTGGTCCAGTTCGGCGATTTCTCGCGGAAACAAGGGCGCCGGAAAATCATGGAACCCCTCGGGGAGCTGGACCAGCGGCCTGGCCGGCGCGCGCAGCCGGGTGCCGACGTAGTCGGGATACAGGTATGGGGGCTCGCGCTCGTCGTCGCTCATCGATGCAACCAGTAGCCGACGGGGAACACCTGGATATGCAAGCGGCCGGTGACCACCCCCCAGATGCCCCTCGGTAGATACATGGCGATCAGGACCGCCACGCTACCGAGCAGGATGAGGTACCAGGCGCCGAACTGGGCGAGGGTCTGCTGGATGACGGTGTAGACGGCGGTCCCGATGATCGGCCCTTCGATGCTGCCCACGCCCCCGATCAGCGCGATGAAAATCATCTTCGCCGACCACCCTACGCTGAAGATGGCACTGGCGAGGACGTTGAGCTGGCTGATGATCAGCAGCGCCCCGCCCGCGCCGCACCCGGCAGCGGACACGACGTAAACGACCCGCTTGGCCCAGGTGACCCGCACCCCCGAGCTTCGCGCCGCCATTTCGTTGTCCCGGATCGCAGTCAGGTCCAATCCCATCCGGCTGGACAGCAGCAGGTAGGTGGTGAGCAGCGCGGCGGCGGCCACCCCCAGCGCACTCCAGTAGGTCAATGCCTGGCGAAACGCTGGGTCGACCAGCGCCAGTCCCGGGAGGCCGGTCCCGGTGCCGCCGCCCAGTGAGCGGAAGCGGATCAGGACGAGAAAGAACACCTCGGCCACGACCCAGGTGCCAATGGCGAAGTACTCGGCCCGCAGCCGGAAGACCAGGAAGGATACCGGGACCGCGATCGCGGCCGCGACGACGACGGCGAACGGGATGGCCAGGTAAGGGTTGATGCCATGCTGGGCCAGCACCAGCACGGTGTAGGCACCGATTCCGACATAGGCCTGCTGCCCCACCGAGATCAGTCCGCAGTAGCCGGCGAGCAGATTCCACATGCTGGCCAGCACCAGCAGGATGAAGGCGTTGACCAGCAGATCGGTCACGTCCGCATAGACGACATAGGGCAGCGTCGCCAGCAGGACGACGACGACCGCTGCCCCGATCAGCCCCCACAGGGCCGACCGGCGAGAGCGCGTGACCCGTACGGCCGCGATCATACGGCGAACCGTGCCCGGATCAGACCCTGGGGACGGAGCGCAAGCACGGCGAGGAAGACGAGATGGCCGGCCAGCACACCACCACTCGGGTCGATCTGGGCGCCGACCGCCTGCGCCACGCCCAGGATGATGCCGCCCACCAACGTTCCCCAGAGGGAGCCCACGCCGCCGATGATGACCGCCTCGAACGCGAAGATCAGGCGCGCCGGACCGGCACTTGGATCGAATGACGACGAGCTCCCCAATGCCAGGCCGGCCAGCGCGACGGTGGCGAAGGCGATCGCGGCGGCGATCCCGAACACGTGCCGGGTGTTCACGCCGGCGATCGACGATGCCTCCTGGTCATCGGCCGACGCCCGGATCGCGCGGCCCATCGCCGTGCGCGATAGGAACAGCTGGAGGCCGGTAAGGACGACGACCGCCGTCACAAAGATCATGAGGGGCACATAGCCGATCGATAGCTCCGGCGTCAGGCGAAATGATGCCGAGATGAGGCTGCCCAGATCGAACGAGTGGCTGTCGGCGGATGCCGTCACCAGCAACAGGTTCTGGATGACGACCGAGAGCCCGAAGGTCACGAGTAGCGTTGTCAGGGGCGAGACTTCCAGGCTCCTCTGGATGATCAGCCGCTGCACCCCGTAGCCGAACATGGCGAACAGCGGCGCCACGATCACGAAGGTGAGCAGGGCGGGCACGTGCGTCGTCGTGATCACCACCAGCGCGAGGTAGGCGGCCAGCACCGCGAAGTCGCCGTGGGCGAGGTTAACGACCCGCACCACCCCGAAGAGCAGCGATAGCCCGCAGGCGAAGAGCGCGTAAAGGCCGCCGAGGAGAATCCCCTGGGCGATCGCATTAACCCAGTTCACGCAGCGCTCCCTGGTCCGGTCCGGCCCGCCAACCCGAAGTAGGCGGCCTCGATCTGTGCGCTGGTCGCATCGGCCGGTTTGCCCTCCAGCGTGGTACGACCCTCGAGCAAGCATTGGAACCGGTTCGCGACCCGGAGCGCCTGGGTGACGTCCTGCTCCACGAGCAGGACCGCCATGCCTTTTTGGACCAGCTGCGGGAGGACGCTGTAGATGCGGCGGACCATGGTGGGGGCCAGTCCGAGCGAGAGCTCGTCGAGAAGGAGCACTCGCGGGTTCGCCATCAGCGCGCGCCCGATGGCCACCGCCTGCTGCTCGCCGCCGGAGAGGTGCACCGTGGGCTCGCGGCGCCGGTCCGACATCCAGGAGAACAGCTGATAAACCGCATCCAGGCTAAAGCTGCCCGGTCGCCCCGATGCGCGGCCGACCAGCAGGTTCTCCTCAACGCTGAGCGATGGGAAGAGCCGGCGGCCTTCGGGAACGAGCGCGATTCCGTTGCGGACCCGGGCATGCGGCGGCAGCGCGGTGATGTCCCGACCGTCGAGCCGGATCGAGCCGGCACTCGGCTGGTGCAGGCCGATGATCGAGCGCAGCAGCGTCGACTTGCCCGCGCCGTTGGCACCGATGATCGCGAGCGTCTCCCCCGACGCCACGCGGAGGCTGACCCGGGTGAGCGCTTGCAGGTACCCATGCCGGACGGTCAGCTCGTTGACATCAAGCATCGATGTCGACCCCCAGGTACACCTCCTTGACCTCCGGGTTGGCGAGCACGCTCTCCGGGTCGCCTTCAGCGATCAACCGGCCACCGGCGAGGCAGATGATCCGACTGACGGCGCTGGTCAGGGCGTGCACGACGTGCTCCACCCAGACCACGGCGACCGACCGCTGCCGCACCTGCTCGACGATGTCGACCAGCTGCGCTACTTCTGGGTCGGTGAGCCCGCCGGCGACCTCATCGAGCAGCAAGACGCGCGGTCGAGTCGCCAGCCCGCGCGCCAGCTCGAGGCGCTTGCGCTGCAGCAGGCCGAGACGGCCGGCCGGCCGGTTCGCGTCGGGCGACAGGCCGGTCTCCTCGAGGACCTCGGCCGCGACGGCGTAGCCCTGGGGTCGGGATACCTGGCCACCGCGATACGCCGCCACCAGCAGGTTCTCGAAGACGGTCATGTTCTCGAATGGGCGCGGCACCTGGTAGGTGCGGGCGATCCCAAGCCGACACCGGGTCGCGGGGTCGAGCCGCAAGACTGAGCGCCCATCGATTCGCACGTCACCCGCGTCCGGCTTCAGGTCGCCGGCGATCATTGCGAACAGCGTGCTCTTGCCGGCGCCGTTCGGCCCGACGATCCCGACCGTCTCCCCCGCCGTAAAGCGCAGCGACAGGCTGTCGGCGACCGTGATCCGGCCGAACCGCTTGCTGACGCCGGCCAGCTCGAGCAGAGCCGCCTCCGCCGTCATGGGTTGGTGGGGGCGAGGTCTCCGTTAACGGGAACGTTCTTGTTCGCGCTGTTGTCCACGACGACCATGCTGTAAGGGAATTTCGTTCCCTTCTTCCACTGCACCCCAACGGGCTTCTGGATCGCGATACCCGGCATCGGCCCCTTGGTGAAGTCGAGCGGACCGCTGATCCCGGTGTAATTCATGGTTTTGAGTTGGGTGGCGACGGCGGTGTGGTTGTGCGGGTCGTCGACGGCGGTGAACGCCTTGTGGGCGATCTCGAAGAGCGAGTGCACCGACCCGATGCTCTGCACCCACTGCTTGCCGGTGGACGACTCGAACGAATCCGCAAACTGCTTGCAGGTCTGGCCGGTGAGCGTCGAGGTGTAGGGGTGGTATGGCGTCCACCAGGCGTCGGTCGCGACGTTGTTCACCAGGTCGCCGATGGCGACGGTGTCCGCCGGGAACAGCAGGACCTTTGCCACGGTGGCCAGCTTCGGCTTGAAGCCGGCCTGCGCCGCCTGCTTCCACATCGTGTTGAAGTCGGGCGGGATCGGAGCATTGGTAAAGAGGGTGGCGCCCTTGCTCTTGAAGTTGGCGATCATGCTGCTGTAATCGGTCGTCCCATCGGTATAGGCGCCGCCGTCGACGTTGTGGTAGCCGGCCTGCGCGGAGTAGAACTCGAGGCCGGTCTTGCTGTCGCGGAAGGCGTTGCCGTCGGCATCGTTCGGGTAGGTGAAGGCGATCACCTTGTTGGTGCTCATCCGGTCCCACATCGGAATGAAGCATTCTCCAAACTGCTGCATGCCGAAAAAGAACATGGTGGTGAAGTTGAAGCTGGTCCCGGGCTTGCCGCCGCGGGCGAAGAACCACGCCTCCCAGGGAACGATGGTGGAAACGCACGGGATGCCGTTCGCCTCGCACGCATCGGCCACCGGGTTGGTCGTCTCCGGGGTCGAAGAGGTGAGGACCAGGTCGGCTTTATCCGTCAGGATCAGCTCACGCGCCACCTGTGAGGCGCGGTCGGGGCTCGACTGCGTGTCCCTGACGACGATTTTGACGTCGTAGGTCTTGCTGCCCAGCTTGAAGCCGTTCTTGTACACGCTCGTACCGCGGACCTGGTTGAGGACGTAGTTGTCACCGGAAGCGAACCCGGCCAGCGCGCCGGTCTGGGGGCTGACGTAGCCAATCACGATGGTGCCGCTGCTTGTGGTGCTCGAGCCCTTGATCTCCCCGCAGGCGGCCAGCAGGTCGGCTGAGCCGAGCATCAGGGCGCCCCCTCCGATCGTCTTCAAGACCTCCCGACGGCTGACTCGCCTCTCGAACGACAACCCCTGGTCGGCCATGTCCGCTCTCCCTCCCTGGTTCAGGGCTTCAAATTCGTCAGTACACGGAATATAGTTTCAGAACCGGCCTATGTCAACCTCGCACGAAGACCTGCGCCGCCATCCCGGTCATCTGATCCGGCGCGTTCAGCAAGTCCACGAATGGCTCTGGAACGCGCAGGTGTCCGCCGAGGTCACCTCTCCCCAATTTGCCGTCCTCTACGCGCTTCGCGCCCAGCAGGACATCGACCAGAAAACGCTGGGGGAGCGGGTCTCGCTGGATCGATCCACCACCGCCGAGGTCGTTAAGCGCCTCCTGCGCCGTGGCCTGGTTCGGAGCATTCGCGACCAGAGCGATGGTCGCCGGCATCGCCTCCACCTGACACCGGTCGGACTCCGGACGGTGACCCGGCTCACCCCCAAAGCCGAGCGGATGAACCAAATTCTGATCTCGGTGCTGAACGAGTGCGAGCAGACCGAACTGGTCCGGATGCTGAACCTGGTCGTCGACGCTGACGAGCGCCTGCGCAATGAGCGATGAGACCCAGGTTGGAATCATCGGGGCGGGCCCAGCCGGGCTCATGCTGTCCCACCTGTTGCACCGGCAGGGCATCGCGTCCGTCGTGCTCGAGCGACGCAGCCGCGACTACGTCGAACGCCGGGTTCGGGCGGGTGTCCTGGAACAGGGATCGACCGACCTGCTCGCCTCGAGCGGGGTTGGCGAACGCATGACCCGCGAGGGCCTGGTCCACGACGGCATCAAGCTTCGCTTCGCCGGGGAGGAGCACCGCATCGACTTCCGCCGGCTAACCGGTCGCGGGATCACCGTCTATGGCCAGCAGGAAGTCGTCAAGGATCTGATCAATCAACGACTGGCTGACGGCGGCGAGATCTGGTTCGAGGTCGAGGCGACCGCTGTCGAAGGCATCGAGGATCACGAGCCGAGCATCGCGTACCACCGAAACGGCGAAGCGGCGACCCTCGACTGTGAGTTCGTGGCCGGCTGCGACGGCTCGCATGGGATTGCGCGGGCAGCGCTCGGAGCAGAATCCTTCGAGCGCAGCTACCCCTTCTCCTGGCTCGGCATCCTGGCGAAGACACCGCCGACTTCCGACGAGCTCATCTACGCCTACCACGAGCGTGGCTTCGCCCTGCACAGCATGCGATCGCCAGAGATCAGTCGCCTCTATCTCCAGGTCGACGCCGGCGACTCGATGGACCAATGGCCCGAAGCGCGAATCTGGGAGGAGCTTCGCCTTCGCCTTGCCGAGCGGAACCTCGAACCTGGCGAGATCATGGAGGACGGCATCACGCCGATGCGGAGCCTGGTCACCGAGCCGATGCAGCGCGGCCGCCTGTTCCTCGCCGGCGATGCCGCACATATCGTCCCCGCGACTGGAGCCAAGGGCATGAACCTCGCACTCGCGGACGTCAAGCTACTCGGGGAGGCGCTGACGGCATGGTACCGCTCGACGTCAGCCGACCTGCTCGAGACCTATTCCGATCGATGCTTGCAGCGGGTCTGGCGCGCGGAGCACTTTTCGGCCTGGATGACGGCGCTGCTCCACCGCGATCCCGCCGGCGATCCCTTCGAGCACAAGCTGCAACTCTCGTATCTGCGCTACGTCACGACGTCGCACGCCGCGGCGACCACCCTGGCCGAAAACTACGTCGGCTTCGACGGTGGGTAGCCACTGGTACGCTCAAACCAACCAGAGAGGAGGAAGCGATGAGCACAATTGTTTCCGACGAGAAGGCGACTGCGAAGACGGCGCCGAAAGAGTACCGGCAGTTCATCGACGGCAAGTGGGTTGCCGCGTCGAATGGCGCCACCTACGCCGACCATGACCCCTTCACCGGCCAGACGATGGCGACCATCCCCGCCTCGACGCGCGAGGACGCGAAGCGTGCGGTAGAGGCAGCGGCGACCGCCTTTCCGGCCTGGTGGAAGACGCCGCCCGGCGCGAAGCAGCGGCTGTTTCTCAAAGCGGCCGATATCCTCGAGCGCCGCCAGATGGAAGTCGTTGGCCTGCTGGCGTCGGAGACCGGCTGCACCTTCGGCTTCGGCATGTTCCAGACGATCTTCACGCCGAACCTGCTGCGCCAGGTCGCGGGCCTCGTCTACCAGCCGGTCGGCGAGATCCTTCCCGCGGACCTGCCGGGCGCCTTCTACATGGGGATTCGTCAGCCGGTCGGTGTCGTGGCCGGGCTCGCGCCGTGGAACGCCCCGCTGATCCTGTCGCTGCGGTCGATCGCGACGCCGCTCGCCTTCGGGAACACGGTGGTGCTGAAGCCGTCAGAAGAGTCGCCGATCACGGGAGGCATCCTCTACGCGGAGATCTTCGAAGAGGCCGGCTTCCCGCCCGGGGTGGTCAACGTCGTCACCCACGCACCCGGCCAGGCGGAACCGGTGGTCGACGAATTCATGGAAAACCCAAAGGTGCGCCGGATCAGCTTCACCGGATCGACCAGGACCGGGCGGATCCTGGCCGAGAAGGCGGCCCGCCAGCTGAAGCGGATGGTGCTCGAGCTTGGTGGCCAGAACCCATTGATCGTGCTCGCCGATGCTGACCTGGACTACGCCGTCAACGCGACCGCCTTCGGCACATACCTGCACCAGGGACAGATCTGTATGTCTGCGCGGCGCATCATCGTCGAACGCCCGGTCGCCAAAGAATTCACCGACAAGTTGATCGCCAAAACGAAGACCCTCAAGGTCGGCAGTCCCACCGAGATGGACACGGTGATCGGCCCGCTCATCAATCAGCGAGCGCTGGACCAGGTCCGCGCACGAGTCGACGAAGCGGTCAGCCACGGTGCCAGGGTTCTGACCGGTGGCAAGGTCCAGGGTGCCTGCTACGAGCCAACCCTCCTCACCGACGTTCCCGGTGATGTTGCCATGAGTAAGGAGGAGACCTTCGGTCCGGTCGCGACCATCACGATCGTCGACGATGCCGACGAGGCGGTGCGGGTCGCCAATCAGACGACCTACGGCCTATCGGCCGGGATCCTGACCCGTGACGCCGATCGCGGGCTGGCCCTGGCGGAGCGGATCGAGGCCGGCATCGTCCACATCAACGACCAGCCGGTCAACGATGAGCCACAGGTGCCGTTCGGCGGCGTCAAGGACAGTGGCTACGGCCGCTTCGGCGGAGGCGAGGCGATGCACGAGTTCACAGAGATGCGCTGGGTGACCGTGCAAGGCCAGGGCGGACGGCCCTTCCCGTTCTAGCCATGACCGGCGAAGCCATTCGGAGTGAGGTCATCGGCAGCCTGCTGCGCCCACCCTATCTGAAGACCGCGCGCGAGCAGCGCAACGCCGGCACCCTGTCCGACGTCGAGTTCAAACGCATCGAGGATCGGGCGGTCGATGAGGCCATCGCCCTCCAGGAATCGGCCGGGATCGATGTGATTACCGATGGGGAGCAGCGTCGCTACGCGTTCTACGGTCATCTGGTCGACGCCATGGACGGGTTCGACAAGGAAGGTGGCTGGGCGATTCCGTTCCGCGATGATGCGGGTGATCAACTGGTCCTGAAGCGTCCCGTCGTCGTCGAGCGCCTTCGCTGGCGGCGAAGCATGTGCGCCGAGGAATGGGTTTATCTCCGAGCCAAAACGTCGCACCGGGCAAAAGTCACACTCATCAGCGCCCAGCAGGCAGCCGCCTACTACGATCCGGAAAAATCCAGGGCCGCCTACCCGAGTCGGGATGCGTACCTGGCGGATATCGTCGATTTCAGCCGGCGCGAGGTCACCGAGCTCGGCCGGCTGGGCTGTACCTATGTCCAGATCGACGCCCCCCAGTACGCCGCGCTTCTCGATCCCGAGCTGCGAGAGGGATACCGCAAGCGCGGAAGTGATCCCGACAAGCTCATCGACACCTGCATTGAGCTCGACAACGCGATCATCAGCGACCACCCCGGGATCACGTTTGGCATGCACATCTGCCGCGGCAACAACCAGAGTCGCTACTACGCGCAGGGCGGATACGAACCGATCGCCAGGATCTTCCAGCGGACGAAGTTCGACCGCTTCCTCCTGGAGTACGACGACCAGCGATCCGGCGGATTCGATCCCCTCCGCCATGTGCCCCACGATCGGTTCGTCGTGCTCGGGCTGGTCACCACCAAGAAGCCCCAGCTGGAGCGCCGCGATGAGCTGGAGGCGAGGATCGACGAGGCGGCGCAGTTTTTCCCCCGCGAGCGTCTGGCGCTCAGTCCACAGTGCGGCTTCGCCTCGACGATGGCCGGCAACCGCATATCCGAAGACGACCAGCGGTTGAAGCTCGAACTCGTCGCCGCCACGGCCCGCCAAGCCTGGGGATTACCCGCTGCGGCCGCGAGCCGCTAGCGCCTGGGTCACTTGGTGTGCGGTGCTGACCCAGCCGAAGAAGGTCGTCACGTTGTAGATCGTGGCCTGCTGAATCTCCGGCGGTCCCCCGGGCATCGTCGCGTCCTCGATCATGACCGGCCAGTACTCGCGGAAGAAGGCATCCCGGAGGGTCGACTCGACACAGACATTTGACGCGATGCCGGCCATCAACAGCGTTCGGATGCCGCGGCCGCGGAGCAGCGCATCGAGCGGGGTGCCGACGAAGCCGCTATAGCGGGACTTGGTGATGACCAACTCGTCTGCCGCCGGCGTCAGCGCATCGACGATCTGGAAATCCCAACTGCCGAAGGTCAGCAGCTTGCCCCGCAGCTCGGGGCGCTCGCGCATCAAGCACAACGCGAGTTCCTTGCGGGGGTTCGGTGAATCATCGCCACCCGCTGTCGATTGATCCGGCGGGTACCCCATGACCAGGTAGATCACCGGGATGCCGGCCGAGCGGGCTGCGTCCGCCAACACCCGGGCCTTCGCGACCGCGGCTCCGGCCGGCTCCACGTCGATCCCCGCCAGGTCGAGCAAGCCGCCCTTGCTGGCAAATGCATTCTGCATATCGACCAGAAGGACCGCCGTGCGCTCGGGCGTGATGGAGAGCGGCTCGGGCCGGGCTGGAAGCACGATCTCCACGTTCGCAGGATAGGTCAGAACGACTGCCGCCAACTCTTAAGCATCACAGCCCGAGCGCCAGTCCCCGCGCCATAATGGGTTGATGGCGAACCCGGTCTTCGATGCGGTTGGTTCGGTCATGGCGATCCGCGATTACCAGCAGAAACCGATTCCGGCGGAGGTCGTCACCAGGATTGTCGAGGCCGGCCGCCTTACCGCCAGCGCGTCGAACCAACAGGCGTGGCATTTCGTCGTCGTCCGCGAGCCTGAGAATCTGCGCGCGCTCGGCTCGCTGGTGACGACCGGTCCCTACATCGCGAAGTCTGTCCTCGCCATCGTCGTCGCCTACGAGAAGAACAGCCGCACTGGAGTTTCGGACTGCAGCCGCTCCATCCAATCGATGCTCCTGACCGCCTGGGCGGAAGGGGTCGGCTCCAACTGGACCGGGTTTGGCGGCCTGGAAGGCGTTCGAAACAAGGTGGGCCTGCCGGATCGCTACGAAGTGCTCGCCGTCCTGCCCTTCGGCTACCCGGCGCGGCCGGTCAAGGGGCAGAAGAAGCGCAAGCCCTTATCGGAAGTCGCCTCATCGGAGCGCTTCGGCACCCCGTTGCCGTAGAGACCACCGTTACAACCGCCACCCTCAGGGCCGCGCAACTGGAGCGCCTCAGTGCCGGCATCGGATCGTTGCTGCAGAGCAATCGCTTTTATCGAGCGCGGCTCCATCCGGTCGCGACCTGGGACGACTTCGAGCGCCTGCCGCTCACCACCAAGGCTGAGATCACGGCCGACCAGCAGGCGAACCCGCCGTTTGGCACCAACCTCACCTTCCCCATCGATCGCTACAGCCGGCTGCACCAGACGTCCGGCACCAGTGGGACCACGCCACTGCGCTGGGTCGACACTCCAGAATCCTGGGATTGGTGGGTGCGGCTCTGGGCCGATCACGTCTTCCGCGCGGCCGGCATGCTGCCGGACGACCGGGTCTTCCTCGCGTTCTCCTTCGGTCCATTCATCGGTTTCTGGTCGGCGTTTTCCGGGGCCGAGCGGCTGGGCGCCCTCGTCATCCCGGGTGGCGCGATGACCACCGAGCAGCGACTGCGGACCATGCTGGAGCTGGGCGCAACCGTGCTTTGCTGCACGCCGACGTATGCGATCCGGCTGGCCGAAGTCGCGCAAGGGATGGGAATCGACCTCAGCGCGAGCGATATCCGGATTACCGTTCATGCCGGCGAGCCGGGCGCGAGCGTCCCTGCCACCCGCGACCTGATCGAGCGATCGTTTGGCGCGCGCTGTTTCGACCATACGGGAATGACCGAGCTTGGTCCGACCGGTTTCTCGTGCGCGGCTCGCGACGGGGTGCACTTGATCGAGTCCGAGTTCGTGGTCGAAGTCCGCGACGATACCGGCGCCGTTCATTCGCTGCTCGAGACTGGAACGATCACCGGGGAGCTGGTGGCGACCAATCTGGGCCGCTGGGGATCACCGCTGATCCGCTATCGGACCGGAGACCGAGTCGAGCTGACCCGGGCAGCGTGCCAATGCGGTAGTTCCTTCGCCAAGATGATCGGTGGGATCCGCGGCCGCGTCGATGACATGTTCACGGTGCGCGGCGTCAATCTCTACCCGTCGCAGGTTGAAGACCTGATCCGGCGTCATCCGACGATCGGCGAGTTCTGTATCGAAGTCGGACAGCGGCGCGGCATGGAGGAGGTCACCGTCCTCTGCGAGATTCAGGCTGGCGATGGCGATGACGTCATGAGTCGCCTGGCCAGCGACCTGCGGCTTGCTCTCGGCGCTCGCATCGAGTGCCGGCAGGTGGCGGCGGGCTCCCTGCCCCGTTCTGAGGTGAAGTCCCGCCGCCTCCGCCGCGTCTGAACGCTCGGTCGCCTACATGTTCGGGCAGTTCATTGTGCCCGAGCCACTCCCAGGGCTCGGCGTGGTCGGCGCCGTTGTGGACGGCGATGCGCCGGTCGACGGCGATGCACTGGTCGATGGACCGACGTCGGGAGACACGCTTGGCGACGGTGATACCGCCGCATGCGCCGCGATCGTGCCGAACCCGCCGACCAGGCCCACGCCAGCAGCTACGACCATCTTCGCCACCGGACCCCGAAACCATCCGAGGTTGTTCACCGCTTGATCACCTCCCTGGTGGCATGCGATGGCCGATCGCCACCGGGTCGAGCATCGCGAGCTGAGCCTTTCAGAAGCATGACGAATTCGTGAGGACATCCTTATAAGGGCCTCTCATCTATCTCCCTCCCCCGCTTGCGGGGGAGGGTCGGGGTGGGGG
>VBDZ01000191.1 GCA_005881215.1 Chloroflexota bacterium | reverse complement strand
GGCGGTCCGCAGCACCGCCAGGTGACCGTGAAGCGTGGACTTGGAAAGGCCGAGGGCCTGCGCCAGCTCCGCCAATCGGCGATCGCCTGCCGCCAGCTCACGCAGCAGGCGGAGCCGGGTTTCATCGCCCAATGCTCGGTAGATGAGCACCATGTCTCGATTCGGTTCGCCAGCCGCATTGGCTGGTCGGCCGGCTCGATAGCAAATGATCTTCGTGCTGTCCCATTCCGAGATCGTGATCCATGGCCGGGTGACGATCGAGGGAACTAGCAGGACGCGGTCGATGCCGGCCTCGCCCTCGTAGGTAATTCCTCCCGTCGAGAAGTCAACGAGCCGGTGAGATGACATCCGCCGGGCCGACTTCGACCTGGTGTTGACGTCGGCCGATAGCGCCACGGCATTGTCCCCCATCGGACTGAAGACCTCGCGATTCCACCGGTCGACGACCTCGACGGTCAGGCGCTTGACCTCCTTGTCACCGGTCTGGATCAGCCGTCGAATGACGGCTGGGCCCCCGGCGTGGCTGCGCTCCGCCAGCGCGAGCGTCGCCCGCGATTCACCAGCAAGCGCCGACTTCACGAGTACCCGGCCCTCCGTCGTACGTAATGCGGGCAGGCGGCCACCGATCAAGGCGGTCAGCACGTCGTCCGGCCGGCTGCTCCGGAGATGCGATAGCAGGCGTCCGACGTCATGAGCGCCGCCCGCCTCGTGGACCATTCCGAGGAGGAGGAACCATCGGGGACCGTCGGTGCCGACCAGGGCCCTGAGCGCGCTCACGAGTTGCGCGGAGGCCGCCGCCCGCGCCTTCGTGAACCAGGCCTTGCCCACTTCGTAGGAATCCTGCGGCTCGTCCCCGGTGAACATCGAGAGGGCGAGCAGGGCCTCATAGCCGGTTCCCCACTCCAGGGTGGCCACAAACGGCGGGGGAGCGCCGGCCGTCTGCCGCAAGTGCGGATTCGCCATCTATTCGTAACTCATGATACGCTCCGTTCGGTGAAAATCGAACGCGCGGCGATGGCTGAGGGCGAGCCCGGCAGCCGCTGGGGGGCGCTGAAGAACCCCGACTTTCGCCTCTTCTGGGCCGCCCGCGCTATCAGCGTCGCCGGCGACCGGATCTCGTTGCTGGCCCTGCCAACGGTCGCCATCCTCATCCTTCGCGCCTCACCGGTACAAGTGGGCGTCCTCAACGCGGCCGGGACACTCGCCTGGCCCGCGCTCGCACTGTTCGCCGGCGTCTGGGTCGATCGGCTTCGACGGCGCCGGATCCTGGTCGCCACCGACCTGGTCCGCGCGGCCCTGCTCGGGTCGATCCCATTGGCCTTTGCACTCGGCCACCTTAGCCTGCTGCAGCTTCTCCTGGTCGCCGGTCTTGTGGGTGGCATGACCGTCTTCTTCGATCTGGCGGCGACTGCTCACGTGCCCTCGCTGGTGCCACGCTCGGACTGGGCCGACGCCAACGCCAAGCTCGAGGTGGTCCAGCAGGCGGTTGCGACCGGAGCCCCGGGACTGGCCGGGCTGCTGATCACCCTACTCTCGGCGCCATTCGCGATCACCGTCGATGCGCTGTCGTTTCTCGTTTCCGGACTGTTGATTACCGCGACGGACTCCAGCCAGCCCAGCTCGACGGTCAGCCCCCGGCGCAGCCTGCTGCGCGACGCGGAGGAGGGCATCAGGTTCCTCGTGCGAGATCGGGCACTCGTTCGCATCACGATCGGCGCCGCCATCTCCAATGTGGGCATCATGATGGCGCTGGCGCTGCAGTTGCTCTTCCTCTACCGGGTGATGCGACTCTCCCCCGTCGTCGTCGGCGTATGTTTCGCCGTCGGGAGCCTGGCCAGCCTGGTCGGTGCGGTCTACAACCGGCGG
This sequence comes from Chloroflexota bacterium, assembly GCA_005881215.1. GTDB lineage: Bacteria > Chloroflexota > Dormibacteria > CF-121 > CF-121 > CF-13. The sequence goes on along the minus strand of VBDZ01000191.1, from coordinate 1,973 downwards.
ATCATGAACCGCCTGGGCATCTACCGGACCCTGGTGCTCTCGACCTTCATCGAAGGTATCGCCTACATCCTCATCCCAGCCGGAACCGTCCTACCGGTGATTCCCCTGTTGCTCGGCGCGCTGGTCCTCAGCGGCTTTTTCAACACCACCTGGAACGTCAGCGTCACTACCTTCCGGCAGACCCGCATCGCTCCTCGGCTGATGGGGCGGGTCGGTGCGACCGGGCGCGTGATTGGATACGGTGCGCTCCCCGTCGGCTCGCTCCTCGGCGGTCTGTTGGGCCAGGCCCTGTCGGCGCGGCTCGGCGAGCGAACCGGATTGGCACTCGCGCTGGTCGTCGCCGCGCTGGTGGCGGGAAGCTCAGCCCTGGCCATCCTGGGACGACGCAGCTTCGATTAAGAGAGAAAGGCGGCGCCGACCTGGTTGGCCAGCTCGACGCCACGGCGGGTCAGTCGAACCTCGTCATCGACCTCCAACAGGAGCCCCGCCCCCACGAGCTCCTGGCGCTGAACGGGAAACTCCCGGGCCGCGCTGGTCCCATCCAGCAGCCGCACCCCGATCATCGCCGCCTCACCTCGGGCGCGTTGCAACGTGAGGTTCTCCATGCCGTCAACCGCCCGCCCGGTCTGGCCGATGCGCTTGATGTAGGCGTGCGGGCCTTTCACATTCCAGGATCGCTCCGTGCTGCCATCCTTCAGCCGGAACATCGAATGGGCACCCGCGCCGCAGCCCAGATAGGGCTGATAGTTCCAGGCGGCCAGGTTGTGCCCGCAGGCAAATCCGGGTCGCGACCAGTTCGAAATCTCGTAGTGCGCATAGCCGGCGGTTTCTAACCTTGCCGCCGCCGCCCAGTACTGCTCGAGCTGGTCATCGGCGCCAGGCATCCGCACCAGGCCGGTCCGCACCTCCTGACCCAGCCGCGTTCCCGACTCGACGGTTAACTCGTAGGCCGACACATGCTGGACGCCTTCGGCCAGCACGGCCTCCAGAGTCTCGAGCCAGCCGGTGAGGTGCACGCCCGGCACCCCGTACAGCAGATCCGCGTTGACATTCGCAAACCCACCAGCCCGGGCCGTGCGGATTGCGGCGAGCGCGTCAGGCCCCGAATGAAGCCGTTCCAGGAAGCGCAAGGCATCGGGCCGCAGACTCTGCACGCCGATGCTGAGTCGGTTCACGCCGGCGGCGAGCCAGCCATCGACCTGCTCACTGGTGACGTTGCTCGGGTTCGCTTCGAGGGTGACCTCGGCGTCTGGCGCGAGCCCGATCGGGTGGACCTGATCCATGACACGACGCAGTTGATCGGCCGTGAGCAGGCTGGGCGTTCCGCCCCCGATGAACACCGTGTCGATCGCCCCAACCGGAAGGGCGTCTGCCGCTACCTCGATCTCCCTGGCAAGCGCCTCGACGTACGCGGGGATCAGACCCTCGAGTACCGCGTAGGCATTGAAGTCGCAGTACTTGCATACCCAGGTGCAAAACGGCACGTGCAGGTAGAGATTGTGAATGCGTTCCATCAGTCCAGGCTCAGCACAGCCATAAACGCTTCCTGTGGAATCTCGACATTGCCCACCCGCTTCAGCCGTTTCTTGCCTTCCTTCTGCTTCTCGAGCAACTTCCGCTTTCGGGTCACGTCGCCGCCGTAGCACTTGGCCGTGACGTCTTTGCGCATCGCCGGTACGGTCTCGCGGGCGACGATCTTGCCGCCGATGGCGGCCTGGATCGGGACCTCAAACAGTTGCCGCGGGATCAACGTCTTGAGCTTTTCCGTGAGCCGCCGCCCCTGTTGCTGCGCCTTGGCGCGGTCGACGATCATCGACAGGGCATCGACCGGAGAGCCGCCAACCAGCACGTCGAGCTTGACCAGGCTCGCCTCCTCGAAGCCGACCAGCTCGTAGTCGAGGGAGGCGTATCCCTTGCTCCGCGATTTCAGCTGGTCGTAGTAGTCGTGGATGATCTCGGCGAGCGGCATCCGG
>VBDZ01000190.1 GCA_005881215.1 Chloroflexota bacterium | reverse complement strand
AGTTGAAGAGCTAGGCGGCCTTATCGACGACGTGCAGACGTTTCGGCCTGATGAAGCCGCTGTCCGGGTGAGGGTCGAAAAAGCTAACGGGTACGGCGTTGCCGGTCGACTCGAGAACCTCCATCATCCGGGGGATGGCCCCGGTGGCGGTGAGCATCCCGCTCACCTTTCCGTTCTCGTAACCCGTTTGTTTGTAGACGAAGATGTCCTGGAGCGAGATCTGATCGCCCTCGATTCCCGTCACCTCGGAGATGTACGTGATCTTGCGCGTGCCGTCGCGCAAGCGGTTCTGCTGGATGATGATGTTGATCGCCGACGCGATCTGCTCACGAATGGCCCGCGAGGGTAACTCCATGCCCGCCATCAAGACCAGCGTCTCGAGGCGCGAGATCGTATCGCGGGGAGTGTTCGAGTGTACGGTGGTCAGCGAGCCATCATGACCGGTGTTCATGGCCTGGAGCATGTCCAGCGCTTCACCGCTGCGGACCTCTCCCACGACGATCCGGTCGGGCCGCATTCGGAGGGTGTTGATGACCAGATCGCGAATGCTGACACCACCCTTGCCTTCGACGTTGGGTGGCCGCGACTCCAGGTTGATGACGTGAATCTGGCGCAACTGCAACTCGGCGGCGTCTTCGACGGTGATGATGCGCTCGTCGCCCGGGATGAAGCTGGAGAGCACATTGAGGGTGGTGGTCTTACCCGAGGACCCACCGCCGGCAACCACGATGTTCATCCGGGCGTTGACGCACGCCTTGAGAAAGGCGGCCATCTCCTCGGTCAAGGTCTGATTCTTGATCAGGTCAGTGATCTGGAGCGGGTCTTTCCGCATCTTCCGGATCGTCACCGACGCGCCCCTCACGGCCAGCGGCGGGATGATCACGTTGACGCGGGAGCCGTCGGGAAGCCGGGCGTCCACCATCGGCGAACTTTCATCCACGCGGCGACCAACGCCGGTGACGATGCGCGAGATGATCTGCATCAGGTGGGCGTCACTGTCAAACTTGATCGCCGCGCGCTGCATCTTGCTGCCGCGCTCGATATAGACCTTGTTGGGACCGTTGACCATGATGTCGGAGATCGCCTCGTCGGCGAGCAACAGGTCGAGGGGACCAAAGCCCAGGATGTCCGCGAGCAGCGCGTACAGCAGCTGAGCGCGGGTCTGGGGCGTCAGGGTAACGCGCCGAGCCTCCAGGTAGGCGTCGAGCACTTCCGTGGCGCGCTGGCTGATCGCATCGCGATCCAACTCGTTGGCACGCTCGCCGAGCTCGCCGATGATCCGATCGTGGACCGCGGCCTTGATCCGATGGAGCCGCTCCGCTTCGGGCAGGTCACTCAAATTGGCGTTCGCCGGGGCGATAGCCGGGGCTTGCCGGGGGGCGGCGGCGACTCGCTCGGCCAGCGTTGGCTCGGCAGCGGGTCTGGCGATCGGTCGAGGCGCGGGCGCTGGCGGTGTGGCGGGGCGTGGGGCCGGCTGCACTGGCCTGGCGGGCGCTGGCGGCAGCGGCCGGGCGGCCGGAAGGGGGGGCGCCGACCGAGCCGGGGGCACCAGCGGCGGCCTGGGGGCTGGCGGAGCGGGAGCGGGGGCAGGCGGCTGGTTCGACCGCGCAGGTGGCTGCGGGGAAGGTCCCGGCGCTCCGGGCTCGCCCTGGGATTTTTGAATACGTTCGAGGAGCGACAAGCGGTTCTCTACCCCCAGTTCGTTCGTATTGGCGAACCGAGCCGAATGCTACGTAGAGAGCCTTACGAACCAGACTGCGTGCGGGTAACAGGGCGATGGCACCGCTGCCACAGCTACTGACAGTGGTGGTGACTTTGAATTCGCAGGAAATACGAGCGCAATTGCGATTACCTTCCAAGTCTCATAGGAGGTACTCAATGTCCCTGAAAACGATCTTGCTGATCATCGCGCTCATCTGTTTCATCATCGACGCCCTGGGCAGCCGCATGAAGTTCCGGGCCCCGTTTGGCCTGCTTCCGGGCGGCCTGGCTTTCTTGACCGCGTCGTTCTTGTTCTGAGTTAGAGGAAGCCGAGCTCCATCTTGGCGTCGTCGCTCATCATGTCGGCGCTCCAGGGTGGGGAATAGACGAGCTCGACCGTACACGAATTGACGCCCGGGATTTCTTCGACCTTGGCTTTCACCTCGTCGAAGAGGTCCTGGGCCCACGGGCAACCGATCGCGGTGAGCGTCATCTTGATCAGGACGTTGGCCTCGTCGATGTTCACCTCGTAGACCAGCCCGAGCGACACGATGTCGAGCCCGATCTCCGGGTCGCGGCAGGTCGCGAGCTGGGCGTCGATCTGCTGTCGCAGATCACCTGATGCCGGCGCCTGGGTCGTTTCCATAATGTCCGCCATTCCTTTGATCTTAGTCCCCGACTTCGACGTAGACATCTTCGTTCTGGATCGTCACCGGGTAGGTCTTCGCCGGGATCACCGCCGGGAGGCCGGTGACCTGGCCGGTCCGGACGTCGAAGCGCGAGCCATGCCGGGGGCATTCGACCGACATCTCCCACAACTCCCCCTCGCAGAGCGAATACTCCTCGTGCGTGCAGGTATCACCGATCGCATAGAAGTTGTCGTCTTGCGCGTGGATCAGGCAGATCGGCTCGCCATCGACCTCCACCCGCTTCATCGACTCCTTTGGTAACTCGCTGGTGGAGGCGACCCGCTGCTGGGTCACGCTACTCAATCCGCGCGGCCAGTTCCTGATCAACCGCCTCTCGAACCTGGGCGACCGGAATCCGGTCGAGGACCTCCCCGAGAAACCCCTGGACCAGCATCCGCTCGGCCACGGGATGAGGGATGCCCCGGCTCTCGAGATAGAAGAGGTGCTCGGGGTCCACCGGGCCGACGGTCGCGCCGTGACTGCAGCGCAGGATGTCGTTGTTGAGGATCTCCAGGATCGGCTCCGAGGTGGCCTTCGCCTTCTCCGACAAGAGCAGGTTGCGATTTGCCTGGTTGGATGAACTGCCTCGGGCTTCCGGCTCGACGCGAACCACGCCGACATAGACGCTCTTGGCACGATCACGCAGCGCTCCCTTGAAAAGGAGGTCCGACGCGGTGTGCGGTCCAACGTGGTCCTGCAGCGTCCGAAAGTCGAAGGCCTGGTCCCCGGTCCCGAAGAAGAGCCCCTTCAGATCGGCGGTCGAACCGGGCCCCTCGAGAATCGCCTCGACCCGGAGCCGCGCCATCTGACCGCCAAGCGCGATGGCCAGCGCGTTCAGATGCGAATCACGGCCGAGCTGGAACCGTTGGTTGGCGAACTGCCAGGTCTTGATGCTCCAGTGCTGAAGCGCAACATAACCGACATTCGCGCCCTCCTCGAGAAAGACCTCAGCAGAACCGCTGGCGAGCGCCGCTTCCTGACGGTCTGCGCTCAGGAACTCGTCGACGTACTGAAAGCGAGAGCCCTTGCCCCCGATGACCAGCGA
>VBDZ01000189.1 GCA_005881215.1 Chloroflexota bacterium | reverse complement strand
GTGGCCGAGCTCGACATAGATGTCGGTGCCAGGAAAGGCAGCGCCTCGGGCGTGGAGGCCCGGCCCGTGCAAGTCCTCCTCGTGAAGGATTTCCGGAATGAAGTAGCCGACCTGTGGCCCGAACACGGCGATCGGCTGCCCACTCGCGCTGTGGGCGGCATCGACGAGCAGCGCGTTGCTCATGGCCGGCATGTGGCCCGGGACCAGGGTGGGAAGGCCAAGCGAGATCTTCGGGACCGCCGTCGACGACGACGCCGGTGGCGGGGTCTGGCTGCCGCAGACGTAGTGGGCCCCGTCGGTGAGCCGCGAGCTCAGGTCGGCGATCCCGGGCAGGGTCGTACTGTCAGCGTTGGCGGCGTTCATGTACGGGAAGGGCTGCACCAGCGTCGTCGGAGCGCCGGCATCGTTCTGCAGCCGCAGGTCGTGCCAGATCTGAAATCCTTTCGATGGCCCGAACTTGTCGGCGAGCGCCTTGTACAGGAACCAGCTGTCGACCTCATCGCCACCACCGACCGCAAAGATCGATTGGACGATGGCCGCCACCGCCACGATGTCGGCCGGGATCCAGTGCTGGGGCACCGTCTGTCCGGCAGGAAGCGCGGCATACTCGACCGGCATCAACGTCGGATCCAGCTTGGCCGCATCGATGTAGGCGTCGACGCCGGCCACGTAGTTCGTGCCATCGTCGACGACTTGCTGGCCCTCGGTGATGCTGCCGAATGGCGTTGGGTACCGCTGCGGCAGCAGGTTGGCCTGGTAGGTCAGCTCCTGCTCGCTGTAGCCGGCGACCTGCGCGATGGTGCAGTCTTCCTGGAAGGCGAAGGGCGATGGCCCGATGAACTGGGATAGCCGCGACCGGCCGATGTGACGCAGCACGTCCATCACAAACAGGCGGTCGCGCGCCGCCGCATATCCGGCGCCAAACTCCGTGTCGGCTCGCGTCTTGCCGTAGACGTGCGGCACGCCAAACTTGTCCCAGAGGATGACCGTCCCGTCGTGTGGCGCCGGGAATGTGCTGCGGCGTTCGATATCACTGGCCGCGACCGTAAAGCCCGCGTCTTTGTAGTACTGCCTGAGGTCGGCCGCCTGCAGGTTGGGCGCCACGTTCTTCAAGTTCGCGTACATCCCCTGCTGATCCGTGGCATGCGGCTCGGGCGTGCCCGTCGCCGCGTCGGCGGCATTGGTCAGGCCGTTGTTCCCCGGCGGCAGGATGTTGAGCACCTGCTGGCTCGAACAGTCGGGAAATGGATCGCCCACCGGGGGCTGAACCATGGGACACGCTGCGGCCGCAACCGGCGGAGACGCCGGCAGGCTCAAGACGCCGGCGAGCAACGCCGGGATCACGACACGCACCAGGGGCCGCAGCATCCGCGCTACCCCAGCCGACGAGCCATGGCCGCGCTGTCCATCCGCGCCGACATGTCTGCCTGATGGGATCGTGACGTTGGGCCGGTGTACGGACACCAGGGATTGGGCGGCGGCACCTGCCCAAAGGAATCTGGACCGCACGGATCCGCCATGGTTGGCGAGCGATGCGCGGTCTGCCGCAGCGACATCAGGTGAACCTTCGTAGGGCGCGGATAGTTGGCGACGTAGGGGAAGTTCGCCGGGCAGCCGAAGAGTAGCTGGCTGTTGCAGGCCGCTTCGCCGAACAGCACGGGATCGGCATTCCCGGCGTTGGAGAAGCCGCAGGTCCCATAGGTCGTCGGCTGCTGCAGATAGTTACTCGGGGCCTCGCTTCCGGGAAACGGAGGCGGATCGCTCTTCAGGAAGCCAGCCGGATACGCCGGATTGCTGTTGCCGTGGAAACAATTACCGGGTTTGCTGGGATCGTCAGGTGGCGTCAGCGGTTCGATCAGGGCGACGTCGCCATTCGTCGGGTTGCCGTAGCCGCCGTTTGACTCGAACAGGTTGTCGATCGTGGCATTGCCGTACGCCTGGTACCAGCAGACCTGGAGCGCATCGACCCAGGTGCCCCCGGTGCAGTCCGGGAAGCCGGCGGGGGCGTGTTCCGGGTCGGGCAGGTCGGTGACGAGCGCGCCCCAGGCGTCGTTGTTATAGATCCGGTTGTGGAACAGCGTCGTGAACGTGGTGCCGGCGAGCACCACCCCGGTTCCGATCGGGGCTCCGCCCGCGAGTCCCTCGCCAACCCCGGGCACGTTCGGGTTGTTGTTGTCGTGGATCCGGTTGTTCTCGAAGATCGTGCAGCCGGTGGCGCCGTCAACTGGCGGCGAGGACCCGGTGGGGCAACTGCCATCCTGCGGCGAAGGCTGGTCATCATTGTTCTGGGAGTTCGCGGTCAGCCCGGTCTTGTTCTGGTCAAACTCCGTGTTGGCGATGATCAGATTGCCGCCGGCGTTGGTGCCGGAGAAGCCGAGGGCGCTGTTTTCGCCGCGACTGTTCTCCAGGATTTGGGAACAGTTTGGACAGGCGCCGATGTAGAAGGCCGCGTCGCCCATGTTGTTGGCGTAGCTGTGGTTCATGAACCCGCTGTACTGGCTGCTGCCGTCGCCGACATTGCTGGAGAAGATGCCGTATTCACCCCGCGGGTTGGCGCCGCCTTCGGGGTGGCTGGCGTCGATGGTCGCATAGGTCGACGTCGCCGTCAGATCGTCACCCCAGTAGCTGTGCATGCCGATCTGACCGCTGCCGTCTCCGCCGTTCCACCAGATCTGGTTGCCGTGGGAACCAGCCGGGCTGGTGAGGAAATTGCAGACCGTGAAGTTCTCCAGCCACGTCCCATCCGTCTTCCAGACGACCACCCCGTCCCGACCCGATCCGCCCACGTTCTGGTCCGCCGCGGCCGACGAGCATTCGGGACCGCTCTTCGTGCCGTCGACGACCACCAGGTTGCGATCCATGCCCCGCAGGAAGACGCCGGGCGTGGTGATCAAGACCCCGGCGGGGTGCGCCGGATCGCCGCGTCCCTGTTCGCGATAATCCCCCGGCCATACCAGGATCCAGTCGCCAGGCTGGGCCGCGTCGACGGCGGCCTGGATGCTGGCGTAGTTAGGGGCGGCCGGTCCGGCGGGACAGGTGAAGCCCTCCGTCCCGTTGCAGACGAGCAGCACCCGGGAGGAAGCGGCCGCGCCGCCGGCGGAGGACCACGCCGAAGCACCGGCCAGCAGGACCGCGAAGGCGGCGACGCTGAGGCGCGGTAACCTCACCCATCTGAATTACGCCAATCGCGCTTGCGCTGTCAACGAGGCGAGTCAGGGGCGCATTCCTCGAGGACCCGCCGGGCCGACTCGACGTCGCCGCGCCGGGTGACTAGCACCCTGACGATCGGAAGGTCGAGACCCGTCGCCAGACGCGCGAAGTTGGCGCGGGTTGCACCCGGCACACCAGCCGCACCGATGGCGGCGACCAGCTCAGGGCTGACAGGACTTTTCGACCGCTCGAGCTGGTCAAGGTCCTGCGCCACCCCCATCCGTTCGAAGTGGCGGCGATAGGGCGGCATCTGGGCGTATCGCGCCGCGGCTTCGGCCACGGTGCGTCGAGCCGCGTCGGCGTCGGGGTCGACCGCGGTCCGGATGTACTCGACGATACGAGGGGTGGAGCGGCCGGCCGCCTGCGCGGCGTCCACCACGATCTGCCTCGACCAGGCCACCTGCTTCGCGCTGCACCAGTTGAGCGCGACGCCGTCGGCGAGCTCGCCTCCGAGCGTCAGCATCAGCGGGCCGAGCGCGGCCAGGTAAAGCGGCGCGCCGGCGGGCAGCAGCGTGCGCAGCTCCCCCAGATAAGCCGGCATTTTCTTCGCGGGCTGCGATAGCAGGCCGCTGCCGACGACCAGGGTGAAGT
>VBDZ01000188.1 GCA_005881215.1 Chloroflexota bacterium | reverse complement strand
CGGAGTCGATGATGTCGACGCTGCCGTCGGCGGTTGGTTGGCGTCGGTTGTGGTGGGCGTGTCGGTCCGGCGGATCGCCTCCACCTCGAGGAAGCCCGCGTCCGGGACCAGGTGGCGGACCACCCGGCGCTGGATCGCCGGCGGGAGTTTGGCGAAAGCTTCACGGTTGTGCGCGATGCGGTCCGGCAGGGCGGCGACGTGCTGGTCGAGAAAACGATCCTCCTCGCCGAGGATGTCGGCGGTCCGCGCCAGCAGCTCGCGCGCCGCCGGATCGAAGGCATCAATCACCGGGAGGAGTTGTTTGCGGAGTCGGTTGCGCGTGAATCGCACGTCGTCATTGGTTGGGTCGCGCCGTGGCGTCAGGTGAAGGCGAGCGAGGTAGGTCTCGATGTCCTGCCGGCTGATGTCGAGCAGCGGGCGGGCGAGGTCACCGTCGCGACGTCGCATCGCACCCAGCCCGCGTGAGCCGCTGCCGCGCAGGAGGTGGAGGAGCAGCGTCTCCACCTGGTCATCCTGGGTGTGACCGAGCGCGATGGCCGTGCTGGCGGTGGTGGCGGCGATTTGACGGAGAAATTCATAGCGCGCCGTTCTGGCCGCTTGCTCGGTGTGAGGAAGGTCCGCGGCGGCCCGCGCCGTATGGAAGTCATAGCCCCATCTCGCGGATAGCTCGGCGACGAAGTCGCGGTCGGCCGCGCTATCCGGACGCCAGCCGTGATCGAAGTGCGCGACCGCCAGGTGCAGCGGGAGCGCGGGCACGATCTCGCGCAGGAGCGACAGCAGCGCCAGCGAGTCCGGTCCGCCGGAAACCGCGACGACCACGCGTTCGCCGGGCTCGAAGATGCGATGCAGACTGATCGCCAGGGCGACGCGATTGGGAAGCATCACGGGTTCGGAGGCAATGGCGGAGGCAAGGATCGAACTTGCGACATACCGGGTATGGGCCGGTTGCTCTACCACTGAGCTACTCCGCCCAGAGCATCGGTTAGTTTAGCAAGGATGTCGCCGTCATTCGCTCGGATTGCACCGCAATATGACGCGCTCCGGCCGCTGTCATCAACAGACCGAGCGCGGCTGGAGCGGACCTTGGCCGACGCCGCGCTGGTCGCCCAGGATCTGGTTGTCGAGGTCGGTTGCGGCACGGGGAGATTAACGCTCCCCCTGGCGACGCTGACGCCGGCGCGCGTCGTCGGCGTCGATGCCGAGGCGCGCATGCTCGAGGTGGCGCGGGCAAAGGACGCGTCAGCTCGGGTGGAATGGGTGCGTGGCAGTGCCTACCGGCTCCCGATTCCTGACCGGGCCGCGGCGCTGGTGCTGATGGTGATGGTGGTCCATCTTCTTCGTCAGCGCGTCCGGGCGTTCGCGGAGGCGCGTCGGGTGTTGCGCGCAGGCGGCCGATTGAGTGTATGGACCTTTACCCCGCGGCACGTCGCGGAGTTTTACTTGAATCCCTACTTTCCGAGCATCGCGGTGATCGATCGCCCGCGGTTTCCGCCGGCGGAGACGCTGACCGCGGAATTGCGGCGAGCCGGTTTTGCCTCGGTCGAGACCGAGGTACGCGACGAGGTCCGACGGATGCCTATCACGGAGGTGGTCGATCGCGTGCGCGGGCGTTATATCTCGACGCTGGCGATGCTGCGACCGCTCGAGTATCGGCTGGGTCTGCAGCGATTGGAGGAGCTGCTGGCCCAGGATCGTTCCGCAACGCTGACCCAGCGGTCCGAGTGGGCCATCATGACCGCCCGAACCGCCGCAGCCTAATTCGGCGGGTCGGGCATAAAGATAAAGAAAGAGGAGCCCCCGGGGCTCCTCTGTTAGTCGCGTGGTTGCGGCGGCGAGATTCGAACTCGCGACCTTCGGGTTATGAGCCCGACGAGCTTCCACTGCTCCACGCCGCGCGCAGCCTCTTGCGAGGCGAGACGGTAATTCTAGGCGCGCCGGATCGGGTCCGTCAAGCCTACTTGAAGCGGCCACCTCGCTTGGCTTCGATGTTCCGCTTGATGTCGAGCAGTCGCTCCTCGCTCGTCTTCAAGAACTTGGACAGCTTCTCCTCGAACACCGGGTCCGCTCCCTCGGGAAGCTCGCGCTTGCCTCGCCCGCCTCGTCGATACGAGCGCGGCAGCACCGGCGCCGACATCCCGGCGGGGCCGTCCGGTACCGCGGCTTGCTTGAGCGAGAGGTCCATCTTGCCGTTGGTCGAGTCCACATTGAGGACTTTGACCTTGACCTTGTCGTTCATCTTGACGTGGTTGTTGACATCGCGCACGTACTCGTTCGCGATCTCGGATATATGAACCAGCCCCGTCCCCGCTCCTTCGATCTGTACGAAAGCACCGAAATTTGTAATCCCGACGACCGTGCCTTCCACCACCGTTCCAGGCGTCACTGTCACCTAACCCGCGGTCCCTCCTAATGCCATAAGTTCCTCCACCATTTTTCAATTGCGTCGATTACGCCGCCGCCATGCTTCGTCGCCGCCTGCCGCGTCGCCGCGCCCGCCAGGCTTGGGACGGCCGATTCCCCAACGGCCGCCGCTCCTGCCGAGCTAGTTGGCTTAACGATGACATAAACCTGTTCGCTGGGCCGGGCGAAGCCCGCCTTGCGGGCCGCCTCTTCCATGGCAGCGGGCGAGGCTGCCACCGAGACTTCCTTGCGCGTCTGACCGTTCGAGGCGGCGAGTTGCGCGTTGCCGTCGCGCAGGCTCTGCACCTCGTGGTTCAGCCGCAGGTTCAACATCAGCTCCGATCCGAATGCCCACACGCCCCAGAGAACGATCGCCCCGACGACGAGCCAGATCAGCCGATCGGGCGCGGCCAGGTGGACCTTCGCGCGGGAGGCTTTGGGTTCGGAGGTGCTCAAGACGTGATCTGGGATCGTTGGATGGTCAAGCCGGCCCGAAAACGGACAGATTATAGGCAGGGGCTGGCGGGTTGGCAAGGCGCCAGTGTGTCATCCCTTGCGTTTGGCGGCCTCCCAGTACCGGTCCAGCTCGTCGATCGGGAGGTCCTTGAGGGTCTTGCCCTCGACCTTGGCCTGCTGCTCCATGATGCGAAAACGCGCCTCGAACCGCCCGGTCGTCCCCCGAAGGGCGTCCTCGGGGTTCATCCCGAGCTTGCGAGCCACGTTGACGAGGGTGAATAGCAAGTCGCCAAATTCCGCCTCCCGCGCCTCGACCGTTGGGGCCTGGCGCAATTCCTCCAGCTCCTCCCGGACCTTGTCGAGGGCGCCTTCCACATCCGGCCAGTCGAACCCGACGTTGGCCGCCCGCCGTTGGAGCGACCAGGCCCACTGCAACGCCGGGAGCGACCGCTGCACGCCGTCCAGTGCCGACTCCCGGCCGTATTCCTTTGCTTTCATCGCCTCCCAGTTGCGGAGGACTTCCTCGGAGCCACTGACGGTGGTCGACCCGAACACATGCGGATGCCGGCGGACCAGTTTCTCGCGCACGGTGTCGGCCAAGTCACCCAGGGAGAACTCCTGGGCCTCGACGGCGATCTCGGCTTGCATCAGCACCTGCAGCAGGACATCGCCCAGCTCCTCACGAAGCTTCACCACCGAGCGTTCGTCGATAGCTTCGAGGACTTCGTAAGCCTCCTCGAGCATGGTGGCCCGAAGCGACGCGTGGGTTTGCTCGCGATCCCAGGGACAGCCCGAGGGTGAGCGCAGCCGTCGCACCACATCGACCAGCGCTGCGAGCCGCTCGATGTCGTCAGCCATTTCCGGCCACCGCCAGCGCGGTGCAGCGCGCCCGTCTATTCGACACGATAGGCGCTGGCCTCGATCTCCACCAGCCATTTAGGGTCGAGCAGGCCACGCACCCCGACGAGCGAGGTCACCGGCTTGATCGCGCCGAAGACTTCGCCATGGGCTCGACCGATCTCGCGCCACCGTCGCGGGGCGGTGGTGAAGATCCGGGTCCTGGTGACGTCGTCGAAGCCGGCCCCGACGCCGGCGAGCGCCTCCCCGATCAGGCGCAAGCACTGCCGCGTCTGCTCGTAGAT
>VBDZ01000138.1 GCA_005881215.1 Chloroflexota bacterium | reverse complement strand
GCCACTGCAGACATCGACGCCCCACGGCCGCAGGCGAGCGACGGCGTCGGCCACGTTGCCCGGATTCAATCCGCCGGAGACCAGGATCGGATAGCGTCGTGCCAGTCGTGACGCCCTGGCCCAGTCCCAGGTCTGGCCGGTGCCGCCGCCCGCGGTTTCCGATGCCCAGGTATCGAGCAGCGGGTGATCGTGAGGCTCGAACATCAGCGCGTCGAGATCCTCGCCGTTGCGCACCCGCAGCGCCGGCAGGAGGGTCACGCCCAGCCGGCGATCCTCGGGTGTGATCGGCCGGTAGATCTGGACCGCGGTCAGCCGGCAGGCCTTGACCGCCGCTTCGATCATGGCTGGCGGTTCGTGGACGAAGACCCCGACCCTCTCGATCGTGTCCGGGATATCGCCCATCAGTTGCCGGCCCTGCTCGACGTCGACGTGCCGTTTGCTGGGCCCGAAGATGAACCCGAGCAGGTCGACGCCGAGCTCGACGGCGAGGTCGACGTCCTCCGTCCTCGTGTTCCCGCAGATCTTGATCTTCGTCACCGCCCGCTCAGCTCCCGCACCTTGGCCTCGAGGTCGGCGGCCCGCAGCAGCGATTCGCCAATCAGCGCGGCATCCACGCTCAGCCGAGCGAGCGCATCGATGTCGGCCCGACTCTCAATGCCGCTCTCGCTGATGACCGTCCGGTCGCGGGGGATCAGCGGCCGCAACCTCGCCGTGGTTTCCTTGTCGGTTTTCATCCGGGTGAGGTCGCGATTGTTGATGCCGATGATGTCCGCGCCAAGGTCGACCGCCCGCCGCACCTCGGTCTCGGTATGGACCTCGACGACGACCTGCATTCCCAGGTCGGTCGCGGCCTCGTGCAGCGTTTGCAGCGCATGATCGTCGAGGATCCCCACGATCAGCAGCGCGGCATCGGCGCCGGCCGACCGGGCCGCGCGAAGCTGCACCGGGTCGATGATGAAGTCCTTGCACAGCAGCGGCAGCTCGACCGCCGCCCGGATCGCGCGCAGGTGCTCGAGGCTCCCGCCGAAAAACTCGGGCTCGGTCAGCACCGAGATGGCCGAGGCGCCACTCGCCGCATAGCGACCCGCCAGGTTGACCGGGTCATACGGTTTCTGTAAGAGCCCTCCCGACGGCGAGCGCTCCTTGCATTCCGCGATCAGGGCAACCCGTGGACCGCGCAGTGCCCGGCGAAAGTCGCGGGCCGGTTGGGCGCCGGCGATGGCCGCCGTGCCGAAGCCCTCCCTGACCTTGAGCTCGCTGATCCAGGCGCGCCTTGATTCGAGGATGCGGTCGAGGATCGGGGCGAGATGGGTGGCCAACTAGGCGCGGGCTACGGTTTTCTCCAGGACTCCTTTCATCCGCTTGACGCCCTCTTCGATCTGATCGACCGAGTTGGCGTAAGAGAGCCGCAGGTAACCTTTTCCCGCCTCGCCGAAAGTTGAGCCCGCGAGCAACGCAACCCCACCCTCTGCCAGCATGCGGTCGGCCAGCTCGCGCTCGTTCTGGCCGGTCGCGGTGATGTTCGGAAAAACGTAGAAGGCGCCCAGCGGCTTGTGGCAGCGAACCCCGGGCAGCTGGTTCAGGCGATCGACGACGATGTCGCGCCGGCGCTTGAACTCGGCGACCATCGCCTGCACCGATGGATCGGATCGCGGCGACAGTGCCTCAATCGCGGCCATCTGGGTGAAGGCGGCGGCACAGGAGCTGCTGTTGATCATCAGGGTCTCGAACTTCTGCGCCAGCGGTAGCGGCGCCACCGCGAAGCCGAGCCGCCAACCGCACATGGCGTAAGCCTTGCTCAAGCCGTCGGAGTAGATCGTGCGGTCGAGCATCCCGGGGACCGTCATGATCGACGCGTGCTGGCCGTCGTAGGTGATCTGGCCGTACACCTCATCGGTCAGGACATAGAAGTCATGCCGCATGGCAAGCTCGGCGATCTGTTCGAGGTCGCGGGTCGACAGCACCCCGCCCGTCGGGTTCTGCGGCGAGTTGATGACGAGTAGCTTGGTTCGCGGCGTGATCTTCGTTTTGAGCTCCTCGATGTCGAGCCGGAAATCGTTGCGCTCGCGCAGCGGGATGCCGACCGGGGTCCCGCCGGCCAGCGTCGCCGCCGAGGCGTAGATCGCGTAGCCGGGATCGGGGACGATGACCTCGTCGCCCGGATCGACCAGAGCCAGCATGGTGAACAGCAGCACGTTCTTCGAGCCGGGCACCATCACGACCTGCTCCGGCTTGACCTCCACCTCGTACCAGCGGCGGATCCAGTCGGCCACCGCCTGCCTGGCCGGCATCAAGCCACCGGCCGGCGTGTAATGCGTGTACCCGTCGTGGAGCGCCCGCTCGGCGGCTTCAACGATGTTCGGCGGGGTTGGAAAGTCGGGCTCGCCGATCTCCAGGTGGACGATGTTGCGACCCTGGGCCTCGAGCTTGCGCGCCTTGGCGAGCACCTCGAAGGCGGTCTCGGTGCCGATCTCGCCCATGCGGTGCGCCAATTTCATGCCGCTATCCTCTCACGCCGAACGGGCCCAGGTCGCCCTTGTAGGCCATCCAGCTGACGCGGACATCCTGAACTCGCGCCAGGCGCGGCCCATGGCGAAGCTCGTTGATAAATTGCTCCAGCGCCGACGCCGCGCCTTCCGCCTCCACCTCGACGGCGCCATCGTGTCGGTTGCGTACGTAGCCCTCGAGGCCCAACTGACGGGCGTGCCGCTCGGCAAAGAACCGGAAGCCGACGCCCTGCACGTCGCCGACGATCTCCGCCTTGAAGCGGCGGCGATCGTTTTGCGATTTACCCGGCAATCAGGCGTGAGCGAGCGGGCCGGTCGTGACCACGACGGAAACGCGCTTTGGCGCGTCCGGAATCGCTTGCAGCGTGCGGCGGACGACCGGCAGATAGGCCTGGACCAGCTGGCGAGCGGATTGCTCGGTGGGGGCGCCGATCACCAGCCGCTGGTCGTCGCAGTGACAGCAGGTCGCGGTCCCTTCCCAGAGGTAGTACGCCGTGTCGGGCAGGTTCAGGCTCAAGAGGAGCTGGAGCTCCTTCCAGACTGCTCTCCCCTGCATTGCCAATAATCCTAACTCCGGACGACGCCTCTAAGCTAGACCCAAAATGCCGCTGACGGACGCCCTCAAACGACGCGCCAGAGAGCTCGGATTTTGCGCGATTGGCGTGACCGGCGCGGAGCCGTTCCGTGAGGCGGAGACGGCGGCGGCCGGCCGCACCCGAAAGGGCCTGATGGACGGGCTCACCTGGTGGAGCGAGGCCCGCGCGCACGCCAGCGCCGAGCCACGGCGAAATACGCCCGACGCCCGCAGTGTCATCGCCTTGGCGTTCCCGTACCCAATCCCACCGGTGGTCCCTCCCCCTTGCGGGGAGGGTCCGGGAGGGGGTACCGAGAGCCCCCGTGGCCGGATCGCCTCCTACGCGCTCGGTCGCGATTATCACGAGGTTCTGCTCGAGCGGATGCAGCCGCTCCTCGCCATGCTCCGAGAGCAGGGGCATCGCGCCAAGAGCTACGTCGACCACGGCTGGATGCTCGACCGCGCGGCCGCTGCCCGCGCCGGGATCGGATGGCTGGGAAAGAACACGAATCTGCTGGTGCCGGGAACTGGATCGCAGGTCCTGTTGTGCGAGATCGTCACCTCGGCCGAGCTCGATCACGATGAGCCCATCAAGAAGTCGTGTGGCGGCTGCGATGCCTGTCTTCGGGTCTGTCCCACCGGCGCATTGGTCGCCCCCGGCGTGCTCGACAACCGTCGCTGCATTTCCTTCTGGACGATCGAGCATCGGGGATCGATCCCGCGCGAGATGCGGCCCTTGATCGGCGACTGGATTTTCGGCTGCGATCTCTGCCAGGAGATCTGTCCGATCAATGCCGGCGCACGGCCGTCCTTTCCCGATGCCCAGGCGGTGGAGGCGTTCGGCCCACCCATCGAGGCGCGGCCGGGACTCGAGGAGCTCCTGACCCTCGATGACGCCGCCTTCCGGGCCCGGTTTCGCGAGAGCGCCGTCTGGCGGACCCGCCGCGCCGGGCTGCTTCGGAATGTTTGCGTAGCCCTCGGCAACGTCGCCGATCGTGCGTCCGTGCCGGCGCTGACGGCGGCGCTCGAGGACCCCGAGCCGCTGGTCCGCGGGCATGCAGCCTGGGCGCTGGGCCGCTTAGGTGGGACCGCGGCGCGCGCCGCCCTAGAGCGTGCGCTCAGCCGCGAGGCCGACGCCGAGGTGCGGGACGAGTGCGAGCTGGCGCTGCAGGCGTGCGGTCCGCTCGCCGTCCCGTCAGCGGTTTGACGGCCATTCCCTCCTCGTCGCGAGCCAGATTTTTGAGCTGACCCGCCTGCTGCAGCCCAACGATGCGGCGCTCCGCTCGCCGGGTCACCGTCCGGGCCACGTCCAGCGCGGCGGCCGCCGGGGTTCCGCCCGGGATGACGAAGGCGTCGGGCAGCGTGATCCGTTGCTCGAGCTCCACGATCTCGTCCTCGATCCGCCTGGTGAAGTCAGCTGTCACCACCATGAAGTGCTGCTGCAGCTTGTCGTATTGGGCGGCGTCGGTCGCCAGCTCGGCGCCGACGGTGAACAGCTCGCTCTGGATCCGCAGGATGACGGCGTGGCGGCCGCGATCCTTGATCAGCGCCCGCGCGGAACCCAACGCAGAGATCGCTTCGTCGACCGAGCCGTAAGCCTCGGTCCGCGGATCAGTCTTTGAAACCCGGCCTCCATAGAGAAGGCCGGTGTCTCCCCCGTCGCCGGTCTTGGTGACGATGCTCTTGCGCGCCACTGCGGCGTCGCCGCGCGTTGGGCTAGGCCGCGCCACGGGCGAGGACTTGCTTGGACCAGCCCTGCAGGATGCGGCGATGGCTCGTGAAGGCCAGCGGCGGCAGGGCATCCGGTGTGAACCATCCGATCTCCTGGACTTCATCGCGGGCCTCCAGCTCGCCGCCGGTCAGTCGCGCGCGATACGCGAGGATGACGATCCCCTCATCTCCCAGCACGACGTGCTGCACCCCGACCAGGTTCTCGGGTTCGACCACGGCGCCGGTCTCCTCGAGGCATTCCCGCGCCAGGGCAGCCTCGGGATGTTCGTCCCAATCGACGTACCCACCCGGCAATCCCCAGAGTCCGCGCCCGGGTTCGATGTCGCGCAGCACCAGCAGGACGCGGCCCTGGTCCTCGATCAGCGCGGTCACCACGACTTTCGGGTTGCGGAAGAAGATCCGCTCGCAGGACGGGCAGACGCTGAGCGATTGTCTCGCCACGACGCGGCGCTCGGTTTTCGACCCGCAGCTCGAGCAGTAGGTGATCACCGCGCGCGGCGCAGCCGCCACCCTGCCGGCAGCACCACCGCCGCCGCGGCCAGCTTGATCGCGTCGCCGATCAGAAACGGGTAGAGCCCGAAGTCGAGCACCTTCGTCGGCGGAACGAAGTGGGCGAGCCAGAGCAACCCGAAAAAGTAAATCGCGACCTCTCCGGCGATCATCGCGGTAATGGTCCGCGACAAGTCTTTCGTCCAGCCAAGGTCGGCAAACCAGCCAACAATGAACGCCGCCGCCACGAATCCGGCCAGGTATCCGTAGCTGGCCGCGCCCGGCGCGACCGCGAACACCGGAAGACCGGCGACGCCTTCGGTGATGTAGAGGAGCATCGATGCGGTGCCGAGCCGTGCGCCCAGGGCCGCGCCGCACAACAGCACCGCGAACGTCTGCCCGGTGATGGGCACCGGGGTGAATGGAAGCGGGATCGCGATGTGCGCCATCAGGCCGGTGAACAGACTGAAGGCGAGCACCAGACCGGCGTCACTCGCCAGCGACCGCTCGGGAAGCCAGTGCCGGACCAGCGTGGATGACGGCGCGCTGCGCACGGACAGAATCCTACTAGTGACAGCCGCCCGCGGGAACGCCGCCGGATGCCGAGACCTTCTTGAGTGGTCCGCCCGGCGTCCACAAATAGGTTCCCGCCGCTTGGCCGCTCAACCAGATCCCGACACCATCGCCAAGGGCAGACCAAAATGTGCCCTGCGGACCCGACCAGAGCTGGGTGGCCGCATTGGGCGCGGTCAGGTCGAGAATCACGGCCGAGTTTCCCGTCCCGACGTTGATCACCGGATTCAGCTGGCGGTCGAACCCGATGACATCGACCGAATCGACGCCAGGTCGATAGAACCAGCGGGTGGTGCTGCCATCGGTGAGCCTGACGGCGAAGAGCTCATTGGTCCAGAACCCCATCCCTTCATGGGTCGTAGTGTCCGCGGTGTTGAACTGTGCCTGCCAGCCCCAGCCGCCGCCGATGACGTAACCGTACTGGGCGCCGCCGGTCAGTTGACGGATCGATCCGGTGCTGACGTTGAGCAAGGCGCCGATTTGCGGCCCGGGCCCGTCATGACCACCGACCAGTTGGGTCAGATAGATGCCCTCCGTCTCGTAGTCGGAGACGACGTACTGGCCGCGGGCGACGATGCGGTCGCGCCCGGTGGCGACGTCGACGACGTGCAGCACGCTGTCGGGAAGCGGGTACGTCGAGAAGTCCGGGTACTCACCGTAGCTGTAGTGACGGCCGTCGGATGAGACCAGCGCCCACGGAACCGGCAGCCAGCGAGCGAACCCTCGGTCATACGCCAGCCCGTTGGCCTTCGTCTTGATGGCCGCTGCCGGATCGGCCCTAAAGGTTCCGCCTGGATAACTGATGAATCCGGCGGTACCCGTCGATGGCACGAGGGGCAAACGGCAGTTGGCCGATGCGGTCGACGTCGCCGGCGTCGACGCGGCCGATGTCGGCGTGGCCGTCGTGGCGGATAGGGTGCCGGACGGCGTGGGGCTGCGCGTGGTCAACGCGGTGGCGCGGCTCGCGCCGCAGCTCGCGACAACAGGAATGACCAGGATGGTCAGCAACCGCGTCCTGAACTCAGGCACCGTCGAGCATCCTCACGATCGCCCGCGGTGACAGGTCTTCGGCGAACGGGCCGGCCGGGTTATATACGACCCAGACGTGCAGCATGGCGGGGGTGATGAGGGTCCGCGACCCCAATGGGCAGGCGAAGCCATAGCCGTTCGTCCCCACCAGCGTGCCGTTGGGCAGGAAGCAGAGGTCCGTATGGCGGTGCCACGGCGTGAGGGGTCCGCCGAGGGCCGGCCCATCGAAGGCGACGGACGGCATCACGAACATGGCGCCCGCCAGAATCGGGCCGCCGGGTCCGTTGACGTACATCAGCCGCTCCGGATGGCGCGGATCGAGCACGCGGGCGGCCTTCGAATAGCTTGGATTGATCCATTCGCTGATGAGCGCGCTGCTGGGCGTCGCGGGGTGGTAGCCATCCGCGATGGCGGCGGCGGGATCTCGGTACCTGGCGACGCCGGCCGTCGTCTCGGCCAGCAACGCATTCGATGCGCGCACCTCGTCCGGGGTCGCGGCACGAGACGGCTGATGTGAGTGGCCGGTCCCCGCGACGGTGCGGGCTTGACGCGCCGACGACCAGGCCAGCACCAGTGCCACCAAAAGGACGGCAGCCAGCGTGCCCCCGGCGAAGACCCCGCGCTGCCATCTGCGCCCCAACCGGCCGTAGACCATGGCGGCCTGGGCGAGCGTGCTCAGGCCGATGCCGGCCGCGATCAGCAGGTGTCCGGGATTTCCGAGGGCGACCAGTCCTTCGTGCAGGACGCGGGTCGGGTCGATGGCATGCAGGTACGCATCCCAGCAAATCCCGCTCAGGGTCATCCCCACGCCAAACAGGCTGACTCTTGGGAGCATGGCCGATCGAAGACCTAACGCGATTCGAGGCGAATCGGTTTCGGGGTTAGGCGACGGGAACCGGTTCCCGCTCCGAGCTCGGGCTCAGCAGCGCGATGTGGTCGTCCGTCAGGGGCGCCGAGTCCAGCGTCCGGCCTTCCTTCGCGGCCGCCACGATTTCGTCCTTGTGCAGCCGAATTCGGCGCGCGCCCAGCGGGCATTTGAGGTACTCGGCCAACGGCTCGTCGCAGTACCCGAGCCGCTGGTCACCGCACTTGGGCTGCACCGGCTTGGCCAGTTCCGGGAATCGGGCCTTCAAGGCGTTGCGCGCCCGGGCCCACATATGCCGGATCTCCCATTGGGCCCGCCAGCAGAGCCGGAGGTCGGCGATATGCAGAAACTCCTCGAAGTTCACCGTGAACGTCAGGTTGGTCGAGGCCGCATTCGGGAGGAGAAAGCGGGCGTCCTCCGCAGGAACGCCCGCCTTGAGCGCCTGGTCGTAGAGCTCACCCACGCGGCGCATGAACGCGAGATATTCCCCGCGTAATCCGGCCTGTTCCCAGGTCTCCGGGACGACGAACGGAAAATCCGCGTCCTTGAAGGCGTAATAGCGCTGCGACTGCTGATCGAAGGTGATGCCGTTGTTGTGGCGGACCAGTTGGTGACTGGCCGAGCGGGAGAGCCCACTGACCGCGAACGTGAAGTAGACCTGGGTCCGCGGCGAAGAGTGGCCGCTCTTCAATTTGTCGAAGATGAACGTCTTCATCTTCTCCTCGGAGATCTTTCCGGACTCGATGTCGGCCCAGATCTGCTGCGGGGTGAACCGCGAGTAGCAGGTGCGGAAGGCGACGTACATCACCCGCACCGGATCGGGCGTGTGGGTCAGCAGCTGGACATCGATCGCGGTTTCCATCCGGGGCCGCCCTATTGTGCAACTCCACAACATGTTGTGTCAAGATCGATTTTTATCCACAATCTGTGGATATCTTGGGGAGAACGTATTATCAGCAACGTGCCGGTGACCGAAGCCGATTTCAACCTCCAGGGCCGGGTCGAAAACTACCGCGCTCGAGTCTTTGAGCTGCTCGTGGCGCTCGACTCCCTGGTCCGCCAGCAGCTCGAGGCCGTCAATCGGGAAAAGCTTGGCGGGTCGGGTCGCATCAGCTACGAACCTCGCCCGCCCCGATGGACGCTGGCGTGGAAGAGTAAGGGACGCCCGTACGAGATCAACCTGATGGCCTTCGCCCAGGGCGGCGCCTGGGTGATCCACGGTCGCACCGGTCTCGATCGGCCGTTCCAGAACCTGAAGAGCCTCCGGGAACGCGACGAGGCGGCCATCCGGCAGGAGATCCTCGACCAGATGGAGACCGACCTCCCGATTCGCTAGGTCCTCCAGAGCACCGCGCGCGTCAGTCCGGCATCGCCATTCGCGATCCGCAGCGGCAACGCCACCAGTTGCCAGCGGCCGGGGCGGACCCTGAACAGATCGAGGCCCTCCACGATCGGGATGCCGGCGCCGAGTAATCGCTTGTGGGTTGGCGCCCCGGGTACACCGTATCCCTCGATCGACAGGTAGTCGATCCCAACCAGCTCGACCCCCCGCTCGATCATCCAGTCGGCGCCGTTCGCGGCCAGGTAGACGAAGTCCGTTCGGAACGGCCGCGCCGGATGCCAGAGGCGCGAGTTGCTGGTCCGCAGCAGCACGCGGCGACTCCCTTTCGGGATGCGCGCCCGCTGCAACGCCTCGGCGCCGATGCCGCCGGCGACGCGACGAACGTCGGCCACCCACGCTGGACCGATGAAGCGCCGAAGGTCGAGCCGGTCGATGCCCCGGCCGCCCTTGATGAAATGGCTCGGCGCATCGACGTGGGTGCCGGTGTGCGACCCAAGGCAGAGCTCGCTGAGGTTGACGCGGTCCTTGGCCAGAGTCATGGCCGGCCGGATCCGCACCGCCGGGTTGCCCCGATAGACGGTCATCGCATCGTGGATCGGCACGCTGACGTCGACGATCGTCATGCGAGCGCGTGGCGGAGAACTTCCGCAACGCTCCATGCCTGAGCGATGCAGCCCACCGGCCGAAAGGGCGGCTCGGGTTCGAAGATCTCGCTGATCGTCCCCAGCCCGGCTTCAACGAGGTGCTGCTGGAACGGCTGGAGCAGCCGCCGGACGGCCTCGCGATCACCGTGGACGCGCAGGTGCGCATCGAGATAGGGGCCGAGCAGCCAGGGCCAGACCATCCCCATGTGATAGGCGGCGTCGCGGTTGCGCTGGTCCCCACGGTAGGCCGGCTGGTATCGAGGATCGTCCCGGTCCAGCGTGCGCAACCCATACGGGGTGAGCAACCGCCCGCCGACCGCCGCCACCACCTGGCGGGCGCGATCCCCCTCCATCAGCGGATAGACGAGCGCGAGGGCGATCACCTGGTTCGGCCGCAGGCTCGGGTCGTCACCCTGTGGTCCATCGACCACGTCATAGCAATGGCCGCCGCCTCGATCCCAGAAACGGAGCTGGGCCGACTCGTACACCTGAGCCGCCATCTCCCGGTAGTGGCCAGCCGGTCGCGCCGCGCGCTCGCACCAGTCGGCCGTCAGCCGGAGCGCGTTGTACCAGAGGGCGTTGATCTCGATCGGCTTCCCGCGCCGCGGCGTCACGACCCAGTCCCCCACCCGGGCATCCATCCAGGTCAGCGCGTACCCCTCTTCCCCACCGGCGAGCAGGCCATCCGCCTCGTCCATCCGAATGTGGTGTCGCGTGCCGCGAACGTGCCAGTCGATGATGCCCTCGAGCGCTTCGAGCCGTTCGAGGATGAAGCGCCAATCGCCGCTGACCCGGAGATAGGCGGCAAGTGCCTGGAACATCCAGAGGGTGGCGTCCATCGTGTCGTACTCGGGCGCCTGGCCGCCATCGGGGAATCGGTTGGGGATCAACCCCTGGTCGAGGTATCGGAAGTTGGTCTCGAGCACCGCGCGCGCCTCCCACAGGGTGCCCGGCCGTGTCACCAACCCGGGAAGGCTGATCATGCTGTCGCGGCCCCAGTCGGTGAACCAGTGATAGCCGGCCAGCACGGTCCTCCCCCGAGGATCCTTTGCCACCCGAAACTGCTGGGCGGCTACCAACAGCTGGCTGGCGAGGGGGTTGTCCGCCATCGGATCAATAGCGGACGCTTCCCGCTCCTGGGCCGCACCCAATGAGGCAGCCGCGCTCCATCCGGCCGGCACCGGCTCGGTGCCCGCGACGACCACCACCTCGGTGCGCTGGTCGAGCCCGATCTCGATCACGCCGGGCGTAAAGAGATCTTCCTCGTCGTCAAGACCGCGTTCCCGTTCGGCGCGGTGAAGCACCCGCCAATACCAATCCGGGCGGCTGCGCACAGCGGGCGCCGGCCGGACCTCGAAATAGCTGCGCACGCCGCCGGCGTCGATGACCCATCCGTCGTTGGTCTCGGCCATGTCGAAGCCGCCCTGTCCGTGGCGCTGCTCGTGATAGTCGCGGTGCGCGAACAGCGGGCGAAGCCGCAAGGTCAGCGGCGGGCCGGCCAGCAACCGGTAACTGATCACGGTGCGGTTCACGCCATGTTCCAGCCAGACGCGCTTTTCGATGATGCGACCATCGATGGTCCAGCGAAAGATTGGGAGCATGCCGTCGACCTCGACCTCAGTCAGCCGCCGAAAGCCATCCGGATAGACCGTGCCATCCCAGTACTCCTGCGCAGAGAGAGGCTGGGCATCGATGCCGGCCGTCAGCAGCCATTCCTCCAGCCCCGCGAGCAACACGATTCGCTGTACCGGCAGGTTGAGTGACGCCACCAGCAGCGCGTGGTATCGCCGCGTGTTGACACCCGCAATGGTGCTGGAGGCGTAGCCACCCAGCCCGTTGGTCACCAGCCACTCGCGGCTGAGCGCGGCGTCGAGGTCGTGGCAGGTTTCCGGACCGATGCGCAGCGCCACGCCGGTCTTACTCGTCCGCGATGGTGAGGAGGGTCTTGATGTCTTCGGGCCGGCGATCGAGCGCCGACTTGAAGTCGGCGAACGGCACCCGCCGCGTGATCAGACGCTCGAAGATGCCGGGCCATCGCTGCTCCGCCTGCTGGAAGTGCTGCACCCCTAGCTCGAAATATCGCCGGTTGGCGTTGACCGAGCCGAACGCCACCCGGTTGCCGAGCACCATATCCAGGTTGATAACGTCGGATGGAATCTCGATCCGGCTGTTTCCGCCGGAGACCCCCGTCAGGCAGATCACGCCATTGACGCCGACCTGGGCCATCGCCTCGAAGGCCACCGTGCTGCTGCCGGTGGCCTCCAGCATGTAATCGATCTGCCCGAGCTCGGCCTCGATCCCGATGATCGGGTGGTCGTCGACGCTGTCGTAGCTGGCGCCAAGTTGTGCGATGACGTCGGCCTGCAGGCTGTCCTTCGGCGTCTTCGCGTAGACGTGCACCTCGAGACCGCGCAGGCGGAGCAGGATGGTGGCCAGGATCCCGATCGAGCCGGCGCCGAGCACCACGGCGCGTTTCGGCTGCCAGACCATCCGCTCCTGGATCTTCCAGGCCTGTACCGTCGCCTTCTCCACGATGCTCAAGGGCTCGAGCAACACCGCGAACGGCCGCAGCGCCGGCGGAATTTTGACCATGAACGCCGGCCTCTCGCTGTAGTACTGGCCCATGTAGCCGTGTGCGCCTTTGATCCCGCGCTCGGTGTAGTTGCCGAAGAGGCACATGTCGCTCTCGCCCGCCTGGCAGTTGGGACACTCGTCAGGCCGGCGTACCGTCGACACCACCAGGTCTCCCGGAGCAAAGCCCTGCACGCCGCTCCCGATTGCCTCCACCACCCCCAGGGCCTCGTGCCCGATCACCAGCACCGGAGAACCGGGCGGCGGTTCACCGTACTCGCCGTTGTTGATCTCGGTGTCGGTGCCGTCGATCCCGACTTCGAGCACCCGGATCAGCGCCGGCCCGGCACTGGCCTGCGGCATGGCCAACTCGATCTGCTTCGCGCTGCCGGGTTGCTTTGGCGTGACGGCGATCGCCTGCATGGTGCCGGTCAGGGTTCGCGCCATCCTTTTAATACTAGGGGCGGTCAGCGCGACGCCAGCAGCGCGATGCGCGGCACGGGCGGTAGGAGGAACAATCCGGTCCGAACCCGCTCGATGCGGGAAAACCCCGCCCGCGTCAGCGCGGCGCGCAGGGTCGTTTCGCTGCGAAGGATGAAGGCGGGTGGAAGCCCGGTGGCTTTGGCGCTGACGAAGATGGGAGCGGACAGTGGACTCCGCTTGAATTCCCACACCAGGAATCGCCCACCCGGGCGCAGAACGCGGGCAACTTCCCCAAAGCTCAGCGCCAGCGCGTCGTCATCCAGATGCTTGATCACGTGCGAGCTCAGCGCGACGTCGAAGCTCGCGTCGGCAAAGGGCAGCTGGGTCGCGGCGGCGACTCGGAGATCGATCTTGCCGTCGAAGCCAGCCTTTGCCACCTCACGCCGTCCGATGTCGATCAGCGTTGAGGACACGTCGACCCCAACCGGCGGCTGGGCAAAGGCGATCCGCTCGGAGAGCGCGATCAGGATGTTCCCGATGCCGCAACCGAGGTCCAGGACGCGGTCCTGGGGGCCGATGCTGGCGACGGCCAGGATGCGTCGATATGGTGTGTTGATGACCCACAGGCCACGGCGCGAGAAGACGTACCGCATGCCGATGCCGCGCAGGCCTCGGGTGAACCAGTCGGCGTAGTGTTCGCCCACCTCTGTTTCATCGATGCGACGGCCGTTACCGGCCACTGGACACAACCACGAGTGGCACCGCGGCGAGGCCCGCTGCAGCGATCACCGCCCATTTGCCGATAACTGGCAGCCATCGGCCACCGGATCCACGCATCCCGAGGCTGGCGACCAGGACGCTTGCCCCAGCGGCAGCCAGCGAAAGCCCCTCGATCGGCGTACTACCGTGGCCGACGACGAGCACAATCGAGACAAGGGTCCCCATCAGCAGGAGACCCACGCCCACGAGGTCGGCCCCCGGCCTTCCCAGCGCGACCGCCAGCGTCGTGAGTCCCGCTTCCCGGTCTCGATCACGGTCGGGAATGCTATCGGCGAGGTGGATCACGGCCGCAAGCGGACTGCCGCCGAGGAACAGGACCTGCAAGGCGCTCGCCGGACGGCCGGCGATCAGCCCGATCCAGAAGGGCATCAGCGGAAACGCGATCACAAAGGGCAGAAAGCTGAGCGGCTTGCTTTTGAGCCAGAGATCGTACCCCCAGCCGCAAGCGATCCCCACACCGACCAGCAACAGTGGGACCGGACCCAGCCCGGAGACCGCGCTGAGCAGGAAGGCGCCGACGGCGCACACGACGGACACATTCAACGCCGCGCCAGGCGAGACCAAGCCCAGGGGAATCGGTCGCCGGCGTGCGGCCCGCCGGTCGAGGTCGGCATCCGCCCAGTCATTTAGCGCACTGATCGAAAACTGGACCAACAGCATAATGCCGCCTATCCACCACAGCCGGCTGTCACCCAGGCCGATGCCGAAGACCCAGGCGAAGCCAGCCGCCGCCAGGGTCGTTAACAAGGAGGGGATCGGATGGAGCAGTTCGAGGATCGTCCACCACGGCGCCGCGCGGGCGCGCACGGTTAGTGTGACTGGCCCTGGTGAACCGGAGGTTCGGTGACCGGGATCTCGATCCGCGAAGAGCGATCGTCGCCGCCGATCGGCAACGAGATCGTCAGGATGCCGTGCGTCAACATCGCTTTCGCGCCAGCGCCCCGCACCGGTTTCGGCAGATCGATCTCCCGGTGCGATGTCCCGACCGACCACTCGTGCTGCAGGTAGTGCTGCTGTTCCTGCGGGTAACGGGCTTCGGCTTCGACGATCAGCCGACGGCCGTTAAGGCTGACCGATACGGTGTCGTGATGCGCCCCCGGGATCGGGATTGCGACCGTGATCTGGTCGCTCGCCTCGTACACGTTAACGGGGGGCGCCTGGATCGCGGTTTGGTTCGCCATCACGTACAAGCGTAACGGAGCACCGCTTAGGGCACGAGGCGTATCGCCGGAACGTGGCGCGGACGCACGATGGTGAAATGGCGGTGGTCGAGCGTTGCCAGTTTCGTTTCTCCGAGACGCTCGACGACACTTAGAACCGCAGCGTCGACGAAGCCGAGCGCTAGATCGCGATAGCGGTCAAGCAGTTCTCGGACCCGCAGATAGTCTTGCGTCTGGAGATCGACCACTTCAAGGAGCCCATCCAGGGAGTCCGCCAGGAAGCTCAGAAATGCGTCTGGACCAAGGCGTTGGCCGACAAGCCAGTCCAGCTCAACAACCACCGGAGCTGGAACGAGGACTTGCTCGTCGGTCGTCTCTAAGAGCCGGGCGCAGGCGACGTGATCCTGGTCTGCGATATCCATCGCCGCATAAAGGGGCCCCGTGTCGCAGATCAGCGCCACGACCGCGGCTGATAGGGAAAGTCGCCGGACCGCCGTGCCGTATCCGATCCGGGCTTGCCCGAATTGCCCGCGCCAACAAAGCGAAATCGCGACGCCGGGGGAGCGGGACGGCGCTCAACGTGACGCGGGTCTGGCCGATGCTCCGCAAGCACCTGACCGATGGTTTGTCGGTCCTTAACGCGGTAATAGGCGCGCCGTCCACCCCGCGTCGATTCGCCTGCCTTCTCCAGGAACCCGTAGCTGATCAGCACACGCAAATTGGGAAGCCAGATCGGATGACCGGTTTGCTGTTTGAGTTCCTCCAACACCCAGGCGCCCGCGAACTCCCCTCCGTAGGGTTCGCAACGCTCCGCTACGACGAGGGCGGCTTCCAGAACGGGGAGCCACTCGGGACGTTCGGTGGAAAGAGCGGCTACGGCCCGGAGCACCTGCTCTTTGTCCATACTCTGAGCATCTTAAAGCATCATGGAGATGGTTGTCAAAATACAACTGTGGACTGGCAGCTTCAGAACAGAGCGCCCTGGCTTAGGCTGCGTGGCCGGGCGACCGGGACTGGAGCTGAGCCTGCTGGCTCGAGCCTGCGCTGCCAAAGCGGACATAGCCGCGCAGCGCCGGCGCGGTCGGCTGCTCGCAATGTTGCTCAAAGGTCGCCTCGAAGCTTTGCACGTTGCCCTGGCTGTCGACGACGAGCCTTGAGATCGTAAAAGTGCCGAAAAGGTTGTTGCAGCCGCGGCCCTCTCCACCGACGTCGAGTCCCGGCGCGGTTCCGGTGCGGAAGGGGGCGCGCTGGGCATTCGCATAGCTTCCCGTGTGCAGCTGCTGGCCTCGGGAAGCGGCGAATTCGAGATCCCACCAGTGGTAGCTAGTACCGTTGGTCGACTGCGCGTGGATCGTGATGCTCTCCACCGTGTTGAATGGCGACACGCCAAATCGCCACGAGGGTTCCGTTAGCGTGACCGACTGACCCTGCCCGATGTAGTCACGCGGTTGGCTCGTCATGCTCAACACGTTTCCCGTCGCCGGGATCGGCGCACCGGTCGGCTGGGGCTGCCTGGAGGTAAACGGCGCCGGGGTTGCGGTGGGAAGCGTCGTGCGACTGGCCATGGGCTGACCGGACGCGTTGGGCACGCCCCCGAGCACGAGCAGGCCGAGCAGGACCAGGCCACCGGCGAGTGCGATGCCCTCGCCGACAAAGAGCCCGGCCGGCCGAGCGTCGCGATGCGTGATCCGGAGGTAGGCGTTGACCGCCGCCTGGACCTGGTAGAGAGCGCTGGCGCAAAAAACCCCACTCAGGGCCAGAGTTCCCACGACCAGCGGGAAGGAGCGGAGCGTCACAGCCCAGCCGGCGCTGACGTCGCTGGCAATCACCAGCGCAAGGGCGGCCTGGGCGCTATAGCCGGCCGGCCGAAGGGGTCCGAGACGCGTTTCCAGATCCTGG
The DNA here is from genome assembly GCA_005881215.1 of Chloroflexota bacterium. Classification (GTDB taxonomy): domain Bacteria; phylum Chloroflexota; class Dormibacteria; order CF-121; family CF-121; genus CF-13. Next base: position 1,578 of record VBDZ01000138.1, on the reverse strand, counting down.
AATAGACGTCCGACGACAGCCCACCCATAGAAGGGAACCAAAATCCACCAAAAGCTCCGACTTCGGGGAAATCGCTCGCGCCGGGCGAACTCGAAGAATCGCCAGAACCACCAGTACTGATAGACGAGTGACGCGACCAGGCTCAGCGCCGCCACCCGTATTGGATCGATGACAAACGTGGGCATGGCGGGCGGCTCCGGGATCGCGGCCGTGGCGGCACCGTTCGCCTGCAGGGCCCCGGACTGAGACGGCTGCGCCGCTGCCGGCGGCAGCAAGAGTGCGAGGGCAACGGAAACGAACCAGCCGATGATGGTCCAGCCCAACAGGAGATTCACTGCGATCACGAGCAGGGTCTTGGTCGGCCGCCGGGCCGCTACAACCAGGCTGGGCACAACGTAGAGGGCAAATAAAACGACCTCCCACCTCGGATCCATGCCGCGAGCAACGGCGAGCTAACCCGGCTCCTGCGCCGGGCAGACCTGCGTCCCAGGCGCGATCAGGTCTGCGGCTTCTCGCCGACGCTAGGGTTCGGCTAAATCCGCTCGAAGTTCCTGCGGAGCTCCCAGTCAGTGACGGCGCTGTCGAAGCTCTGCCGCTCGAGCCGCGCCGAGTGCAGGTAGTGCTCGACGACCGCATCTCCGAAGGCCTCTCGGGCCACCTGGCTCTTCTCCAGCGCATTGATCGCCTCGGTCAAATTGCCGGGTACCCGCGGCAGGTTCTTGGCGGTATAGGCGTCGCCGCGGAACTCAGGCGGCAGCTCGAGCTTGTTCTGGATGCCATGCAGTCCGGCCGCGATGGTCGCCGCAAAAGCCAGGTAGGGGTTGGCGTCCGCACCCGGGATGCGGCATTCCACCCGTAGTCCCGAGGCGTGTCCGATGATCCGGAAGCCGCAGGTCCGGTTGTCCCAGCTCCACACGATTGACGTCGGTGCGAAGGACGTCGCCTGGTAGCGCTTGTAGGAGTTGACGAAGGGCGCGTAGAACAGAGAGAAGTCGCGGGCCAGCGCGATCAAACCGGCGAGGTAGTGCTGGAACAGGGGCGACATCCCGTGCGGTCCGCCGTCAGCGGAATGGAAGAGCGCCTTATCGCTCTTTACGTCCCACAGCGACGAATGCAGGTGAAACGAGCTGCCGGCCTGCGCCATCGACCACTTCGCCATGAAGGTGACCGCCACCTGGTTGAGGGCGGCGATCTCCTTGACCCCGTTCTTGTAGACGACGTGGCGGTCGGCCATCTCCAGCGATTCGGCAAAGCGCAGGTTGATTTCCTGCTGCCCGAACCCCCACTCGCCCTTGCTGTTCTCGACCGGCACCCCGGCGGCTTCCATCCCGTTGCGGATCAGCCGGTTGAACCACTCGGCCTTGGTGCCCTGCAGGATGTGATAGTCCTCGATGTAGCGGCCGTAGGGCTCCAACCCACGGTAATCCTTGGCGGCGGCTTGCTCGTAGCTGTCGCGGAACAGGTAGAACTCGAGCTCCGACCCGGTCTTCGGGTTGAACCCGAGCTTGCGCGCGCGCTCGACCTGCCGGCGCAGGACCTGCCTCGGCGCCACGTCCACCGACCGGCCGTCCATGGTTT